>JAGWWV010000073.1 GCA_018970175.1 Acidobacteriota bacterium
GGCGAGATGTCGGTCATTGCCGCCGTCGTCGGTGAGCAGTTCGTCGTGGTGCAGAAGAAGAGCCGGTAACCCGTGATGGCGGACCCACCCGTGTAGTCGGGTGCGTCCCATGTGAGTGTCACCGAGCGCCCGTTCGGAGTTGCAGCGAAGTTGCGTGGCGAGCCGGGCGTTGCGGACGGCGTCGACGAGATGACGGTCGTTGCCCCGTTGCCGATGTCGTTGAACGCCGAAATGCGGAACTGGTAGGTCGTTCCGTTGACGAGACCGATCATGTGGTACCCACCGATGTAGGTGGCGTCGAGGATGCTGACGAGTGTCCACGATGCGCCGTTGTCTGCGCTGCGCTCGACGCGGTAGCCGTTGATGCCGTGCGCCCCGCCGAGCGTGAACGAACCGCTGCTGAGCGGAGCGGACCACGACAACAAGACATTGCCGTCACCCGGTGTCGCACTCAGTGACTGCACGGTTCCCGGCACGCTGCCGGGACTCACGAACGCACTCGACGACGGCAAGCCTCGTCCGGCGGCGTTTTCTGCATAGACCTGGAACCGGTACGGAATCGTCGGACCATTGGCGAGTCCGTTGACGACAAAGGTCGTGTTGCTCGATCCGGTGTTTCGGCCGATCACACGCCAGATCTCGATCCAAGAACTTCCGTTCCACCACTGGAGATGCTGACCGTTCGTCGGGTCTTTCAACTGTTCACAGAGCGCGTCGTACGAACCGCCCGTGTACACGCATTGTTCGACGACGTAACCGGTGATGGCGCTTCCCATGTTGTTGGGTGCGGTCCACGTGATGGTCGCAGTTTGGTTGCCCGGAGTCGCCACCGCGTTGACCGGCGAGGCGGGGCGCGCCGAAGGTGTCGACGTGATCGTCGCGTAGGGTCCGAAGCCGACCGGCGAAACCCCGGCGACGCGGAAGATGTAGGCGGTGCCGTTTGCGAGTCCGCGAACCGTGAGCGAGGTCGCGTCGGTGTCGAAGGTGAGCACCGACCAGTTCACTCCGTCGGTCGACTGCTCGACGCGGTATCCGGCGACGCCGTAGCCGCCGTTGTCGCGTGGCGCGGTCCACGTAAGTGCCACCTGGCCGTCGGTCGATGTGGCACCCAGGTTCACCGGCGCCGAAGGAACGGCACTCGGCACGAATCCGACCACGGCGTTGTCGCCGTTGCCGACGGAGGTCACCGCGTTCACGCGAACGAAGTAATTGGTTCCGTTGGTGAGACCGTTCAACCGGTACGACGTCGCCGACGGGGGCAAAAGACTGTCGACCACCGACATCGAATCGGAGTCGGAATCGGTGGTTGCCGCGTACCTGACGCGATAACCGAGAATCGACGAGCCGGCCGTGTAGGTGGGGGCGGTCCACTGGAGCAGGACCGAGTTCGCCGAATCGGTGGTGGCCGTGAGGTTGACCGGCGCCGACGCGATCGTCGTGGTTCCCGAAGCGCCTCCGATAGCCGTCGCCGATACATTCGCCCACTGCCCGAGGCCGAGCGACGTCATCGCCGCGATGCGGAACGTGTAGCGCGTGCCGGGAACGACACCATTCACCTGCGTCGATGCCCCCGTGTACAGATCACGGATCGTCGCCCATGTCGCACCACCATCGGTCGATTGATCCAAGCGGTAGCCGATCGTGGTCTGGCCGAACAGTTGTGACGGCGCCGACCACGACAGGGCGATCTCGGGTCCGTAGGTCGTGTTTCCCGCACCCGGAGTCGCGGTGAACGACTGCGGCATCGAGACGATCGGCGCGGTGCGGGCGATCACCTGCGCACCGTCACCGGTACCCGCAGCGGTGGTTGCGCGCAGACGGAACGTGATGCCACCGTTCTGGTTCGTCATTCCGGTCACCGTGTACGACGTCGCCGATGCCGGAATCGCACCGTCGAACACCGTCGACGGTGTGCAGCCGGTCGAGGTGCAGTAGTCGAGCGCATAGGACAGGATCGGTGACCCCCCGTCGGTCAGCGGGGCGGCCCAGGTCAACGACACCGAACCGTTCGACACGGCGGCCGCGGCAAGGTTGCGCGGCGCGCTCGGTGTGGCGGTGGGCGTGATCGACACGTTCGCCCATTCACCCAGACCCGTCGTCGTCACTGCGGCCACGCGGAACGACACCAGCGTCCCGAGCTGGCGTCCGTTGACGGTGAACGATGTTACGATTCCCGCATTGCCCGACAGAGTCACCCAACCGGTGCCCGTGTTCTGCTCGATGCGATAGCCGGTGACCGTGCTGATCGTGCGACCGACGGTTGTCGTCGTCGGGGCGGTCCACGACAGAGCAATCGATCCGCTCGACATCGTCGCGGCAAGGCCGTTGGGTGCCGCGGCCTGACCGAACGGAAGCGTGACGACGTTGGTCGACCACTGCCCCGCACCCGAGGCGCTGATCGCACGAACACGGAAGGCGTACTCGGTCGCATTCGTGAGACCGGTCGCGGTGTACGAACGCGCGCTCGCGACGACGAATGCACCCGTTGTCGGGTAGTTCGGCGCCGTGCCGGTGCCCAACGACGGCGTGGTGCCCCATTGCACCTCGTAGCCCGTGATGGTTTCGGCGGAATACGCCGGCGCTGTCCACGTGAGGGTCGCCTGGCCGTCACCGGGTGCGACCGTCGGGGCAACGACCGCATTTGATGCAAGACCCGCTGCCTGGACGTGAGCCTGCATGCGCGCCGCACTCAAAGCCTGACCGTAAAGCGCAACGTGAGAGATGAGACCGTTGAAATAGGACGTTGCCGAATCTTCGACACCGATCGTGAGAGACGAATCGACCGCGTCGAGCGGAAGATTGATCGCACGCGACGCCACGATGACACCGTTGTGCCACAACGACAGCGACGCGCCGTCGTAGCTGACGGCAACGTGCTGCCAAGTGTTGGCCTGCACGACCGGCAGAGACGTTCCGACGGCATGGTTGCTACCGGCCGCCCAAATTCGGGCGGTCAGGACGCCGTTCGGGTGCACCCACAAACCCCACGGGTTTTGGCTGTTGCCGCGTGAGAACACCGTGTTCCAGTTGGTCCACGACGACGACGGCCTGATCCATGCCTCTGCCGTGAAACTCGACGTGTTCCACGCCGTCGCGACAGGCACGAGAATGCGCGACGCAGTTCCGTTGAACGATGCTGCGGTCTGCCCCGTCGGCGAGACGTTCGATGCGCCGCCGAAGGTCACCGACGTCGCGACGCCGGCCACTGCCGCACTTCCGGCGCCGGCCGCGGTCGTCGAACCTGCGGCATCATTCAGTGCCCAGTATCCGACCGGGCCGTCGGCCGCCACCGCTGCCGCATACGCAGCCGACGTGTCGCTTCCCGAGTCGGGCAGCGTTCCGGCCGAATCGTTCGTGCCACCCGGAGCCGAAGCGAGGTTGCCCGAAGTCGAACCCGCGATGGCGAAGAACGTGACGACCGACGGCGTGCCGTTGCCGGTCGAGCTCACCGCGTACACGCGGTACCAGTAGCGCGTCCCCGACACGAGACCCGTGACCGTGTGCGACGTCGCACTACCCGCATAACCCGCGACGTTCGTCCACGTTCCGCCATCGGTCGACGACTGCAGCACGTACGAGGTGACCGCGGTCAAACCACTGTCGGATGGTGCCGTCCATGCGAGTGCTGCAGTGGCGTTGCCCGGCGTTGCGGTCAACGAACCGACGCGACCCGGAACACCGCCGAGCGCGAAGAGGCGGATCGCCGACTTCACCTGCACGACTTCGCCATCGAGTGCGGCGGAGTGGACCGCAAACGCGGCGTCCGGCAATGCAGCAGAGCGAACGGGTTCGGGTTGGGGCGGCTGCATCGCCTGGCGTGGTGCCACCAGGAACCGGTTCGAGGATTCGCTGAGACCGTTCGCGGTCTCTGCGCGCAGCCGCACGTGATACACGCGGTCGGCGAACGGAGTTCCCGGTGACAGCTCACCGAGGTCGACCGATCGAGCATCGGCGGACGCCGTGGCAAGCGTCCACCACGTTGCGCCATCGTCGGCAACTTCGATGCGGTAGGCGATGACCGGCGTTCCACCGTCGTTTGCCGGTGCGGACCACGTCGCTTCGATGCGTCCGTTACCCGTGCTCGTGAAGTTGACGTTTTGCGGCGCGGTCGAGACTCCAACCGGGGTGACCGAGACGACATCCGAGGGTGCGCCCGGGCCCACTTGCGTCATGGCACGAATGCGGAACTCGTAGGTTCGACCGTTGACGAGCTTTGTTCCGTCCGAGAGATCCGAGACGAACGCTGCAGTTGTTGTCGAGTACGAGTTGTCGACCGCGACAGTCCATTCGCTGCCGGGTGCACGCACCTCGACGCGGTACCCGATGATGCGCGCGCCACCGGTCTCTGCCGGCGCGGCCCAATTGATGACCGCGTAGGAGTCCCCTGCGCGTGCCGTCGGCAAGGTTCCAACACCGGGTTGGTACCCACTCGCGGCAAAGTGTGCCGCAAGGCGGTCAACGGTGAGACCCGTCGGGTACAGCGCAACGTGTGCGATGGAACCATAGAGAGAGTTCTCCCCCGACGCGTCGGCGCCAAAGCGAAACGCGCCACCCATCAGCGTGGCGTTGCCGCTTGCGACCGATTGACCGTTCACCACGATCGTGTTCGTCGTGCCGTCGGTCGATGCCGCAATGTGGTGCCAGGAACCTGGCATCACCACACCGTTCGCCGAGATGACGCTGGACTGGGCACCTTCGACGAACGAAACGATCGAGACTGCTCCCATCGGATCGATGCGAAGTTCCCAACCGTTGGTCCGGCCGCCGACCGACGCAACAACGGAATAGTCACCGTTCACCGCGCCGAGGTTCACCCATGCTTCGATCGTTGCCGGAATCGACGCGCCGTTCGTACCGGTCAGCGCACTGCGGCTCAGGTACGCGGCGCCGGTTCCGCCGATCGGTGCGGGCATGCCGTAAGCCACCGCGCCGTTGAGGGATGGTCCGCCAAGCGAATCGACGGCGGACGTCGACCCGGGCTGGTCGGTGAGGGGCCAATACGCGGTCGGTGCATCCGCCTTGACCGAGTCCCCATACGGGTCACCCGCCGACGGTGTTGCTGCGCGGCCGGGGCTGCGCGGTGAAGACGCCGGAGCCGAGGGGATTCCCGACGACGCGACGGTCGCGCCGCGTCCGGCCGCATTTTCCGCCGCCACCTGAACAAAGACGAGAACGCCGTTTGTCAGACCCTTGACCTTGGCTCGAGGTTCCGAGGAACGGGGCAATTCGGTCCAGCGACCGCCGTCGAGGCTCCACTGAACCGAGTACGACGAAACGGACTCCGCGGCCGGTGACGGCTCCCACAACAACTCGAGGCTCCCGTTTCCGGGAGCGACAACGAGACCCTGAAGCGGTTCGGGAAGCTGGGGCGTGGCCGGAAGAGCCGATGTCTCGTTGTGTGACGCATCGGTCCACTGTTCGGACGGGATCGAGCCCTCGGGTTCGGCGATCGGCGAGACGGACACCGCCTTGGACCGTCGCTTCTGCTTCGGCGTCGACGGGGACGACGGCGTCATCGTGACGTTCGGTGTGATGTACGTCGGTGCGGGAGACACTGTCGAGCCACCGGGCGTGGTGGTCGACGTCGTCGTCGTCTGTCCGACCTCGTCACCTGATGACGAGGTCTCCTGCGTGGTCGATGTCGTTGCGTTGTTCTTTGTCTTCGTCGTGTTGTTTGTCGCTGAGTTGTCGTTCGTCGTACCGGCGTCGAAGGACGGTGATGCGTTCGTTGCCATGACGGGGGCGACCGGCATGGCAACGAACGGCACCGCTGTGATTGCAGCGAAGGTGCACGCGAGCGCGACTCTCGTCGCTCGCGCAATTGGACGCGTTAGTGCGTCACGCAGATGAGTCGGCGCGTCAACGATGACGCGTTCCGACGCAGGCGCAGGCCTGCCCCAGGACATGTGTTTCACGGTTCGCCCCCCGTGTGCTTGGAGTTGGTGGTACGACACGAAGACGAAAATCCCGACTCCGCGACATTGCGAAGGTAGGACCGTTTTTGTGGAGAAAAAATTCGCGTTGCAGGCTTTTTCGAGGGCGAAAACCCTTGCAATCATTGGCGTACAGCAACTATCCGGGTTGGGTCAGCAGACAAACCCTCAGCCAAACCCTCAAGTGAACGTTGACGTTGCTCGCCAAAGCCTTGAACCACAGGGCTGTTGTTCGGTGACGGAGATCGGAGCCTTCGACACGAACGACGGGGCAACCTTGTTGCGGCGATCGGGCCACACCGAAGCCAGCGCAGAGTCGGCGCAAAGATTCAAAAGTTTTCTGGGTCAATCCGCCGTCTCGACGGCCGATTCGCCTGTCAGCCGACGGCGGGAATGACGATCGACTGACCGGCAAACAACTGCACGGAGTTCGCGTCGAACCA
>JAGWWV010000023.1 GCA_018970175.1 Acidobacteriota bacterium
CGTGGATCGCGATGTCGGCAACCTTGACCTGGTCCTCTTCGGCACCGGCAGCCTTCACGCCGTCGTCGAGCATGATGTAGCAGAACGGGCAAGCGGTGGCGACGCGGGTTGCGCCGGTGCTGAGCGCTTCGCGCGCACGCTCGTCGTTCACCTTGGTGCCGATCGACTCTTCCATCCACATGCGGGCACCACCGGCGCCGCAGCACATGCCCTTGGTGCCGTTGCGCGGCATCTCGACGATCTGCACACCCTTGATGCTGCCGACCACCTTGCGCGGCGCCATGTAGACGTCGTTGTGTCGACCGAGGTAGCACGAGTCGTGGTACGTGATGCGGTCGTCGAGCGTTGCGCCACTCATGTCGAGCTGGCCGCTCGTGATGAGTTGCTCGAGCAGTTCGCTGTGGTGCACGACTTCATAGTTGCCACCGAGCTGCGGGTACTCGTTCTTCAGCGTGTTGAAGCAGTGCGGGCACTGGGTGATGATCTTCTTCACGCCCATGCCGTTCAGCATCTCGACGTTCGGCATGGCGAGCATCTGGAACAGGTACTCGTTGCCGCTGCGGCGGGCCGAGTCACCGGTGCACATTTCGCTGGGGCCGAGAATCGCAACGTCGATGCCGGCGCGCTTCAGCAACTTGGCCATTGACTGCGTGACCTTCTTGTTCTTGTCGTCGAAACTGCCGGCGCAACCGACCCAGTAGAGGTATTCGGTCTGCAGCGGAGAGCCCGGATCGACGACTTCAACTTCGAGATCCTTTGCCCAGTCGGCGCGGTCACCTTGGTTCATGCCCCACGGGTTGCCCTGGTTTTCCATGGCGCGGTAGGCGTTGCCCAGTTCCGCCGGGAAGTTCGATTCCATCAGCGACAGGTAACGACGCATGTCGAGGATCTTGTCGAGAATCTCGATGTTGACGGGGCAGATCTCGTCGCAGGCCTTGCACGAAGTACAGGCCCACACTTCTTCTGCGGTGATGCGCTCGAAGAGCGAGTTTGCGCCGATCGTGATCTCCGCATCGGTACCGATGGGCGGCGACACACGGCCACCCTCGGCATGCGTGGCAGTGGCAGCCATGACCTCGCCGGTCTTCAACACGATTTCACGCGGGTCGAGCGGCTTGCCGGTGGCGTGGGCGGGGCACACGCTGGTGCAGCGACCACACATCGTGCAGGCGTCGGTGTCGAGCAGCTGCTTCCACGTGAAGTCCTCGACGACGGCCGCGCCGAACGACTCGAGCGACGTCTCGGTGAGGTTCGGCATCGCCTTCATTGCACCCTTCGGACGTTCGCGGTCCTTCAGGTACATGTTGAGCGGCGAGGTGAAAATGTGTCGCAGCATCGTGATCGGCAGCAACAGCAGGAACGCGATGAAAGTAAGGACGTGGGCGACCCACCAGATCTGGTGCCAGTTCTCGAGGGTGCCGGCCGACATTCCGTCGAAGATCTGGGCGAGTGGGTAGCCGACGAAGCTCCACTTCTCGAAGTCCATGTCGACGCCCGACGCCGACTGTTCGGCGATGCGGAACGCCTCTGCTCCGAAACCCGTGACACCGATGCCCAACAAGACGCCGAGAATCGCGGCGTGTTCGGGCTTCGTCTTGATGCGAATGCGGTACGGCCGCTGCACGTAGCGACGGAGAATCGCCCACACGACGCCGGCCGTGAACACGACACCGGCGAGATCGCCGATCATGGCGTAGGCCTGGTACACGCGGCCATGGAGGAACTTCAGGCTCTCGGGCATCTGGTGATCGATCTCGAGAACCGTGGTGACGCCGAGCAACACGAGGAATCCGAAGTAGATCATCGAGTGCATGAGACCCGCGGCAGAGTCGCGCAACAGCGTGCGCATGTAGACACCCGCGCGGTAGTCGGCGAGGCGACGCTTCACGTTCTTCGGGGTGGTGCGGCGACGATCGGGCGCGCCACGTTCCCAGTTGCGCACGCGGTCGGCGAAGCGCAGTGATCCCCAGACGATGAGCATGGGGATGACGGTGTAGAAGGCGGCCTGCAGCGGACCGGGGATGCCGTCGAACACCTTGCGCGATACGGCGGAGTCGCCGTGCCAATGGGTGATCTGGGGCAGGATGCCCGAGACCACGGTGAAGGACCCGACACCGATGCCGATGGCAATCGACAACTGATGGGGCTTGAAACGACGCGGGGCGCCGTCATTCTGTACGGGGGCACTCGGGCTACTCATAGCGATGGCAACCCTACTTGCCCAGTCGTTGGCTTGTCCCACAGTGGGGACAAGCCGGCTCAGCCGTAGTGCGCGCGATCGAGGTCGCGGATTCGGGTGGCGAGGGCCGCGAGCAGCTTGTGGCCGACGGCGGGAACCTCGTCGATGACAGCGAGCAGTTTGCGCTGTTCGAGCACGAGTACGTCGCAATCGGTGTCACACACAACGGTTGCAGTGCGTGAGCCCTGGTCGAGAAGCGACAATTCGCCGACCATCGCGCCGGCCTGAGCCGTGGCGATCTTCTTGCCGTTGCGCTTCACCGTTGCGTTGCCCGAGAGAATGACGTAGGCCTGCTTGCCTGCGGTGCCCTGGGTGATCATCGTCGTGCCGGCCTTCAGGGTGACGCGCTCGGACGCCTTGGCGATCTTGCCGAGGTCACGGGCGTTGCACGAAGAGAAGAGTGGAACTTTGGCGAGGTACTGAAGAGGGGTCTTTTTCGAGGCCATGTGGTGAGCATAAACCGATTTCGAAATGAGTTTGTGCAAATGCGCCAAGCGTCACGCGTGACGAGTGACGCGTCGGGATCGTGATCGGACCGTCACTTCGACTGGTTCGCGACCGCTGCCGCGGCGGCGGCGATCGCGGCTTGGTCACCGAGGTAGGCGACCTCGGTCACCTTCATGGATGAGTCGAATGCATACCGACGCGGCACACCCGTCGGAATGTTCAACTCCGCGATGTCGGCCTTGCTGATGCCCTCGAGATACATGACGAGTGCGCGGAGGCTGTTGCCGTGGGCGGTGACGAGCACGTTCATGTCGGTCTGCAATTGCGGCACGACCTCGGAGTTCCAATACGGAAGGACACGCGCCACGACATCTTTCAGGCATTCGGTCGCGGGGAGGGCGGCACGGTCGATGAACCGGTAGCGCGGGTCATTGACGGGGTGCTCGGGGCTCGAGGACTCGACGGCCGGCGGTGGGACGTCGAAGCTGCGTCGCCAGAGGTTCGTCTGCTCATCGCCGTGTCGTGCGGCAGTCGCCTTCTTGTCGAGACCCTGCAGTGCGCCGTAGTGCCGTTCGTTCAGGCGCCAGTGACGCTGCAACGGCAGCCACACCTGTCCCATTTCGCGGAGCGCGAGGTGACAGGTCATCGCTGCGCGCGTGAGGACACTGGTGTGGGCAAAGTCGAAGCGCAGGCCTTCGTCACGCATCACGGCACCCGCGGCCGTCGCCTCGCGCTCACCCAGCGCGGTCAACTCGACGTCGTGCCAACCGGTGAAGAGGTTGAGTTCGTTCCAGGTGCTTTGGCCGTGGCGGAGAAGAACGAGCGTGCCGGTCATACGGGAATCGTAGAAGGCTCGCCGCGCGTGCCCGCAACGAAACGCCCCGGCAGCACACCGGTGTGTTCACCGTTCTCGAACGTCACCGTTCCCGACTTCACGGTGGCGACGTAGCCGTGCGCGTCCTGCACCAACCGCCGTCCGCCGGCGGGAAGGTCGTTGACGAGGCGCGGTGGTGCGGCACCGAGGCGGTCGATGTCGATCACGTTGAGGTCGGCGACCATGCCGGGCGCGATGACACCGCGGTCGTGCCATCCCACGTGCTGTGCAGTGCGCTGAGTGACGTGGTGAACCATGAACTCGAGAGGCAGACGTTCGCCACGGCTGCGCTTCTGCGACCAGTGTGCGACTGCGGTGGTCGTGAAAGACCCGTCGCAAATCGCGCCGCAGTGGGCACCTGCATCGGAAAGACCGATGACGGAGCGCGGCGACAGCAGCATCTCGCGTACCGCGTCGAGGTTGCCCGACACGTAGTTGAAGAGGGGCATGTACAGCAGCTGACGCCCGTCGTTGCGCAGCAACATGTCGTATGCGACATCGGCGGGTGTGCGGCCCTCGCGTGCGGCGATGCCCGCGATCGACGACTCGGGACTCGGTTCGTAGTCAACGGGGTCGGTCATCGGGAAGAGCGGACCGAATTCGGCGCACAGGTTGTGCAGGACACCGGTTGCGCGCGACAACTGCTCGGGATGTTCACGCAGAACACGCTCTTTCACCTCGGGCTTCGAGAGTTCCGCAACGCGCGCTTCGCGCGGAAGTTGCATCACGAGTGCCCACGTGGGACAGAGGATGAACGGCGTGATCGACGCATCGAGGCCGTGCAGAACACCGATGGGACGTGGCGCGATCTGTGTCTTCAGGTCGATGCCGCGCGACGCGGCGTCGATGGTCCACGCCACCATGCGCTTCCACCGATCGGGTGCATCGATGGGCTGTTGCACGGTCATCGACATCGGTCGACCACAGGCGCGCGCGACCTCTTCCATCAAGGCCATTTCACGTGTTGCCAGATCCTCGTCCTCGCTGAGATACGCATCCGAGATCAACTGAATGACGCCGGTGCCTTCGTCGGTGAGTGCGGACGTCAGCGCGACCAACTCGTCGGCGCTCGCAAAACGCGTTCCGAGCGGCTGTCCTGCCTTCGTGCGGTGGATGTAGGTACGACTGGTGGTGAAGCCGAGCGCGCCGGCGCGCAACCCTTCGCGCACGTGACGCACCATCGCACCAAGTTCGTCGGCGGTCGGTTCTTCGTGCGGGTCGGCACCGCGCTCACCCATGACATAGGCGCGCAGTGGTGCGTGTGCCACCTGCGTTCCGACGTCGATCGTCCACTCGCGGCGCTGCAGCGAGGCGATGTAGTCGGGGAAAGTTTCCCAGTCCCACGACAACCCTTCTGCGAGGGCCGTTCCCGGAATGTCCTCGACGCCTTCCAGCAAACCGATCAGCCAGTCGTGGTCGGATGGGTTCGGTTTGGCGGGAGCGAAGCCGACACCGCAGTTGCCCATCACGATCGAGGTCACGCCGTGCTGTGACGACGGGGCAAGGATCGGGTCCCACGTGGCTTGGCCGTCGAAGTGGGTGTGGATGTCGACAAAGCCGGGGGTCACGAGCATGCCGCCCGCATCGATGGTCCGCCGGGCCTGCCCGTTGACGCTCGGGGCCACCTCGGTGATGACCCCGTCGGACACGGCAATGTCGGCGGGCCTCCCCGGGGCACCGGTGCCGTCGACGAGGTGGGCGTTGCGAACGACGAGATCGTGCATCCCGACATCTTTGCCGCCCGACCGGCAAAGAGAAAGAGGTGCAGAGACTTGAGTCACTCCTGCTCAACTTTTTGTCCCTCGGGTTGTCGCTCACGGCAGAACCCGTCTAAAGTTGAGTCACTACCACTCAAGTTTGTGGCCCACACAGTCAGGAGACCCCCATGGCAAAGGCAGTCGGCATCGACCTCGGAACCACCAACTCCGTCGTCGCGGTTCTCGAAGCAGGCGACCCCGTCGTCATCCCCAACTCTGAAGGTGCCCGCACCACCCCCTCGGTCGTGGCCTTTTCCAAGACCGGCGAGGTGCTGGTCGGCGAAGTCGCCAAGCGCCAGGCAATCACCAACCCAGACCGCACGTTCCGCTCGGTCAAGCGCCACATGGGCGAGGCCTGGAAGTCCGACGACATCGACGGCAAGCGCTACTCACCACAAGAGATCAGCGCCCGCACCCTGATGAAGTTGAAGCGCGATGCCGAGGCCTACCTCGGTGACACGGTGACCCAGGCCGTCATCACGGTCCCCGCGTATTTCGACGACGCGCAGCGCACCGCCACGAAAGAGGCGGGCCAAATTGCCGGCCTCGAGGTTCTGCGCATCATCAACGAGCCCACTGCCGCCGCGCTCGCGTACGGCCTGGAAAAAGGCAGCGAAGACGAGACCGTTCTGGTGTTCGACCTCGGTGGCGGCACCTTCGACGTGTCGGTGCTGGAAATCGGCGATGGCGTGTTCGAAGTGAAGAGCACGCACGGTGACACCAGCCTCGGCGGTGACGACTGGGACCAGCGCGTCATTGACTGGCTCGTCGCGCAGTTCAAGGCTGCCCACAACATCGACCTCGCCAACGATCGCATGGCCGCCCAGCGCCTGAAGGAAGCAGCGGAAAAAGCAAAGATCGAGCTGTCGCAGGTGCAACAGACGCAGATCAACCTGCCGTTCATCACCGCAACCCCCGAAGGTCCGCTGCACCTCGACGAAACATTGACGCGCTCGAAGTTCCAGGAGATGACGAGCGATCTGATCGAGCGCTGCCGCATTCCCTTCGAACAGGCCATCAAGGACGCGGGCTTGTCGAAGGGCCAGATCAACCACGTCATTCTCGTGGGTGGCTCCACCCGCATGCCCGCTGTGCAGGACCTCGTGCAGTCGCTCACCGGCAAGGAACCGAACAAGTCTGTCAATCCCGACGAAGTCGTCGCGGTTGGCGCAGCCATTCAGGCCGGCGTGCTGAAGGGTGACGTGAAGGACGTTCTGCTCCTCGACGTGACACCGCTGTCGCTCGGCATCGAAACCAAGGGTGGCGTGATGACGAAGTTGATCGAGCGCAACACCACCATCCCGACGCGTCGGACCGAGGTGTTCACCACGGCGGAAGACATGCAGCCATCGGTCGAGATCCACGTGCTGCAAGGCGAGCGCGAGATGGCGGCCTACAACAAGACGCTCGGCAAGTTCCAGCTCGTCGACTTGCCGCCCGCACCGCGCGGCGTGCCGCAAATCGAAGTCACCTTCGACATCGACGCCAACGGCATCGTCCACGTCTCGGCGAAGGACCGCGCGACGAACAAGGAACAGTCGATGACCATCACCGGTCAGTCGTCGCTCGACAAGGACGCGATCAACCAGATGATCAAGGACGCCGAGGCTCATGCCGACGAAGACCGCAAGCGTCGTGCCGAGGCAGAGGTGCGCAACAACGCCGATTCACTCGTGTACCAAACCGAAAAGGTTCTGCGCGATCAGGGCGACAAGGTGAGCGCCGAGGAAAAGGCGGCGGTCGAGACTCCGCTCGCCGACCTGAAGGTCGCGCTTGCCGGTAACGACATCGACACCATCAAGAACGCGACTGAAAAGTTGATGACGGCGAGCCAGGCCTTCAGCCAAAAGCTCTACGAAGCCGCGGCACGCGACACCAACGCAGCAGGCACGTCGGCGAGTGGCCAGACACCGGGTGACGACGACATCGTCGATGCCGAAATCGTCGACGAGAAGTGATCACTCGACACCATGTCGGAACACATCACCAACGATGAGGTTGTCGCACCCGTCGACGAGACCATTGTCGAGTCGGCCGGTGAGCAACCAACCGAACCCGTCGACCCGCTCGTTGCCGAACGAGACGCTGCTCTTGCCCAGCGCGACGAATACAAAGACATTGCGCTGAGGCTGCAGGCCGACTTCGAGAACTACCGCAAGCGTGCTGCCACGCAGACTGCCGACGAGATCGACCGTGCCACGGGGAAGATCGCCGAGGCCCTGCTGCCGGTTCTCGATGCGTGCGAAGCCGCGTTCTCGCATGGTGTCGATGGAGTCGAGCCGATTTGGTCGGCGCTCATCGGCGCCCTGCAGAAGCAGGGTCTCGAGGCCCTCGACCTGCAGGGCAAGCCGTTCGATCCTGCATGTGCCGAGGCGGTGATGCACGAACCCGCCGACGGCGAGTCGAACGGCGAGACGGTCGTCGTCGAGGTGTTGCGCACCGGTTACATGTGGAAGGGTCGAGTTCTTCGCGCCGCGATGGTGAAGGTGAAGGGCTAGCGGCATGGCACCGCAACGCGAGTGGTTCGAAAAGGACTACTACGCGGTGCTCGGCGTGTCGCAGTCGGCTACCGCGAAGGAGATCACGAAGGCGTACCGCAAGCTCGCCCGTGAACTGCACCCCGACGCGAATCCCGGCAACGCCTCCGCCGAAGAGCGTTTCAAAGAGGTGTCGGCGGCCTACGACGTTCTCGGCGACGAGGACAAGCGCAAGGAATACGACCAGGTTCGCACGATGGGACCGATGGGTTTCGGTGGTGACGGCGGACCCGGCGGATTTCGCTTCGACATGGGCGACGGCATTGGCGACCTTCTCGGTCAGATGTTCGGCGGTCGTGGGCGAGGTGGCGCGCGTGGAACCGGGCCGCAGCGGGGCGGTGACATCGAAGCGATGCTCACGCTCGACTTCGCCGATGCGGCACACGGCATCACGACCACGCTTCACCTCACGTCCGAGGCGTCGTGCGCGGGTTGCAGTGGTTCCGGTGCGCGTGCGGGTACGTCGCCGCAACCCTGTCCACAGTGTGGCGGTCGTGGAGCCGTCGACAGCAACCAAGGGTTCTTTTCGTTCTCCTCGCCGTGCCAGCGTTGCCAGGGCCGCGGCGTGATCATCGAGTACCCGTGCGTGTCGTGTCGCGGATCAGGAATCGAGCACCGTGCGCGCGAGGTGAAGGTACGCATCCCGGCTGGCGTCGACAACGGTCAGCGCATTCGCTTGAAGGGCAGGGGTGCTCCCGGTCGCAGCGGGGGACCGCCCGGTGACCTCTTCGTCGAGTGCAAGGTGACAACCCACCCGGTGTTTTCCCGCGACGGGTTGAACCTGCTCGTCCATGTTCCCGTTGCGTTCCATGAAGCTGCACTTGGTGGCGAGGTCGATGTGCCAACGCTCGACGGTCCGTCGGTGAAGTTGAAGATCAAGGCGGGTACGCAGTCGGGGACGAAGCATCGGGTGAAGAGTCGCGGGATCATCACCGACGGAAAGTCGGGAGACCTCATCGTCACCGTCGACGTCGTCGTGCCCGCGAAGTTGACCCACGACGAACGTTCGGTCATCGAAGAACTCGCAAAGGTTGCCGTCAATCCGAGAGGTCGTTGAGGGGAGTCGGGGAAATGGCAGGGAATCGCTCGAGACAAGAGACCGTGTACGTCATTTCGGTCGCAGCCGAGTTGGCGGGCATGCATCCACAGACTTTGCGCATTTACGAACGTCGTGGCCTCGTCAATCCCGGACGCACGACGGGCGGGAACCGTCGCTACACCGACGCCGACATCGCCCGTTTGCGACGCATCGCCCAACTCGCCGCCGAGGGTCTCAATCTCGAGGGCATCCGGATGGTGATGCAGTTGGAAGACGAAGTCGCCGAGCTTCGCCGGCAGATTGCCGAGCTTCGCGCGACGGCGAGTGGTGAGTCCGCTCGCGGAGAGATCGTTCCGTTGCGCCAGGCGGTCGTCGTCTTCGGACAACGACCGAGCATTTTCGATCGTGATCGCTACTGAGACCCGCTACTGAGATTCAGAAAGGACGTTGACGACATGGCAATCGATCCGAAGAAGTGGACCCAGAAGACCCAAGAGTCCGTCACTGCCGCGATGGAAGACGCGCGCGGCCGTAGCAACCCCGAGTTGACCCCCGACCACGTGATGGCGGCACTGTTGCGACAAGACGGAACCATCGTGCCGGCCGTCCTGCAGACGGTCGGGGTCGCGCCACTCGCTCTGCGCAACAAGGCCGACGATGCGATCGGCAAGTTGCCGAACGCCTACGGCGGCGAGGAGCCGCGGATGAACCGCGAGCTGAACAACGTCTTTGCCAATGCCGACAAGGTCCGAAAGGACCTGCGTGACGACTACCTGTCGGTTGAACACCTTCTCTACGCAATGAACCAGCGCGTAGGAATCGGCAGCGACGAACTGCTCGAGGCGATCCGTCGCATCCGTGGGTCGCACCGGGTCACGTCACCGAATCCCGAAGGACAGTTCCAGGCACTCGAAAAGTACGGGCAGGACCTGACGGCGCGCGCCCGCGACGGCAAGATCGACCCCGTCATCGGCCGCGACGACGAAATTCGCCGGGTCATCCAGGTCCTGTCGCGCCGCACCAAGAACAATCCGGTCCTCATCGGCGAACCGGGTGTCGGCAAGACGGCCATCGTCGAAGGCCTCGCGCGGCGAATCGCCGACGGTGACGTCCCGGAAGGTTTGAAGAACAAGCGGCTCGTCGCGCTCGACATCGGATCGATGTTGGCGGGCGCCAAGTACCGGGGTGAGTTCGAGGAACGCCTGAAGGCGGTACTGAAGGAAATCACCGACGCCGAGGGTGATGTCATCACCTTCGTCGACGAAATGCACACCCTCGTCGGCGCCGGCGGAGCCGAAGGGGCGATGGACGCCGGCAACATGATCAAGCCGATGCTCGCACGTGGTGAACTCCGGATGATCGGTGCAACGACACTCGACGAGTACCGCAAGTACGTCGAGAAGGATCCCGCCCTCGAGCGACGGTTCCAGCAGGTGTACGTGGGTGAACCCACCGTGCAGGACACGATCGCCATTCTCCGCGGTCTGAAAGAGCGATACGAGGTGCACCACGGCGTGCGCATTCAGGACAACGCACTCGTCAGCGCAGCGGTTCTCTCGAACCGATATCTCACGAACCGATTCCTTCCCGACAAGGCAATCGACCTCGTCGACGAGGCGGCGAGCAAGCTGCGCATCGAGATCGATTCGCTGCCGACCGAAATCGACGTCGTTCAACGACGCATGTTGCAACTTGAAATCGAAAAGGTCGCACTCGAAAAGGAAACTGATACCGCATCGCGCGAGAGGCTCGAGACCCTGAATGACGAGCTCGCGTCGTTGCAGGAACAAACGGCCGAAATGAAACAGCACTGGGAGTCCGAGCGTTCGGCGATCGCGGCGATTCGAACGCTGAAAGAGGAACTCGAATCGTTGCGCAGCGTCGTCGAGAGGGAGACGGACCTCGAAAAGGCGGCCGAGATCCGCTACGGGCGTATCCCCGAAATCGAGCGCCGCATTTCGGCGGCCACCACTCACCTCGACGAACTCCAGGCTTCGAAGCGCATGCTGAAGGAAGAAGTCGACGCAGAGGACATCGCCGAGGTTGTGTCGAAGTGGACGGGAGTTCCGGTGAGCCGCCTGATGGAGGGCGAGATGCAGAAACTCGTCCATCTCGAGGACCTTCTCCATCGACGGGTCATCGGCCAGGACGGAGCGGTCGAAGCGGTGGCAAACGCGGTGCGACGCAGCCGGGCGGGACTCTCCGACCCCGAGCGGCCGATTGGTTCGTTCATGTTTCTCGGACCGACCGGGGTCGGCAAGACCGAACTTGCCCGTGCGCTTGCCGAGTTTCTCTTCGACGACGAGCGCGCGATGGTGCGCATCGACATGGCCGAGTACATGGAGAAGTTCTCCGTCAGTCGTCTCATCGGTGCACCGCCCGGCTACGTCGGTTACGACGAGGGTGGACAGCTCACCGAAGCGGTGCGCCGCCGGCCGTACAGCGTCGTGCTGCTCGACGAGATCGAAAAGGCACACCCCGAGGTCTTCAACGTGCTCCTGCAGGTGCTCGACGACGGACGCTTGACCGATGGCCAGGGACGCACGGTCGACTTTTCGAACGTGGTCCTCATCATGACGAGCAACCTGCCGGTCGACCCCGTCGAGTACTTCCGACCCGAGTTCGTCAACCGCATCGACGAGATCGTGCGATTCCGCGAGCTGAGCCGTGACGATCTCGGTGCGATCGTCGACATCCAACTGGCACACCTGATCAACCGGATGGCCGATCGTCGCATCACACTCGACGTGTCGGCCGAGGCGAAACAACTCCTTGCCGACAAGGGCTTCGACCCCGACTTCGGGGCACGCCCGCTCAAGCGGGTCATCCAGCGCGAGATTGCCGACCGCGCGGCGGTGTTGATCCTCGAGGGCAAGGCGGGCGAGGACTCGACGGTCCACGTCACCACACGCGACGGAGAACTGTTGGTTTCGGTCTGATTCCCGATTCGGAGGTCAGCCGAGTGCGGCCTTGACTGCCGCGGCGATGCGGGAACCATCGGCACCACTGCCCGCGCGCTCGCGGACGGCTTTCACGACCGCACCCATCGCCTTGCCACCCTCTGCACCGGCGGCTTTCGCCTTCGCGACTTCCTCGCCGATGATGGCGTTCAGTTCGTCGTCGCTCATCGCGGCCGGTAGGTAGCGCTCGATGACCGCAAGCTCGGCGCGTTCCTTTGCGGCCGCTTCCGACCGCCCCGCATCGGCATAGATCTGCGCGGCTTCGGCACGCTTCTTCGCCTCGCTCTGGAGAACGGCGACCGTCTGGTTGTCGTCGAGCGTGACTGCTTGGTCGCCCGCAACCTCAGCGTTGGTGATTGCGGACAGCACCATGCGCAAGGTTGATGTCGACATTTCGTCCCGCGCCTTCATTGCGGTGGTGAGGTCGGCTTTGATGGTGTCTTTCAGGCTCATGATTGTTCCTTCGCGCCGAAGCGGTTGGTGATGGCGTTTGCGTGTGCGGGGAAACCTTCGTGCCGGGCAAGGGTGACGATCGATGTCGCCATGTCGCGCAACGCCGCCTCATCCGACCGTGCCCAGGCAGTTCGCTTCAGGAAAGCGGCCGCGGTGATACCCGACGACACGTGCGCAAATCCACTGGTGGGCAAAGACGCAGGACAACCGATCAAGAAGTTTCCGGCGCTGAAGGGTGTGTGCTGTCCCACGAGAATCTCGCCCGCGTTGACCAACGAGTCGACGAGGCGATCGGTCACCGCGTCGGCGACGGCGACCTGCAGGTGTTCGGGCGCGTAACGATTGGCCACGTCGGCAGCTTCCTCGAGCGAACCGACGATGACGGCCCCGCCATTCGGGCCGAGCGAGGCGCGCGCCGCGGTTGCACGAACATCGGGGAGCGCGGCCAATTGCCGCTCGAGTTCGGCATCGACGCGGTCAACGAGCTCGGTCGACGTGGTGACGAGAACAACGGAGGAGTCGGTGCCGTGTTCGGCCTCGATCAGAAGATCGGCGGCAAGGCGAACGGGGTCGGCCGAATCGTCGGCAATGACGAGGCTTTCGGTCGGGCCGAGCAGCATCATGGTTGCCACTCCGTGACGTTGCATTTCGACCTGCGCGCACGTGACAGCAGGGCTGCCGGGGCCGACGATCTTGCGCACGGGCGAGATGGATTCGGTGCCAAAACCAAGCGCAGCGATTCCTGCGGGGCCGTTCGCGCGGTACACGCGCGAGATACCGAGCATGCGACAGACAACGAGAACCGCCGGGTCGACGTCGCCGCCTGCACCGGGTTGGGGTGGAACGAGGAGGGCAATGTCGGGAACGCCCGCAACGACCGCGGGAACGCCGAGTTGGTAGGCAACCGACGGGTACGAAGCCTTGCCGCTCGGCACGAAGAGCCCGGCCGAGGAAATGGGGGAAACGCGCTCTCCGGCGACGAGACCGGGCTGGATCTGGGTGGTCCAGTCGGCCGCGGTTTCCATGACGACGTCGTTGAAGCGACGCAGGTTGGCGATGGCGTGGGTCAGTGCCGCCTCGAGTTCGTCGGGGACCTTCGCCGACGAGATCGCGTCGGCGGAGATGGTGAGTTGTTCCGGCCTCAGCGTGACACCGTCGAACTTCGCAAGAGCCCGACATACGGCCTCGTCACCGTTGCGACGCACGTCGTCGACCAGATCGGCGATGGAGGACCGAAGCGCGGGGTCGAAGATGTCGGCCAATCCTCGCGCACAGAATTGGCGACGCCCGTTCTCGTCGAGTGCTCGCCAGTCACGAACACTCAGCACCGAGCATCGTTCGGAACCAGCCATGTGCAAACACTATCCGTGGTGTCGACCGGCGAGCCGTCCTGTTTTGTGTGGGACGGTGGCAAGATGGGAGCGGAAAATGGAGGGTTCCGTGCAAGGTTCGAAGCAAGGTTCGAAGCAAGGTTCGAAGCAGAGTTCGAAGCAGGATTCGAGTCGCGGTATGCGCCATCCGTTGACGCTCGCGCTCTACGAGCTGTGCGGTGACGGCGTTCGCGTGACCGACGGACAGAAGGTGGGCGTCTACGACAGCACGGGCCGCTGGGTGTCGGGCGATCGTTTCCTCGTGTGCCCGAATCTGTGCGGATGGATCGGAGACGGCCCACGCGAGCCGAGCACGTTGAAGGACCACCGCCGATTCCGCAACGTCGTCCTCAAGCAAACAACCGACGGGACGGTGGGTTCATGAGCATGGTGGTTTCATGAGCATGGAAGAAACCCCCGTCAGACTCAATCGGTCACCGGGACCGACGTATCGCGAGATCCTCGACACCGACAGGGTGAAGCCACCCCGGCATTTCTACGAGGAAAAGCCCTTCTACGACGGAAGCGACTCCATCCCGGTCGAGCGCTACATCTCACGGGAGTTTCACGAACTCGAAAAGCGGCACATGTGGCGCACCACGTGGCAGATGGCGTGCCGCGAGGAACACATTCCCGAAGTGGGCGACACGTTCGTCTACGAAATCTGCGACATGTCGTTCCTCGTCGTGCGCAGTGCACCCGACGAAATCCGCGCCTACTGGAACTTCTGTCGGCACCGGGGTCGCCAGTTGTTGACGCAGTCCACGTGGACCCCGGTCCTGCGGTGTCCTTTCCACAGCTTCACCTGGAACCTCGACGGCAGCCTCGCGTACGTGCCGACCGAGTGGGATTTTCCGCATGTCGACTGCGACGAACTCGGTCTCTTGTCGGTGGGTGTGGGTCGCTGGGGTGGATTCGTCTTCATCAATCCTTCGCCCGGCGGCGAAACGCTCGAGGAGTACATGGGAGAAATGATCGAGCACTCCGCTCCCTGGCACTTCGAGACCCGATTCGTCGAGGCACATGTGGCGAAGATTTTCGAGGCGAACTGGAAAATCGTCGAGGAAGCTTTCATGGAGTCCTTCCACGTTGCAGCGACGCACCCGCAGCAGATGGTGCGCCTCGGTGACGTCAACACCCAGTACGACTGCTACGGCAACTTCAGTCGTGCACTTCACCCGAGCGGTGTACCGAGCCCACTTCTGAAGTGGACACCCACCGAACAGGAAATGCTCGACAACATGCTCGACATCCGCGAAGGGGAAGACGCGATCATCGTTCTCCCCGAGGGCGAGACACTCCGGTCCTTCGCCGCCATCGTTGGTCGTGACCAACTGCGGCCCGCCATCGGCGACGAGGCCGACACGGTGAGCGATGCGGAACTCATCGATGCAATGGAGTACACGCTCCTACCCAACTTTCACCCGTGGGCCGCGTTTCAGCGCGCGGTGTATCGCTTCACGCCGTACGGCGACGACCACGAGCGGTCGGTGATGGAGGTCATGCTCATCTCTCCGTTCTCGGGCGAGCGACCAAAACCAGCCGAGCGAATTCTTCTCGGACCCGACGAGTCGTGGACCAAGCCCGGCGTCCTCGGTATCACGGGTCGCATTCTCGATCAGGACTCGACGAATATCGCGGCGGTGCAACGTGGTTTGCGCTCGGCCCCACCGGCAGGGCTCGAAGTGACTCTCTACCAAGAGAGTCGGATCCGGCACTTCCACAAGTGGCTCATGGATCGAATCGACGCAGGTCGTCAGCGTGACCGAACTTCTTCGTAGCGTCGCGGCGCAGCGACCAACCCAGGTCGCCCTCAGCGACTTGAAGAGTTCGCTCGGTTGGACCGATCTTGCTGATCTCTGCGAGCGGTCGGTGCGTGCTCTCGACAGTCTGCAACTCGACTCATCGTCGCGAGTCGCCGTCGTCATGCGAAACAGCGTCGATGCCGCTCTCGTGTTTCTGATGGCCCGCTATGCCGGGGTGGAACTCACCGCCGTGAGTTTTCACCTCACGCCGAGCGAACTCGAGTACGTCTTTGCCGATGCGCGGGTGGAGGCCGTCGTGTGCGACTCGACGACGGTCGATGCCGTCACGGCGGCGGCTTCAACGGTGGGTGTACCGCACGTCTTAATCGGCGACATCGACGGTGGATCGGAGCCCCCCGCACCGCACGTCATCGGGTTTCGCGAATGGCTGCTCACGTTCGACACGGGATCTGTCGATCTCACCCGGGGTGCCGCCGCGAATTTGCTGTACACCTCGGGCACGACGGGCTTTCCAAAGGGAGTGTTGACCCCGCAGAATCTCGCTTCGACGATCGAGGACTACATCGCCGCGTACCCCGAGCCGGTCGATGCCGGGCCGTTTCTCACGGTGGGGCCGCTCTACCACGCTGGACCCCTCGGTTCGTTGCGCCGACTGACGTCCGGACGTCCCCTCATCGCGATGCGCCAGTTCGATCCGATCGAGGCGCTACGTGCAATCCAGGAACACTCCGTCACCGGCGCGACGTTCGTGCCCACCCACTTTCTTCGGCTCCTTCAACTCGACGATGCCGATCGCAAGAGATTCGACGTGTCGTCGTTGCGTTTCGTCGATCACACCGGGTCGTGGTGTCCGCCCGAGGTCAAGCGCAGGATGATCGATTGGTTCGGTCCCGTGCTCGAAGAGCGGTACGGGGGCACCGAATCAGGGACCGTTTGCACGATCGACTCACACGAGTGGTTGGAGCACCCCGGATCGGTGGGCCGGTGCTCGTCGCGCTTCACCGCCGTCGTCGTCGACGACGACGGCATCGAGTTGCCCGTCGGTACGACAGGCAGGCTCTTTTTTGCCGACGCGACGGGCCGCGGGGTTGTGTACCAGAACGATCCGGAAAAGACCGCCGCAGCCCATCTGCGACCCGGTGTCTTCACGCTCGGCGACATTGGCCACGTCGACGAGAGCGGCTATGTGTTCATCACCGGTCGCAGTGCGGATCTCATCGTGTCGGGCGGTGTGAATCTGTATCCCGCCGAGATCGAACGAGTGTTGTTGCGCGTTCCCGGAGTTTCCGATGCGGCCGTGGTGGGTGCGCCCGACGACATCATGGGAGAAAAGGCGGTTGCCTTCATCGTGTCCTCGAACATCGACATGAGTGCCGACTTCGTGATCGAAGAGGCGAAAAGAAGTCTCGCGGGACCGAAAGTGCCACGCGACATCCGGTTCATCCCGGAACTTCCACGCAATCCAATGGGCAAGCTCGATCGCAAACAGTTGAAGGCGCGGATCGCGCCGATGAAAGGAACACAATCATGAGGGCAGCAGTGCTCCAAACGATCGGTGCGAGATTCGCAGTGGAAAATCTTGTCGATCCGGAACCGAAGACGGGAGAGGTTCTCGTGAAGGTGGCAGCGTGCGGGGTCTGCCACTCCGATCTCCACGTCGTTCACGGAAGCGTGCTGTTTCCGACGCCGTGCGTCCTTGGACACGAGGTGTCGGGCATCGTCGAAGCGGTAGGTCCCCAGACGCCGGGCTTCAGCGTCGGCCAGGCCGTCGTCGGGACGTTCATCATGCCCTGCGGCACGTGCCGTCATTGTGCAGACGGACACGAAGAACTGTGCGAGACCTTCTTTCAGTTCAACAGGCTCTCGGGCCATCTCTACGACGGCACTTCGCGCCTCGGACGGCCGAACGGCGAGGCCGTTGCGCAGTACTCGATGGGCGGACTTGCGGAACGCTGCGTCGCGCCGGTTCGCGGCATCCATCCGCTTCCCGAGGGGATCGACCTCCTCGATGCGGCGATCCTCGGCTGCAGCGGATTCACCGCAATCGGTGCCGTGCGCACCACCGCCCAATTGAAGGTTGGTGAGACGGTGGCGGTCATCGGCTGCGGAGGCGTCGGCTCGAGCATCATCGGAATCGCGAAGGCCTTCGGTGCGTCGCGCATCATCGCCGTCGACGTCAACGCGGTGAAGCTCGCTGCCGCGGCAGACCTCGGGGCGACCGACATCGTCAATTCACGAGAGACGAACCCGATTGATGCGGTTTGCGAGCTGACCGGCGGTCGTGGAGTCGACGTGGTCTTTGAAGCGCTGGGTCGACCCGACACGATCGAAAACGCCGTGATGATGCTCGATGACATGGGTCGTCTCGTGATGGTCGGTCTCGCCGCGCGCGATCAGGTCGCACGGATCCCCATTCTCCACACGGTGCGACGAAAGATTCAGATCCTCGGCAGCTACGGCGCCCGCGCCGGAAGCGACATGGCGGCGCTTCTCGAGCTGACGAAGAAGGGCGTGTACGACCCGTCTCGCGTGGTCACCAACCGCTACACCCTCGACGAGGTCAATCAGGCGTACGACGACCTCGAGGCCGGCGACATCGTCGGTCGCGGCATCGTCGTGATGTGACCGGAAGGTGATTCGAGGAGCAGCGTCAGCGCGGCGTGTTGGGCGGCGGTGAAAAACCGTCGGGCCACAGGGTTCGCTTCGGGTCGTACGACACGCCACTCAGCACGGCTCCGGTGAGATTTGCACCTCGAAGAATTGCGCCACGCAGGTCGGCGCCGGACAGATCGGCACCGGCCAACTGGGCACCGGTCAGTTTGGTCTTGCGCAGACATGCATCGGTGAGACTCGCACCGGTGAGATCGGCGTTCGCAAGGTCGACCTGTGTCAGATCGGCGTCAAAGAGATAGGCGTTCGGGGCGATGTCGAACTCGTCACCCGCGGTGTTGCGCACCTTCACTTGTTGGCCTTCGCCCGCTTGCGCGCCTCGATGTCATCGATGACCTTTCGCACCGCGGTCTTCGATTCCGGTCGATCCGACATGCGAATCGTGAATGTCTGTTCGTATTCGTAGCCGGTACGGAAGTCGAGATGCTCGACGGCGTTCATGCACTGCTTGGCCATGCGCAAGGCAACGCTGCCCTTGCCGACGATCGTCCGCAGGATCCTCTCGCATTCCTCGTCGAGTGAATCGTGGGGAACAACCGTGATGGCGGCCCCAAACTGTTTGAACTGCTCGGCGGAATACGTCTCGGCGGTGAAGAACATCCGTCGAACGGCATGTTCGGGAACCAACCGGCGGGCGAACTTGAGCCCACCCAGAACTCCGACGTCGAGTTCGGTCAGACCGAAGACGGCACGATCGGAGGCGATGACGACATCGGAGAGCGATGCAAGGGCGAGTCCGGTACCGAATGCAACGCCGTTGACCCGTGCAACGACCGGCACCGGACAGTCGTGCAGGGCCCAGAACGCCCGTCGAACGCGGTACATCAACTCCGCCGCGTATTCGGAGTCCATTTGTGCGAACTCGTGGATGTCGTTGCCGGAACAGAAGACCTTTCCCGCGCCGGTGAGGAGAACCGCATCGATGTCGGACGCATCGTGCACCGCGTCGAAAGCGAGATGCAGTTCCTTCAGCACCTGGGTGTTTGCCGCGTTGGCGCCCGGTCGGTCGAGCGTGATGCGCACCACCCTCTCCATTGGCTGGTCGATCTTCACGAATTCGAGCGGCGAGTTTGTACGAGGTTCGATCACGCACTTAGCCTAATTCGC
The DNA here is from genome assembly GCA_018970175.1 of Acidobacteriota bacterium. GTDB lineage: Bacteria > Actinomycetota > Acidimicrobiia > Acidimicrobiales > Ilumatobacteraceae > F1-20-MAGs119. Next base: position 19,220 of record JAGWWV010000023.1, read on the forward strand.
AGGCGTCCAACTCTTGGTTGCGACGTCGGGCCTCTTGCACGGAAGGAGCGGCTGTGTTGCAACCGAAGAACCTCCCGACACTCGAAGAGTTTCGTGCCGACGCGCGTCAGTGGCTGGCGGGTGTGGCGTCACCCCGTGAATCCCACGACAATGCGTGGGGCGAAGGAAGCGATTCGGTCGCGTTGTTCGACAATCTCGAACACGCCGTCGAAACCGAATTGGTCGAAGCCGGCAAGGCATGGGAACGAGCACGGTTCGATGCGGGCTGGGGCGCGATCTCGTGGCCGATCGAAGAGGGTGGGCTCGGTTACCCGGCGATCTATGCACGCGCGTTCGACGAGGAAGAACGGCACTTCGACGTTCCACGTCGTTCGGAAATCTTCGAAGTGACGAGAAAGTTGATTCCGCCCACCATCCTGAAGTGGGGGACCGATGCCCAAAAGACCCGTTGGAACAGGGCTTTTTTGCGCACCGACGAGATGTGCTGCCAGTTGTTCTCGGAACCGGGCGCCGGGTCCGACCTTGCCGGTGTGGCAACGAAGGCAACGCGTGACGGTGATGAGTGGGTCCTGAACGGCCAAAAAGTGTGGACATCCGGAGCGCGATTCTCCGAGTGGGGCCTTGCGGTGTGCCGAACCGATTCGACGGTCGCGAAGCATGCGGGGCTCACCGCGTTCATGGTGCCCCTCGACGCGCCCGGCGTGACGGTTCGTCCGATTCGTCAGATGTCGGGAGGGTCGAGCTTCAGCGAGGTCTTCCTCGACGACGTACGTCTTGGTGACGAGTACAGGCTGGGACCCGAAGGTTCGGGGTGGAGCGTTGCACTCACGACGCTGTCCGCGGAACGCATTGCATCGAATGATCTCGGCGCCGACGCCGTTCCGAGGATGCTGGCTCTCGCCAAGCGAATGGGTGTCGCGAATTCTCCGTTTCTGCGTCATGCAACCGTGTCGTGGTGGTCGCACATTCGAATCCATGAACTCAACGAGCACCGCGTTGCGGCAAGCCTCGAGGCCGGCGAAGAACCCGGGCCCGAAGGCTCGATCGGTCGCCTGTACTGCACCCAGAACCTGACGCGCACCGGCGACCTTGCCGCGCAGTTGCTCGGCCCGCGTCTCGTTGCCGACGTCGGCGAATGGGGCACATACGCGTGGTCGGAACAGTTTCTCGGTGCGCCCGGATACCGAATCGCCGGAGGATCACAGGAGATTCAGCGCAACATCATCGCTGAGCGCGTTCTCGGTCTGCCGAAAGAACCGAAGTGACGAACAGGGACGGAGAAACCATGAGCGACAACGGCGGCGGGAAGAAGGTCGCGATCGTCACGGGCGCGGGACGGGGCATCGGTCGCGAGACGTCGATTGCGCTCGCCGCCGCCGGGTACACGGTGGAATGTGTCGACCTCGACGGTGACGCCGCCGCCGAGACCGCGCAACTCGTCGGCGGTCGCGCGACGCGACTCGATGTATGCGATGAAGTCGCCGTGGGTGACTTCATCGGTGGGCTGGGACGTTGTGACGTGCTGGTCAGTAATGCGGGAATCTGGCGGTTCACGCCACTGCTCGACACTCCGGTCACCGAGGCAGTCGATGTGCTGCGGGTGAACGTGATCGCACCGCTGATCTGGATCAAGGCGGTTGCACCGCTGATGGCAAAGAGCGGCGGTGGGTCGATCGTGCACCTTGCGTCGACGGCCGCGCGCGCAATCGCGACGGCCACCGGCATCTACCCGTCGTCGAAGGCCGCAGTGATCGCACTGACCGAGCAGGCCGCCGTCGAACTCGGCCCCCTCGGCATCAGGGTGAACGCAGTGGGACCGGGTCGCATCGTGACCGAGGGAAGCAGCGGTCGAGTTGACCCCGATGATTCGAAGGTTGGCGGCCGCGCTCTTCCCCTCGGTCGGTGGGGCACACCACGCGATATTGCCGACGCGATCGTCTTTCTCTGCACGCCCGCCTCGGCGTACATCACCGGTCAGGTCATTTGGGTCGACGGCGGACTCACGGTTGCGACGAACGAATTCCTTCGGGTGGCGCGAAATCAGCCGTATTCGCCCGAGCGGTGATACTCCGGCGCTTCAGCGGTAGTCGTCGACGACCTCGGCCAGCTGCTCGGGGAGCGCCTCCCAGTCCCGTTCATTGGTGATGGCCGCCCAGAAGCCGCATTCGATGATTGCCTCTTCGGCGCCGAGAGCACGCGACTCGTCGAGTCCCGCACGGATGCGGTCGAGACCATCAGCAACTCCGTCGTCGCTGCCGGCGGGCCGCGCGGCGTACACGCGGGTCACAAGTCGCATTGGCGCGGCGCCTTCAGGTTGGTGTTCACGCAGCCAGGAGAGATTGTCGGCAATCGGGATACCCGTGCCGACGGTGGGATTCCACATGTCGAAGTGACGCGCGGTACGGCGCAGGCCGGCGGCGCTGCGCATGCCCGACATCAAAGGCGGTCGGCGCGCACCGAAGGGTTTCGGCTGCACCTCCGCTGTCGGAATGGTGAAGTGCGAGCCGTGAAACTCGACGGGGTCGGGGCCCCAACACCGAACGAGTGCCGGGATGAACTCGTCGAGGCGGTCACCGCGGGTCGCAAAGTCGACGCCGGACTGTGCGTGTTCGTCGGCTGACCAACCTGCTCCGATGCCCAACACCACACGTCCCTCGCTCAACTGATCGAGAGTCGCGACGCGCTGGGCCAATTCGACCGGACGGTGGTAACCGGCAACGACGACGCTGGTTCCCAGCGTCAATCGTTCGGACGTTGCAGCGGCAAAGGAAAGAAGCTCGAAGGGTGAGAAGAAGCTGCGGTACGCACCGTGAACCTCGGTGCCGTACTTGCCCGAGTACTGGGATGTATTGCGGATCGGATAGAAGAGGTGTTCTTGCACCCACAGGCTTGCGTAGCCGAGGGCATCGGCCGATCGTACGAAAGAGGCGACACAGCGCCCCGTCACGTGAAAGCCGAGTTGTGGCATTCCGAGACCGATTCGCACGCCGTGACTCTACGACACCGCATTCGACGTCGTGGCTGTTGACGGGGGAGGCCGTCACGGGCGAAGATCGTGTCTCCACACGTACTCATTGAGGGGAGAGACAGTGGCAAATTTTCCGATTCAACCCGAGCAGTTGTCGAGTGAATGGTTCACCACGACGCTGCGTACAGCCGGAAAACTCGCGGCCGGCAACGAGGTGTCAGGTTTTGACGTCGGCTTCATCGGCGATGGCGTCGGTCTTCTCGGCATGGTGCTTCGTGTTTCGCTGAAGTACGCGCACGCGGATGGCGCGGGCCCGGCGAGCGTCGTGATCAAGTTCGCACACCCCGTTCCCGAGAACCGTGCGATTGCAGCGAATCTCAACATGTACGAGCGCGAGGTGGTCTTCTTCAACGAAGTCGCACCCGAAGTCTCGACCCCGAAACCCGAGTGTTACTTCGCCGGCATGGACTACGACAACGGCAGCAACATCGTCGTCCTCGAAGACCTCAACCAGTACCGCGCAGGTGACCAGGTGAAGGGGATCACCGTCGACGAGGCGAAGATGGTCATCGATGCCCTGGCACCGCTGCACGCGAAGTACTGGGGCAAGTACGAGGGCAAGTTCAAGAACATGATGCAGATCAACACCTCGTACGTCGAACCCTTCGTTCCGAGTGTCGAAGGAACGTGGCATCCCGCACTCGCCAACTTCGGCTACTGCATGACCCAGGAGCTGCGCGACAACATCGAACACTACGTTCAGTCCCTCCGCAGGATCCATCAGTTGATGGCAGAGCGAACAATGACCGTCATTCACGGCGATGCCCGAATGGACAACGCCATGTTCGGAGATGGCAAACCGGGTCTGAAGCCGGTCGTTCTCGTCGATTGGCAAGCGATCATGATTTCGAATCCATTGCAGGACATCGCGTGGATGCTCGCGACGGGGATCGACACCAAGGTGCGTCGCGAACAAGAAGAGGCTCTTCTCGCCTACTACGTGGCGGCCGTGCAGAAGCACGGGGTCACCGGCTATTCGCTCGAGCAGTGCATCGACGACTACAACGTCGGCGTTCTCTTCCTTTTGTCCTACCCGATCATCATCGCGGGTGCGTTCGACCCGGCGAACGCCCGCGGCAAGGAACTCGCCGAAGAGGGTCTGCGTCGACACTCTGCCACCGTCGAAGATCGCCAACTCCTGCGTTACATCGCGCGGTGAGGTGATGGGCCAACTTGATGGATTGAGCACGATCGTCACCGGCGCAGGACGCGGCATCGGACGGGCGATCGCGAAGGTGTACGCACGTGAGGGAGCGACGGTGTCGCTGTTGTCGCGTACACAGGCCACGGTCGAGCAGGTTGCGGAAGAAATTCGGGCCGAAGGCGGCGCCGCGCGCGCCTACGCCTGTGACGTCGGCCAGAGACAGCAGGTGTTCGACGTCATCAACCAGGCAATTACCGACATGGGGACAGTCGACGTTCTGGTGAACAATGCGCAGGGTTTCGGAACCCAAAGCTCACCGCGGTCGTCGACGAAGTACTTCGGCGTCGAAGAGACGCCGGACGACGAGATCGAGTACATCTTCCGCACGGGCGCAATGGCGTCGCTCTGGGGCATGCAGGCCGTCTTTCCGGTGATGAAGGCCAAAGGGTGGGGGAAGATCATCAATTTCTCTTCGACCTCGGGAATCCTCGGAACAACGGGAAACACCGCATACAACGTCACCAAAGAGGCGGTTCGGTCGTTGTCGCGCACTGCTGCGAACGAGTGGGGTCAATGGGGTATCAACGTCAACGTCATCAGTCCGACGTTGCGCACCGATGCCTTCGAGGCCTGGGAGGCCGACCGCCCCGAGTTCGTGAAGGCACTTCGCGAGGCTCTTCCGATGCGACGACTCGGGGACCCAGAACTCGACGGAGGACCGCTCGCCGTTTTCCTTGCCAGCCATGGATCCGACTTCATCACCGGAATGACGTTCATGCTGAACGGCGGAAAGTTGATGCCCTGATGACAGACACGCAACACACCCCGGAAATCCTGCGCGACTTCGATCCGTTTTCGTACGCCTTCTACCAGGACCCGCATCCCTACTACGAGGTGATGCGACAAACCTCTCCCGCGTGGTACTGCCCATCTCGCGACTTCTACTTCGTCACCTCCTACGAGTGGGCCAACCGTGTCGTGAAGAACCCGACGCTCTTTTCGTCGGCGTACGGAGCGGTTGCAAATCAGCCACCACCGCCACACCTCAAGGCAAAGATCGACGAAATCAAGAGCGCCGGCTGGGTGCGGCCGCCCACACTGTTGACGGCCGATCCTCCCGACCACACCCGCTACCGCAACACGGTGTCGAGGGCATTCAACGCCCGCGTCATTGCGAACATGCGAGGGGCAATCGAATCGATCGTGAAAGAGGAAATCGACCGTTTCATCGGCCTCGGTCGGGTGAACATGCGCGAGGTGTTCTCCGACACGATTCCCGTCCGTGTCATCATTCGAACCCTCGACCTTCCCGAGGACTCCCAGGCCGATGTGCGTCGTTGGTCGGGTGACACCACCGCCGGCATCGGCTGTCTGCTGTCCGACGACCGCGCCATCGAAGCGGCGCACGGCGTCGTCGAACTTCAGCGCTACATGAACAGCGAGATCCTGAAGCGAATCGAGTGTCCGCGCAGCGACATCATCAGCATGCTCGTCGATGCGGACCTGCCGCTCGCCGACGGATCGGGTACCCGGAAACTCACGATGGAAGAGTCGATGGGTGTCCTCCAGTCCCTCATCGGGGCGGGAAACGAAACCACGACGAAGCTCTTCAGCTCCATGGTCCACCTGTTGGCCGACAACAAGGAGGAATGGCACAAGTTGAAGGCCGACCGTTCGCGTGCGGCGCTCATCGTCGAAGAGGCGCTGCGTCTCGTGACACCATCCCAGGCGCTTCAACGTGTTGCCACCGACGACACGGAAATCGGGGGAGTGCCCATCCCGAAGGGGAGCAAGATTTTCGTCTCGTACAGTGCGGCGAATCGCGACCCCGAAGTGTTCCCCGACCCCGATCGTTTCGTGCCCGACCGCCCGAACGTCCGCGACCACCTGTCGTTCGGCGCCGGCGTGCACTTCTGCATCGGAGCACCGTTGTCCCGCCTAGAGAGCGTCGTGGCCCTCGAACATCTCGCCGAACGTTGGGCTGACTTCCGTTTGACCGACGCGAACACGTTCGAATACGAGGAGACCTTTCAGTTGCGAGGCCTGAAGAATCTCTACGTCGAATTCGACATCGCCTGAGGCCGACCCGCGGATAGGATTTGCACGCAGGTTCGAAGAGAGGCTCGGTCAGTCATGCCCGTCACGGTCGTCGTCGGTACACAGTGGGGTGACGAGGGCAAGGCAAAGGTCATCGACCTCCTGTCGCGCACCCACTCCCATGTCGTGCGATATCAAGGCGGCCACAATGCGGGGCATACCGTCGTCGTCGGCAGCGAAAAATACGCCCTGCAACTCATTCCGAGCGGCGTTCTCTACGACCATGTGACTCCCGTGATCGGGAACGGCGTCGTCGTCGACCTCCCGACACTCGTCAACGAAATCGACACGCTCGAGTCACGCGGAGTGTCGTGTGCGCGACTGCGGGTGTCGAGCCGGGCGCACCTGATTTTCCCGTGGCACCAGGCACACGACGCCCTTGCCGAGGACAAGCGTGGTGACGACAAGATCGGAACGACGCTGAAGGGAATCGGTCCGGCGTACGCCGACAAGGCCCGCCGCGTCGGCATCCGCGCCGGCGAAGTTCTGAACCCCGGTCGATTCGCCGAACTGGTCCGCCAACGAGCAAAAGAAGAGAGCGCGGTGCTCGTGGCTCTCGGCGGCACGGCCGTCGACGCCGACGCGATTGCAGCACGCTTCACCGAACTCGCCCACCGCATCGCGCCGTACGTTGCCGACACCGTCAACGGCCTCCACGATGCCCTGGCGGCCGGCTCGTCGTTGTTGCTCGAAGGTGCACAGGCAACGTTTCTCGACATCGATCACGGGACCTATCCGTTTGTGACATCTTCGAATCCGATCGCCGGAGGGGCCTGTGCCGGTACCGGTCTGGGGCCGCGCGATATCACGCGTGTTGTCGGAATCGCCAAGGCGTACACGACGCGTGTCGGGTCGGGACCATTCCCGACCGAACTGGTCGATGCAGATGGTGAGCCCGATGTGCTCGGCACCGCCCTCATCGATATTGGTCACGAGTACGGAACCGTGACAGGTCGACGTCGCCGAACGGGCTGGCTCGACCTCGTCATGTTGCGTCACGCCGTGCGGGTCAATTCGCTCACGGAAATCGCTCTCACGAAGCTCGATGTGCTCGACACCTTCGACGAGGTGAAGGTGTGTACCGATTATCGGCTCGACGGTGAGATTCTCGGTGGATACCCCGACCTCATCGACGTGCTGGCCGAAGTCGAACCCGTGTACACGACGATCCCCGGTTGGAAGACGACGCTGCGTGGGGCAAGGACCGACTCAGATCTTCACCCGAATGCACGCGGGCTCATCGAACTTGTCGAGCGCAACGTCGGCGTTCCCGTCACGATGGTCGGGACGGGACCCGAGCGCGACGACTGCGTGGTGCGAGGGTGATCGAGCGCTACGCGCTGCCCGAGATGGCGAACCTCTTCGCCGATGCTGCGCGCATGCAGCGCTGGGTCGACATCGAACTGCTGGCGACCGACGCACAAGAGCGGCTCGGGGTGGTTCCCGACGGCACTGCATCTGCATGTCGCAACAACGCGCCGGTCGTCGACGCCTCGTTCGTGAAGGCCGTTGCCGAGCGCGAAGCGGTGACGAATCACGACGTCGCGGCCTTTGTCGACGTGTTGCAACAGCGCATCGGTTTGCCCGCCGGCGCGTACATTCATCACGGTCTCACCAGCACCGACGTCGTCGACACGGCTTGGTGCTGGGCCTTGCGCGACGCCAGCAACCTGATCATCGACGAACTGGAGAAGTTGATCGATGTCGCCACGGATCTGGCACGTGCGCACCGTTCGACGCTGATGATCGGTCGAACGCACGGAATCCACGCCGAGCCGACCACCTTCGGTGCAAAAGTCGCGTTGTGGGCGCTGCAGCTTCGCCGCGACCTCGCGCGGTGGTTCGCCGCCCGCGACGCGGTGTCGGTGTGCAAGTTGTCCGGCGCGGTCGGCACGTACTCGAACATCGATCCGGCAGTTGAACGTCATGTCGGCGAGTCGCTCGGCCTCGAGCCCGTGCCTGCAACCCAGGTGATTGCCCGCGACCGACACGCCGAGTTCCTCTGGGCATGTGCATCGCTCGGCACGACGGCCGAGTCGATAGCGGTCGAACTGCGTCATCTTCAACGCACCGAGGTGAACGAGGTTCGCGAAGGCTTCACCAAGGGCCAAAAGGGAAGCAGTGCGATGCCGCACAAGAGAAACCCCATTTCTGCCGAAACGATCACGGGGTTGTCCCGGGTCCTCCGCGGCAACTTGGCTGCGGGACTGCAGGACGTCGCCTTGTGGCATGAACGCGACATTTCGCATTCGTCGACCGAACGCATTGTCCTGCCGGACTCGGCCCTTCTCGCGTTCTACGTCACGCGCCGCCTCCGCAACCTGCTCTCGAATCTCGAAGTCGACGTTGTGCAAATGCGCCGCAATCTCGACTTGTTGAACGGCGTCGTGTATTCGCAATCGGCGCTGCTTGCGCTGGTTGAGAACGGCAGATCGCGCGACGACGCGTACCGCATCGTGCAGGAACTCTCGCGACGTGCCCTCGAATCGGGAAGCCACTTCCGCGACGTCTTGGTGGCGAGTCTCGACGTCGACCTCAGCAAAGAAGCGATCGTCGCCATTTTCGACGAGTCACGCGTCGTTGCGAATGCCGCGCACGCGGTCGATGCGTTGGACCTCTAGTCCTCGGTCGAGATACCGGCGCGCTTCAGCACCTGCGGGCTGACGCCGACCTCACGCCACGCGGTGTAGGTGATCCCGTTGCGGGTGGAGTAGGCACGCGCGACCTTCACGAATTGTGATTCGAGCTTTCCGATGTCGGCATTCGCCTTCTTGATCTTCAGCTCGCGTTCGAGGTCCATGCGCTCTTGCGTCAGCCTCAATTTCGTCACCGTGTCCGCACTCTCCAACTCGCGCTTGATCGCGCTGAGTCTGCGGGTAATCGATTCGATGGTGCGTTTGCGACCACGCTTTGGTCGGTTCGCCTCGAGGACATCGAGGTAAGTGCGGATGACGCGCCCTTCGACTCGACCTTGAGCGAGTGCCGCTTTGTGAGCCTTCGACATGCCTGGTTTTGCGGAAGAAGCGGCTCTTTTCGTCGCTTTTTTAGTGGGTTTACGAGGGGTCCCCCGACCTTTTGTTGCGGTCACGTTACAAAATCTAGCGGATAGGTACCGTGGCGCCCATGACCGATGTGGGCTCCTTGCCTCCCCTCGACCCCGCTCGAGCGCGACTTCGCGACCACGTCTTGACCCACGCTGTGAGGCGCGGCGACTTCACGCTGAAGTCGGGTCGCAAGAGCACGTGGTTTCTCGACACCAAACAGACTGCGTGTCGCCCCGATGGGATCCTTCTCGTCGCCGACGTCGCTTTGTCGATGATTCCTGAAAACGCCTCAGCAATCGGCGGTCTCACGATGGGTGCCGACCCCGTTGCGTTCGGGATTGCAGCGGTCGGTGCAACGCGGGGCGTCAACTTGAGAAGTTTCAGCGTGCGAAAGGAAGCGAAGGATCACGGTGTGACGGGTCGTCTTGCCGGCGCTCTGCAACCGGGGGACAAAGTGGTCATCACCGAAGACACTGTGACCCGCGGGACCTCGTTGTTTGAAGCCGTCGAAGTGGTGAAGGCCTTCGGGGCGGAGCCCATTTTCATCACGGTCATCGTCGACCGGGGTGGCACCTGCGCCGCAATGGCTGCCGAGGCCGGCATTCCCTACCGACCCATGCTCACCGCACCCGACCTCGGGTTCGATTTCAACAGTTGAGACCCGCAATACACCTGCTGTAACGGAGCGAATCCGTTGAATCCAACTGCCGAGTAACTGGTTGTGTACGCACCGGTCGATGCAATTCGCACGATGTCGCCGGCACCGAGTGTCGCCGGGAGGCGGTAGCCGGCCTTTTCGTAGATGATGTCGGCCGAGTCACACGTGGGCCCTGCAAGCACGATGTCAACCATCGAATCGTGGTCTTTGTCGGTTGCCAATCGGTAACGAATCGACTCTCCGAGCGTTTCTGCCAACCCGCCGAACACTCCGCAGTCGACGTACACCCATCGTCGCGAGTCGATGTCGCGCTCACTCACGAGAACAACCTCGGTATGCAGCGTTCCCGCGTCGGCGACAAGGTAGCGACCGGGTTCAGCCATGAGACGTGGAACGTTCCCTTCGAATGCGGCGGTGATGGCTCGGTTGATCGCTCGCCCGTACTCAGAGATGGGCGGCATCGCATCGAGATAGCTACCCGGGAATCCGCCGCCAAGATTGACGAATTCGGGCCGTCGAGTGTGGCGTGCAACTTCCTCGAACACCTCCGCCACGACACGCAGTGGCTCGTCCCACGACTCGAGGTTCCGCTGTTGGGAACCAACGTGAAAAGACATGCCCGTGGTTGCACCACGCCGCCCCGCCGCGACGAGTAGTCGGGTGGCATCTCCGGCACCACAGCCGAATTTTTTCGACAACGGCCAGTCGGCGCCGACGCACTCGTGGAACAGCCGCACACAGATCTCGGCATTCGGTACTTCGGCAAGAACCTTGTCGAGTTCGTTTTCGCTGTCAATAGTGAATCGGGTGATTCCACGCGAGGCCGCGTACGCAATGTCACGCTGCTTCTTCATCGTGTTCCCGAACGACACTCGACCTGGATCGACGCCGTATGAAAGGACGAGTTCGATTTCCGGAACGCTCGCCACGTCGAAGCTGGAACCAACCGCAGCAAGTCTTTCGATCACCGGTCCTCCCGGGTTCGCCTTAACCGCATAGCAGAGCTCGGTCGACGGCAATGCATTTGCGAGGTCGTTGTATTTCGCTTCGATGATGTCGAGGTCGATGAGGACGTAGGGAGTTTGCACGGCGCGCACGATACGTGCGGCGAGACGACGTGTCTACTGACTGATGCATCGGTCAGTGAGCGTGCGGGTAGTTTCATATCGTGAGGAAAACAACGGTGTTGGCGTTGCTGGTTCTGTCGGTGACCGCATGTCGGACGAACGAACCAAATGGAAGTTCGAATCAAACAGTGGCCGAATCACGCACGATGCATGGCTCCACCGCCACCCCGACAACGACAACCGTTGCGGTCCCTTCAGATGACGACGAAATCAGAAGAATCATCGTCACCGCGGGTGTCGACTCGGGACCCGACCGTGTGGAGGAGGTGTCGGTGGGCGAGTCGGTCGAACTGACGATCGTCAACCCAGATGACGACGACGAATTCCACGTGCACGGGTTCGACCTGGGCGGTGAGGAAACCCCGGCCGGTGAAGAGAAAGTCTTTGCCTTCACCGCAACCGAGGCCGGCGACTTCGAAGTCGAGAGTCACGTCTCGGGCGAGGTGCTCGTCGTGATTCGGGTCTCCTGACCCGACACAATGGACGAGTGAACCTCCACGACCTGGTCGCACTCGAAGCGCACGGCCCCGATACCTACGTCGGCATCGGGCACCCGTATCCATGGGGAGGCTTGTACGGCGGCCACATCGTCGCGCAGGCACTGTCGGCCGCGGCGGCAACTGTCGAACCCGAATTCATGGTGCACTCGGTACGCGCCTATTTCATCCAACGCGGCGACAATTCCCAGACGGTGCGTTACGAGGTCGATCGCATTCGCAATGGTCGTAGTTTTGCGACGCGACGCGTGGTTGCACGACAGGCAAAGGGAGCGATTCTCAACCTCGAATCGTCTTTCCAGGTTCCCGAGTCGACGACCGAACTCGATGCAGTGTCGCTACCCGACGGTCTCGTTGGACCGGATGAGCTGCAGTCGGAATCGTGGAGCGACGTGTTCGACCGTCGATGGATCAACGGCGACAACGTCCCTCCGTCGCGTCGCAATGTCACGGGTTGGTGTGGGGCATGGATGCGAGCAACGACCGACGTGTCGAACGCGCAGTTTGAGCATCAATGTGCGCTCGCCTACATCTCCGACGACCTTCCGACCGACGCGGTGTTTGCTGCGCTTCCCGAGGCCCGCGAAGCGGGAGAGTCGGGGCAGAGATTCAGCGCCAGTCTCGACCACCAGATCTGGTTCCACCGCCCGTACCGGTCGAACGAGTGGCACTTCTACGAAATGTCCTGCACGGCATTCGTCGGTGGTCGGGGACTCACGTTCGGTCACGTCTATGGCGCCGACGGCAGCCATGTCGCAACGATCGCTCAGGAAACGTTGGTTCGCTGGCGCACACCCTCGACGTAGGGGCTCACGGCCGCGTCGATGAGCGGGGCCAACCACTCTGCATATTTCGTCGTGATGTGATTCGTGTCGCGATACACGAGAAGGTTTCCGACGATGACCGGGCACACCTTGTCGGTGCACAACCAGTTGGTGACGTCGAGTACCTGTGCACCATTGTCGACCGCGGCCGCGATGTTCGTGTCGAGTCGAGACTGGCGGATGCCCTTATCGCGCGCGAATGCGCAGTTGCGGACACTCGACACGTTCTCCGAGAGACAAATCGGTACGTCCCGCCCCGGGTACGGGGTGTCGGTGATGAGGACCGGTTCGGATCCGAGACCGCGCAACTCGGGAATGAGCTCCTTGAAGCCATCGAGCCACACCTGATCGGGGAAGGGCTGTTGCACACCGACTTGCTGGAGTCGATTCGAATACGAGATGAAAACGACGGCCACTTTCTCTGCGGCCAGGCGCTTCTTCACGTTTGCTCGCCACGGCTTGCACTGCGGATATGTCGCACCGACCGTCGAGTTGTAGGTGATTTGCTCGATCGGCGTACAGCCCAGCTTCGTGAGCGCGAGAAGGCGCCAACCGCGCTGTTTGGCGATCAGGTCGAGGGCGTTGAACCACTGCGCCGCGTGGGAGTCTCCGAACAGCGCGACGGTGAACGAGGACGTGGTGTCGCCAAAGACGCACTCGCCCGGTTCGGTTGAACCGGCGTCGAGATGACACCCGTCGTCGTAGATGATCGGTTTGTCACCCGTTGCCTCGGCGAGTGACGGCGAGAGGTTCTTCGGTACGTCCGCGGTCTCAACGGCATCGGCGACGGCAGTCAGAGGTTCGGTTGGGCTGACGACGGGTGGTGGCGGCCCGGCAGGTGCGGTTGTCGTCGTCTCCGCTGCGGGTGTCGTTGACTCTGCGGCCGTCGTGGTGTCCGGGGCCGCTGTATCCGATGGCGTCGATGATGCCGGCGCCGAGACAACGGATGGCGCGGGCGTGGTTGGTGTAACGAAGGTTGGTGTCGTGGCAACGACTTCGGTTGCAAGATCGACGGACTTGTTACGCAAGAAGAGACCCGACCCGATGCTGACAACGACGAGACCCGCACCGAGCGCAAGCGTCAGATTGTGCTTCGTAGGCAGCGAACGGGAACGTCGAATCGGATTTTCGACGAATCGAAAGGACAGATCGGCCGCGACGACCGAACCGATGATCAAACCCACACGTTCGCCGACGGACAGGGGTCCATCGAATGCGGCTTCGCCAATGATCAAGGCAGGCCAGTGCCAGAGATAGATCGAGTAGGAGCGCGCTCCGATCCATTGCAACGCGCGGCTGCGCAACACCACGACGGGCCCTCGTGTGGCATCGTCGCCCGCTGCGAGGACGAGAACGGTTCCGGCCACCGGTGCGAGAGCGATGACCCCCGGGAACGCCATGGCCTCGCTGATCGCAAAACACGACGCGATGATCGTGGCGACTCCGATCCATCCTCCGACACCGCGCACAAGCGACGAGACGGTGACGACCCGGGGCCAGGCAATTGCAAGCAGAGCACCGGCACCCAGTTCCCATGCGCGTGCATGAAGACCGAAGAACGCCCACGGTTGCGAGACTGAGGTCTGCCAGATGCACACGATGAACGACGCAATCGACAACATGAGAATTCCGACTGCGGCACGCGAAGTCGATCGCCTGCCTCTCCACAACAAGAGGGCGAGAAGCGCGGGCCAGACCACGTAGAACTGTTCTTCGACGGCGAGCGACCAGTAGTGCTGAAGCGCGGATGGCGGGAGAGCGGATTGGAGGTAGTCGGTCCCGCGTTGCGCGAAGACGATGTTCGCCACGAAGCCACCGCTCGCAACGGCGTCGGTTCCGAGATCGCGCAGCCGGAGCGGTTCCAGCCAGAAGTTTCCGGCAACGACGGTGCCAACGATGACGAGGCATGAGGCGGGGAGTAGCCGACGTATGCGGCGGCCGTAGAAGCCGGGCAGCGAGATACGACCGCTTGCGGCGTGTTCGCGCAGCAGCAAACTCGTGATGAGGAAACCCGAGACGACGAAAAAGACGTCGACTCCAACGAAGCCACCGCGCAGGCCGAGGAAGTGCGCGTGATAGAGGACAACTACGCCAACCGCGAGGGCCCGCAGACCTTCGATGTCGCGACGAATTTCAGCGGCCACGTGAAATGTCTAATCGCTGTCAATACTCAAACGCTGGTGGTCGAGACCGGCGTCGATCCGGTGACCTTCCGCTTTTCAGGCGGACGCTCTGCCGACTGAGCTACTCGACCGTGTCGGACGTGATGTCCGAAACGCGGTCCCGACGGGACTCGAACCCGCGACCTCCGGCT
>JAGWWV010000024.1 GCA_018970175.1 Acidobacteriota bacterium
GTCGGAAGGTCGAGCACGATGGCATCAACTTGCTTGGCTTCGAGAGCTGCCTTGGCACCCGCATTGTCGTCGTAGACGAAGGGTTCGCTCGACGGTGCAATGACCTCGGTGATGAAGTCGAGGCTGGTGGTGCCGGCTTGCGCACCGAACTTCAGGTCCTTCAGGTCGGCAATCGACGTGGCGCCGGCTGCCTTCGAGTCGGCGAAGCCCACAATCGCCTGGTTGCTCGTGTAGTACGCATCGCTGAACGAGACGGTCTTCTTGCGCTCGTCGGTGATCGAGTACTGCTGCAGATTGAAGTCGAAGTTCTTCGCGCCCGGCTGGATTGCTTCGTCGAACGTGGTGCGCACCCAGGTGACGTTCTCCTTTGCAAAGCCGAGTTCCGCGGCGACCGCATAGGCGACCGCGGCTTCGAAACCTTCGCCGCTCTCCGGAGCATCGTTCTCAACCCACGGCGAGTACGCCGGGCTGCCCGTGCCAATCGTCAACCTGCCGTCGGCCAGCGTCTTGTCGGCGGTGCATTCGTTGCCGGTTGCTGCAGCCGCATCGGTTGCTGCGTCCTCGGCGGGAGCTGTGGTCTCCCCGGTGGCAACGGCCGTCGTGTCCGCGGTTGCGGTCGTGTCGGCTGTCGACGACTCGTTGTCGTCGCCGCAGGCCGCGAGGAGAAGTCCTGCCGACAGGGCGACGGCGACCAGGGTCTTGGTCTTGCGCATGGATGGGTGTCCTTTTCTGGGTGGGGGTTGGTAATACCTGACTAAACTAGTCATGAATTAACGGGTCCGCAAGTGTGACATGTGTCTTGACCCTGAGACGAAGCGGCTTCTAGTGTCTCAAGCGTGGGGGCGACGGAAAACCGCGACGAACTGCGAGTGCTCGATGCCGTTCGCGCATCGATCGATGAGCTGGGCCTGGCGCGGGTCACCATCGACGATGTCGTCGCCCGTTCTGGCGTGTCGCGCGCGACGATCTATCGGCTCTTTCCCGGCGGCAGGGAAGTCCTCTTCGAGGCGATGCGTGTGCGTGAACTCGAGGTGTTCTTCGAGAAGCTGCGCACCGAGGCCGAAGGGGCAGTCGACCTTGGCGACTTGTTGGCGCGCTGCATCGTGGTGGCAAGTCGTGAACTGGCTGACGACCACCATCTGGCCACACTCCTCGCTGCCGAGCGCGGTGAAGTGCTGGGTCAGCTGACCGTCGACGGTGTCCCGCGCGTCGTCATGATGGCGACGCAGGTGATCACGCCGCTCGCGGAAAAATACGTCTCACACGTCGCGGCCACCCAGATCGTCGAGGTGCTCGCACGTCTCGTCATCTCGTACTTCCTCGCGCCGAGCACTCAGGTCGATTTCACCGACTACGCGAGTGTGCACCAATTTCTCGATTCCTTCAATTTCCTCACCCATCCATCCGTTCACACCAACGACTGAAACCTCACCAACCAGCGAAAGGGACAACCGTGTCGATCACCGAAAGAGACAACCACGACATCATCGGCCGCGAGGATCTGAACGACATCGAGGCGATCCTCAGCATCACGAACAGCGACGTCGACGAGGTGCTGCACGCGGTGCGCGATGACTCCGACGCGCTCTTCACGTGGGATTATTCGCTGGCCCGGCCGAACCTGCGCCGTCTGTACGAAAAGGCGAAGACCGGTCAGTGGAACGGCACCACCGACCTGCCCTGGGAGACGCCGGTCGACGTCGAAGCCACCATTGCGGCCGACCAGGCCGCAATCGGCGCCGGCATCGACCCGTCTCAGTACGCCGACACGCCGCTCGCCAAGTGGGGCGACAAGGAGTGGATCGAATTCGGAATCGAGGGTCGTCGTTGGAGCCTCTCGCAGTTCCTGCACGGCGAACAGGGTGCGTTGCTCTGCACCGCGAAGATCACCGAGACCGTGCCGTGGTACGACGCGAAGTTGTACGCAAGCACGCAGGTCGTCGACGAAGCCCGTCACGTCGAGGTGTTCGCCCGGTACCTCGAGGAAAAATTGGGTGGCGGCTACCAGGTCAATGCGCACCTTCGGATGCTGCTCGACGACATCATCAAGGACAGCCGCTGGGACATGACGTACCTCGGCATGCAGGTGATGGTCGAGGGCTTGGCGCTTGCGGCGTTCGGTTTCATGCATCAACTCACCGGTGAACCGTTGCTCAAGCAGTTGCTTCGCTACGTGATGAGTGACGAAGCCCGTCACGTGGCCTTCGGCGTGCTGTCGCTGCAAGAGGCCTACGCAGGCATGACCGATGCCGAGATCAAAGAGCGACAGGAGTTCGCCTACGAGGCCAGCGTTCGCATGCGTGACCGGTTCCTCCAGCAGGAAGTGTGGGAGCGGATGGGCGTCAAGCCGAAAGAGATCGTGCCGCTCGTGCTGCAGGATCCCACGCGGACGATGTTCCAGCAGATGCTGTTCGCCAAGATCGTTCCGAACTGCAAGAAGCTCGGCCTTCTCGACCGCAACGATGGCTGGCTGCGTCACCGCTACGAGGAGATGGGTGTCATCCAGTTCGAGGACTGGGAGAACACCGGTGACGAGTACCTGCAGTTCGAGTTGGGCAAGGACGCCCCGCCGCCCGTACCCCACTGACGTTTTCGGTTCCCGTCCCGACTGGGCGACTCACTACGCTGAGGCGCCTATGGCGCATCAATCAGACCCCGCATTCCGCGCGTTCCACGCGCTGCGCATCAAGGGCTTCGCCAAGGCCGACATGGTGGCCGACATTGCCGATGTCACCGTGGCCGAGGCCGAGACGCATCTGAAGTCGCTGCTCGAACGCGAGCATGCGATGTTCCGCGAGGCGCGCGCCCTGTGGCAGATCACGCCGGCGGGCAAGGAAGCCCATCGCGAGGCGCTCGCGGCCGACTCACCCGCAGAGGTCACGGCCGGTCTTCACGGGCCCTACGAGACCTTCCTCGGTATCAACACCGCGTTCAAGGAACTGTGTGGCGATTGGCAGTTGCGCGACGGTCAACCCAACGACCACTCCGACGCGGCGTACGACAAGGCGGTCATCGATCGACTCGTCGCCATGAAGAACGAGTCGGTCCCGGTCGTCGCGGCGATGGGCGAAATTCTCGGCCGTCTCGCGCCGTACGTTCCGCGTCTCGAGTCGACCGCGAAGCGCGTGGTGGCCGGCGAGCAGAACATGTTCACGGGCGTCATGTGCGGCAGCTACCACGACGTGTGGATGGAATTGCACGAGGACCTCATTCTCACGCAGGGCATCGACCGCGCCGCCGAAGGGTCGTTCTGATGAGCGCCAGATTCGGCAGGGTGGTCACCGCGATGATCACGGCGTTCACCACCGAGGGCGAACTCGACATTGCCGAGTCGGTGCGCCTCGCGAAGTGGTTGCAGGACCAGGGCAACGAGGGGCTGGTCATTGCGGGGACAACCGGTGAGGCGTCGACGCTGACCGACCCCGAGCGTCTGGCGCTCTTCGAGGCGGTGGTTGGCGCCGTCACGATTCCCGTCATCGCGGGCACGGGGTCGAACGACACCGCGCATTCGGTGCATCTCACGAAGGAGGCAACGAAACTGGGCGTTGCCGGAATCCTCGCCGTCGGGCCGTATTACAACCGTCCGTCACAGGCGGGCATCGCCGCCCACATCAAGGCGATGGCGGGTGCCACCACCTTGCCCGTGGTCGTGTACGACATTCCCGTCCGCACGGGTCGCAAGATTTCGACCGCGAACCTCGTGACGATGGCGCGCGACGTGAAGAACATCGTCGGTCTGAAGGATGCGGGTGGCAACCCGGGCGAGACGGCCAACGTCATCGCCCAGGCGCCGTCCGACTTCGAGGTCTACAGCGGCGATGACGGACTCACCCTGCCTCTGCTTGCGGTCGGCGCCGTCGGTGTCATCGGAGTCGCGACCCACTGGTCGGCTCCCGAACATCGGCGGATGATGGACGCCTTCTTCTCGGGGAATTTCGTCGAAGCGCAACGAGTCAACGCGGCGCTTCTCGAAAGCTATGCATTCGAGACGGGCGAGGAAGCCCCGAATCCGTTGCCTTCGAAGGAGATGATGAAGCTCCACGGTTTCGCGGTTGGTGATGCGCGACTGCCGATGGGGGCGGCCCCCGAATGGGTGGCCGAGCGCGCACGTGTCGTGAAGGCGAACATCGAATCCTTCAGGTCCCGTTGAGCGACAACAGCGTCCGCATTTATTTCCTCGGCGGTCTCGGCGAGATCGGGCGGAACTGCATGGCCGTCGAACAAGACGACCGCATCGTCCTCATCGACTGCGGGCTCATGTTTCCCGACCCCGACATGCACGGTATCGACCTCGTCCTTCCCGACTTCACGTGGTTGCGCGAGAATGCCGAGCGAATCGTGGGGTGCATCGCAACGCACGGCCACGAAGACCACGTCGGCGGGCTGCAGTTTCTTCTCCGTGAATTGTCGATGCCCATCTACGGCTCGGCGGTGACGTTGGGTCTTGCGCGCCACCGCATCGAGGAAGCCGGGCTTCTCGGGAAGACCGACCTTGTCACGGTGGCCGACGGCGAAGTGCGCCGAATCGGTCCCTTCGACGTCGAGTTCATTCCCGTGACGCACTCCGTGCCGCACGCACACGCCATCGCACTGCACACTTCGCAGGGAATCGTTCTGCACTCGGGTGACTTCAAGATCGACCTGACGCCGGTCGACGGTCGACGAACCGACCTGCCGCGACTCGGCGCACTTGCGCATGGTCCGGGCATTCGTCTGCTCATGGCCGACAGCACCAACGCCGAGGAAAAAGGCCACGCACCGAGCGAGAGCGAAGTCGGGCACGTTCTGCGGGGCCTCTTCGCCGAGCACGCCGGACGGCGCATCATCACGGCAAGCTTCGCGAGCCACATCCACCGTGTGCAGCAGATCGCCGATGCCGCGGTCGCTCATGGTCGTGTCGTTGCCACCATGGGTCGGTCGATGAACAACAACGTCCGGATGGCGCGTGATCTCGGAATCCTCCGCATCCCTGATACGTCGCTCATCGACATCGAACAAATCGGTGACCATGCACCCGAGCACGTGTGCATCATCTCGACGGGCTCCCAAGGCGAACCCATGTCGGCACTCGCCTTGTTGGCGCGTGGCGACAACAGATGGGTGAAGATCGGACCGACCGACACGGTTATTTTGTCGAGTCACCCGATTCCAGGGAACGAGATGCACGTGAGTCGCGTGATCGACGGGCTGCTGCGTGCGGGTGCCGAGGTCGTCCACTCGGGCATCGTCGACGTTCATGCAACCGGCCACGCCCAGGCCGACGATCTGAAAACGTACCTGAACGTCACCCGTCCCGAGTGGTTCATTCCGATCCACGGCGAGTTCCGACACATGATGGCCAACGCGCGACTCGCCGAAACGATGGGCGTGCCGCGTTCCCGCATCACCATGTGCGAAGACGGCGACGTCGTCGAGCTCACCGACGAGGGTGTCGAACTCGTTGGCCGCATCCCCGCGGGTTATCTCTACGTCGACGGCGTGGTGGGCGATGTCGGCCAGGGCGTCCTGCGCGACCGCCGCGTCCTCGCCGAAGAGGGGGTCGTCGTCGTGGTGGTGACGGTCGATATTTCGTCGGGCCGGGTCATCACGGGCCCCGAGATCATCACGCGTGGGTGGGTTTACGCACCCGAGGCCGAAGACCTGCTCGACGAGGCGTGCGACACGGTTGCCACCGCGGTCGAAGGGGCACTTGCCGACGGCGAGCGGAGCGTCGATGCCCTCGAGCAGGTCGTCAGGCGGGCAACGGGCAAATTCGTGAACACGCGCACGAAGCGGCGGCCGATGATCGTTCCCGTCGTGATGGAGACATGACGCGACGTCGCGCCGGTCTGATCGGCCTGTGTCTCGTGGGCTTGGCGTCGTGCGGCGGCGAGTCGACGTCACTGCGGGTCGATGAAATCGACGACGCGGTCCGTGCCGTCGTGGAAGTGACCGGCAAAGACGCAAAGTTCTTCGAGATCAACGCGACACCGAAGCTCATCAACCTCTTCCTCGACGACGGCAACGGCAGTGCAATCAACTTCGTGTGGGACGGCGGGGAACTGCGCGACGAGACCGAGGTCGCGCCCGCCGACGGCGTTTCCTTCGATGCCTCGAGCATGTCGTTCACGAGCGACGTCTACGCACTCGTCGAAAAGGAACTGCCTGATTCGCTCCTGCGCGCATTCACCATCACGGCCGATGGTCCGAATGGCGAGATTCTGAATCGCGTCGTGGTCCAATCCGAGCGGGGCGGACAGTTCTCCGTACTGGTCGACCCTGCCGGCAAGATTCTCGGCTCCGATCCGTTGACTGGTCCGTAGCGACGCAGTCAAGACGGGGGTATTCCCGATTCGACAGGTACCCCGTTGGTACCTTTGATTCATGTCCAAACAGGCCTCCCGACCCCGTTCGTCCTCCGGCAAGCCGGCCGGCCGCGACGGCTCGTCGGCGGGCAAGAAGCGCGACGGGAACAAGGACGCACCGCGTCCCCGAGAATATGACGCACCGCGTCCCCGAGAACACGCGGCGGTTCGGGCCGCGGTCGGCGACCGGGAAAACGAGTTCCGGGGCATTGCCATCGTCGTCGCCGGTGTCCTGGCGGCGCTCGGGGTCTATCTGAACGTTGCCGGGCCGGTGGGTGACGCCATCGACACCGCGCTTGGCTGGGTCCTCGGCGTCGGCCGGTTCCTCCTGCCGCCCGCCCTCGTTGCGGTCGGCGTGGTTGTCGTGCGGCGCAACGAATCCGAGCACCGGATGCGTCTTGCGGTCGGATCCGTCGTCATCGTCCTCGCCTCTCTCGGGCTCATGCATCTCGCGCGTGGTGAGGGTCGCATGACGGCCGACGTCGATGCGCTGAAGCCCGCGGGCGGCTGGATCGGCGCCCTCATCGGCCAGCCGCTGCGCACGATGCTCAGCATCGTCGGTGCAACCGTGGTTCTCCTTGCGGTCGCGTTGGGCGGTGTTCTCATCGTCACCGGAATGTCGCTGCCGTTGTTGGTGCGCCGTTTGCGCACGCACTTTGCCACGGTTGCCGTACCGACGGCGCGCGCCGCAAAAAAGGTGCTGAGCGACATCAAGACCACCGACGACTTCCGTCGGGTCGACGATGCTTCGTCCGGGCCCGTCTTCTACGACCACAACGCCGCGGTACTCGATCCTGGGCTCGTGACGTCGGACGAGGTGGACACGTCGCACGTTCCGGCTTTCGACCCGGGCGCACCGCGCCCTGCGCTCTACGACTTCGAAATGGAAGAGGGCGGCAACGCCAAGCCAACGAAGCCGCGCCGCAAACCCGCGCAACCTGCGACCGAGCCCGAAGGCGAATTCCCACCGCGTCCGAAGAATGCGGGTCGGGCTGCCGAGGTTGTCACGACTCCAGATGGTGACGAACTTGCGCTCGGGCCCGCCGCTCGACGCGGGAGCTGGGCGCTGCCGCCCGCGAACCTTCTCAGCGTCAGTCCCACGCAGGCGGTCGACCGTGCCGCGGTCGAAGAGCGCGGACATCTGCTCGAGTCCTCGCTTGCCTCGCACGGTGTCGACACCCGACTCGTCGGTATGACCGTCGGGCCAACCGTCACGCGCTACGAACTCGAACTCGGCTCGGGTGTGAAGGTTGCCCGCGTCACCAGCCTCGATCGCGACATCGCGTACGCGATGGCCGCTACCGACGTGCGTATTCTCGCTCCGATTCCCGGACGGTCGGCGATCGGTGTCGAAGTTCCGAACACTTCGCGACAGCTCGTTTCGCTTGGTGACTTGATGACGTCACCCGAGGCGAAAGCGGCCACGCATCCGCTCGATGTGGCGGTGGGCAAGGACATCGCAGGGCGGGCGGTTTTCATGAACCTTGCGACCACCCCGCACCTTCTCATCGCCGGTGCAACGGGCGCGGGTAAGTCGAGCGGACTGAATTGCATCATCACGTCGATCCTCATGCGGACGACACCCGACCAGGTGCGCCTCATTCTCATCGACCCGAAACAGGTCGAAATGGGCCAATACGGTCGGCTTCCGCACCTTCTCACGCAACCCGTCACGAACCCGAAGAAGGCGGCCAACGCGCTCGGATGGGCCGTGAAGGAAATGGAACGCCGGTACGACCTTCTCGTCGAAGTCGGTTTCCGCGACATCACCGGTTACAACGCGGCATACGACCGTGGTGATCTGGTGCCCGATCCCGGGACCGAGCGCGAGTTCGAACGCCTGCCGTACATCGTCGTCGTTGTCGACGAGCTGAACGATCTCATGATGGTGGCCGCGCGCGACGTGGAAGATTCCATCACGCGCATCGCACAAAAGGCCCGTGCGGTCGGTATTCATCTCATCATCGCCACTCAGCGCCCCAGCGTCAACGTCATCACCGGTGTCATCAAGGCGAACATTCCCGCCCGCATGGCGTTCGCCGTGTCGAGCCTCACCGACAGCCGCGTCATCCTCGACCGCCCCGGCGCCGAAAAATTGGTCGGCAAGGGCGACATGCTCCTGCTGCCAGGTAACACCAACGTCGCCCAACGTGTCCAGGGTTCGTGGGTCACGGAGGAAGAAGTGCGTGCCGTCGTTGCGCACTGGCGTCGCCAGGCACCCGAGGTCGTGTACGTCAGCGGCATCGATGGTGAAGCCGGCGCATCCGGTTCGGGCAGCGGACTCGTCGGTGGAACAACCGGCGACGAGGACGACGACGACCTGTTGAAGCAGGCCATCGAACTCGTCGTCACGTCGGGTCTCGGCAGCACGTCGATGCTGCAGCGCAAGCTGAAGGTTGGTTTTGCGCGCGCGGGTCGTCTCATGGACCTACTCGAGGAGCGCGGCATTGTCGGCCCGGGTGAAGGTTCAAAGGCGCGGCAAGTCCTGATGTCACCCGAGGAATACGCGTTCCTTCAGCAGAGCAACTAACGAGCGTGCGAAGAACCGCTCGGTAGACTCGCGGAGTGACTTCGACGGTGGGCTCGCAGCGGTTCTACGTCGAGACCCTCGGTTGTCCGAAGAACGAAGTCGACTCCGAGAAGATCATTGGTCTTCTGCAAAGCGACGGCCTCGAGCGCACCGATGACCCGGCGGGAGCCGACGTCGTCGTGGTCAACACGTGCGCGTTCATCGAAGATGCCCGTCGCGAAAGCATCGACACCATCCTTGCGCTCGCCGACCGCAAGAAAGATGGCGCCCGACTGGTTGTCACGGGTTGCATGGCCGAGCGCTACGGCGACGAGCTGGCAGCCGAACTTCCCGAAGTCGATCAAGTAGCCGGGTTCGGTGTGCCGGTTGCGCTGGGTCGCAAACCTGTCAGCCTGACTGTCACGCCGGCGCCGGCGTTCGACCTTCTCAACCTTCCGCGCCCGAAGTCCGCTGCGCCGTGGGCGTACGTGAAGATCGCCGAGGGTTGTGATCGGTCCTGCGGCTTTTGCGCGATTCCATCGTTTCGCGGTCCGCAGCGCAGCCGTGACGTCGAGTCGATTCTGCGCGAGGTCGACGAGCTCGGCGCGCGGGAAATCGTCCTCGTGGCGCAGGACCTCGCCAGCTACGGCAAGGATCGCCCCGGCGAACTCGGCGCGGGCGCAATCGTTCCGTTGGTGCGCGCGGTTGCGGAGAAGACCGATCGTGTGCGGCTGCTCTACCTGTATCCCAGCGATCTAAGCGACGACCTCATCGATGCGATTCTCGATTCCGGCGTCGCCTACTTCGATCTTTCGTTGCAGCACGTGTCGAAGTCGCATCTGCGACGAATGCGACGCTGGGGCGACGGTGGTCGATTCCTCTCGCGTATCGACGACATCAGGTCAAAAGAGCCGTCGGCGGTCTTCAGGTCGAATTTCATCGTCGGGTACCCGGGCGAGACCGAGTCCGACCACGACGAGCTGCTCGACTTCGTGGCGAAGGCCCAGCTCGATTGGTGTGGCTTCTTCGCCTACAGCCCGGAGGAAGGGACGCACGCCCTCGGTCTGCCGGGCCGTGTCGACGACGACGTCGTGGCGTTGCGTCTCGCCGAATTGCGCGAGCTCCAAGACGACATCACATCGCGGCGTCGCGACGACTGCATCGGCGAGATCCATCGTGTTCTCGTCGACGAGCCGGGTGTCGGTCGCAGTCACCGCGAGGCACCAGAGATCGACGGCGTCGTCAACGTCCCCGACAATCTCGAGGTCGGCGTCTTCCACGACGTCGAGATCGTCGATGCCCTTGGCCCCGATCTTGTCGGCAGGCCGAAGGACCGAGGCTGACGTGCCGGTCGATCCGAACGCAATCGCAACCTGGGCCAACATGGTGACGGTCGGGCGAATTCTCATCTCGCCGATCCTGTTCGCATTGATTCCGAGCGACTCGTACGGCTCGTGGGTCGCCTTCGTCATGTGGTTCCTTCTCTGCGTCAGCGACGGCTTCGACGGCTATCTCGCACGTCGTCATGGCACCACGAAGTCGGGGGCATTTCTCGATCCTTTGGCCGACAAAGTGCTCGTCCTCGGTGCGATGTTCACCCTCGTCAGTCGCGGACTCTTCCCCCTGCTGCCGGTGGTCATCATCGCCGTGCGCGAGGTGGCGATCAGCATCTACCGGGTCCTCGTCGGGTCGAGGGGCATCTCCGTTCCCGCAAGCCGGCTTGCGAAGGTGAAGACACTGAGTCAGCAACTTGCCGTCGGTTTCGCCCTCATCCCACTGACTGTCACCGACGCCGACTGGACCTGGAAAGTCCTTCTGTGGTTCTCGGTCGGTCTGGCTTTGGTGAGTGGCGGGCAGTACGCGACCCGCGCCGTGCGGCATCGGCAGTTCCAGCGCGCATCGGGGAAGTAGTCGTGCGCTGCGACGTGATTGCAGTCGGAACCGAACTGCTGCTCGGACAGATCATCGACACGAACTCGAGCTGGATCGGCGAGCAACTTGCCGCGCACGGGATCTCCAGTCACATCCAGGTGAAGGTTGGCGACAACGTCGACCGAATCACCGAACAATTGCGACTCCGGCTCGACGAGGCCGACGCGGTCATCATGTGTGGCGGGCTGGGCCCGACGCACGACGACCTGACGCGCGATGCCATCGCAGCGGTCATGGGTGTCGAGTTGCGTCACGACGACGAGGTCGCCGAGGCGATCATCGAGCTGTTTGCCTCTCGCGGTCGTCGAATGGCTGCGAACAACCTCCGTCAGGCGCAGGTCCCCGAGGGCGCCACGGTCATTCCGCAGCGGCGTGGCACCGCCCCCGGGCTCATCTGTCCGGTCGGCACAAAAGTCATTTACGCCGTGCCGGGTGTTCCCCACGAAATGCACGAGATGATGACGCGGGCGATTCTCCCCGATCTCGTGCGTCGAAGCGGACGGCCCTCCGTCATCCGCAGTCGGGTCTTACGCACGTGGGGGGAGAGTGAGAGCGGTCTGAACGAACGCCTCGATGCGGTGATCGCCGAGCTCGACACGCCCGGAGACGACAAGCCAACCCTCGCCTTCTTGGCCAGTGGCTGGGAGGGGATCAAGGTGCGCCTCACGGCTGCGGCTCCGTCGGCCGCCGCGGCCGACGAAATTCTCGCGCGCTGGGAGGAGCGCATCCGCGGGGTCGTCAACGACATCGTGTTCGGTGTCGACGACGACACCATGGAGTCCGTCGTTCTCTCTCTGCTCCGCGAACACGACCAAACCTTGGCGGTTGCCGAATCGGTCACCGGTGGACTCGTCACGGGGCGCCTCACGAACGTTCCCGGTGCCAGCAAGGTGCTGCGGGGCGGAGTCGTCAGTTACGCATCCGACGTGAAGTTCGAGGTCCTCGGCGTGTCGCCCGGGCCGGTCGTAACCGAGCGCGCCGCGCTCGAAATGGCGCGTGGCGTGCGTCGACAGCTCGGTTCATCGGTGGGTCTTTCGCTCACCGGGGTCGCCGGGCCCGACGAGCAGGACGGCATGCCTGTCGGCACACTCATCGTCGGGCTCGTGCTCGGCGACGGGTCGGAGCATGTCGCCACATTCCGGTTGCCCACCACGCGGGACCAGATGCGTCAGATGAGCGTCATCACCGCGCTGAATTTTCTGCGGCAGCGCCTGATGGCGCAGTGATCAGCGGGCACACCCTCAGACGGTGCGGAGCAAGTTGACCAGCGACGCGGAGAATGCGTGGAAGTTCAACTCGTGAAGATCGGATTGGTACGACTCGAGCAGCGACAGGCCGAGAGGAATCGACTGGCCGCCACGCGCGACGAGCCGGATGACCCCGTCGTCCATCCTCGACCGGGGACCCAGCATGTCGTTGTAGCGGACGAGGCCGGCCGAATGAACCCGACGCAGTGCCGCGCGCGGTTCCTTGCGTGTTCGGGCGGCCACGTACGTCTCGAGCCGGAACTGGCGCCACTGCTTGCGTGACGGCGTGACGCCGAGTGTGTAGATCTTGCCGATCGATTCGCCGAGATCACCTGACTTCACGCCGTGTGCGGTGAGTTCGCTCGTGCCGACGATCGCGCCGCTGAGCAACGTGTCGAGTGTGTCGATGATGAGGTCGTCTTTCGTTTCGTACCGGGTGTAGACCGCGCCACCGGTGAGCTTGGCGCGTCGTCCGATGCGCGAGACCGTGGCGCGTTCGTAGCCGGTCCTCCCGATGACGTTCGCGGTGGCGGAGATGAGAGCGTCACGAAGTGGCTCGCCCGTGCCCGGTTCGACATCGAAATTCGGCAGCTCGTCGCCGATCGGCGGCGCCTTCGTCGACCGAGCCGTCGACGTGTCGCGAATCGCTGCGGCCATGATCGCAAAGACGAGGTTCCAGTCGGCAAGCTTCGGTTCGACGAAGCTGTAGAGGGCTGCCCCCATGATGGTGGTGAACGCCACGACGTTGAGGGCGCGCACGGACGGGTCGGTCGCCGAGCCGAGCCCCCACTTCTCGGCCCAGAGGGCGAAGTCGTCGGCTACTTCGTCACCCAGTACGTCGTTGCGTCGGCCGACGACGAGCGCTTCGAATGCGACAGCGAGATGCTTCGGCGGGTTGGCCACCGTTGCTGCGACGCTGTCGATCGAGGGGGAGCCCTCCGTGCCGAGGAAGGCGCCCATGGCACCCGAGAGAAAATCGAAGAGGGGAGCGCCGAGGCGTTCGGTCCAGACGGATGCGATGAAGTCGTCGGAGTCTTCGTAACGACCGTAGATTGCCCCGCTCGTGAGGTTGCACCGACGGACCACCGCGCGAAGCGCGATGCGGTCGAGGCCCACGGCATGTGCCTCGGCAATGCCCGCCTCGAGGATCCGCGCATCGTTCTCCTGCGATGCCTTCGACTTTGCGCGCGGCTGGAGGGGCACCCAAATGTTCTAGCAGTGTCTCGGTACGATGTTGAAAGGCCCCTGTAGCTCAGTCTGGATAGAGCAACGGACTTCTAATCCGCAGGTCACAGGTTCGATTCCTGTCGGGGGCGCTCGGCGTGCGCTTTTGCACATGAGTATTTGTTGCTCACTGCGTCTAGCCTGAAGGGCGTGAACTTCAAGAAGGGTGACACCGTCATCTACCCCCAACACGGTGCATGCATCGTTCACGGGATCAAGAAGATGAAGGCCTTCGGGGCGACCCAGGAATACCTCATCTTGAAGACCGTCATCAACGAGATGACCCTGTCGGTGCCCACCTCGAAGGCGGGCGATGTCGGCGTGCGTCCCCCGGTGTCACCCGATGAACTCGAAGACCTCGTGTCGGTCCTTTCCAAGGCCGACCCGCGCGTGCCATCGAACTGGTCGCGTCGGTTCAAGAACCACCAAGAGAAGTTGAAGAGCGGCGACGTGTACCAAGTCGCCGAAGTCGTGCGCAACCTTGCTGCGCGCAACCGTGACGCGTCACTGTCGGCCGCCGAGCGCACGATGTACGACCGCGCCCGAATCAACCTCATCTCGGAAATCGCACCCGCCCTCAAGGTGTCGACCGAGGAAGCCGAGGCATTTCTCGACGAGGCACTGGCCAAGGGCGTTCTGAAACCCGCCAAGGCCAAGAAGGCTGCCGCGCCGGCGAAGCCGAAGAGCGAAGACGACGAGTCGCCGGCCCCCACCAAAGCCGCGGTGAAGGTTGCCGCGAAAGGCGCGAAAGAGAAGACCGCAGCGAAGCCGAAGGCACCGGCCAAGTCGGGCGGCAAGAAGTCCTAGCGCGCCGCGCGCTCGTCACGATCGGGGGGACGATGGCGACACCAAACGAACTCGATCGGTCGGCGCTCACGGCGCTCGTCGAGTCGGGGCGCATCGACACCGTCGTCATGGCGTTTCCCGATCTCTTCGGCCGCCTCGTTGGAAAGCGGACGACCGGGCGTTTCTTCCTCGAACACGTCGCCGAGCACGGTACGGAGAACTGCGACTACCTCATCGCATGCGACATCGCAAACAATCCGGTGCCCGGCTATCGCTTCGCAAGCTACGACCAGGGGTACGGGGACATGGTGGCGCTCGCCGACTG
This sequence comes from Acidobacteriota bacterium, assembly GCA_018970175.1. Lineage (GTDB taxonomy): Bacteria > Actinomycetota > Acidimicrobiia > Acidimicrobiales > Ilumatobacteraceae > F1-20-MAGs119. The sequence continues at coordinate 14,368 of JAGWWV010000024.1, forward strand.
GTCGGCTGCATGGGTGGTGCCGTGGGTCGACAAGACGGCTCTCGTCATTTGTGACCTCTCCGAAGTCAACACAGGCGAGGCGATTCGTGAGGCCCCTCGTTCGATCCTCCGTGCCCAGGTCGATGCGGCAGCGGCGATGGGGTTCCGTCCGATGATGGGAAGCGAGATCGAGTTTTTCCTCTTCGATTCGTCGTATGCCGGCGCCCATGCAACCGGATACCGGGATCTGCGTCCGGCTGGTGACTGGGTACAGGACTACCACGTGCTCCAAACCACCCGGGACGAGCCGGTCATTGGTGCCATCCGACGCGGGCTCGAAGCGGCCGGAATTCCCGTCGAGTTCACGAAGGGCGAAGCCGGTCGGGGCCAGCACGAGATCAATCTCGACTACACCGACGCCCTGGCGATGGCCGACCGCAACGTCGTCTACAAGACTGCTGTGAAGGAAATAGCGGCCCAGCACGGCAAGTCCGCCACGTTCATGGCGAAGTACGACTTCGACGAAACGGGCTCGTCATGCCACGTGCACAGCAGCCTCTGGACACCCGACGGCACGAGGGCTCTTTTCTGCGACGACCAGACTCAGGGCCCGAGCGATCTCTTCCACCACTACCTCGCCGGTCTTCTTGCCACCGCCCGCGAGTTCTCGCTGCTGTGGGCCCCCACGATCAACAGCTACAAGCGCTTCCAGCCCGGGTCGTGGGCCCCAACCGGTGTCGCGTGGGGGGTTGACAATCGCACGCTCGGCTTCCGTCGCGTGGGACACGGATCATCGCTGCGGATCGAGAGCCGAGTGCCCGGTTCCGACGCGAACAGTTATCTCGCCTTCGCGGGCGTCGTCGGTGGCGGGCTGTACGGCATTCGCCACGAACTGCCGCTCGAAGCCGAATTCGTCGGGAACGGTTACGAGGCGAACATTCCGCGCATCCCTTCCAGTCTGGTCGAGGCCATCGACCTGTGGCGCAACAGCGCCGTAGCCCGTGAAGTGTTCGGCGACGACGTCCACCATCACATTCTCGTAATGGCCGAGGCCGAGTGGGCATCGTTCAACAACACGGTCACCGATTGGGAACGCCGTCGGTACTTCGAGCTGATCTAGACAGTTTTCGATCGGGGACTCATGGAACGACTCAACGGAAAAGTCGCCCTCATCACGGGGTCGGCGTCGGGCCTCGGCCGCGTCGCCGCCGAGTTGTTCGCCCGCGAGGGAGCGAAGGTCGTGGTGGCCGACGTCATCGACGGGGGCGATGCGGTTCGTGCGATCGGCGCGGCGGGAGGAATCGCAACCTACGTCCATTGTGACGTCACGAACGAAGACAGCGTCACCGCGGCCGTGGCCCACGCTGTCGACACTCACGGTTCGCTCGACGTCATCTACAACAATGCGGGTGTGATGCTGTCCGACGACGACAATCCGGTCACGACACCACTCGAAACCTACGAACGCACGATGGACATCAACGTCAAGGGCGTGTTGCTGGGCTGCCGCGCCGCCATACCCGTCATGCAGCGACAAGGGCATGGGTCGATCGTCAACGTCGCGTCGTTCGTCGCCCACATGGGCGCGGCGACCCCGCAGGTCGCCTACACCGCGTCCAAGGGTGCGGTGCTTGCGATGACACGTGAAATCGCGGTCATCTACGCGCGGCAGGGAATTCGTGCGAATGCCCTGTGTCCGGGGCCCGTGATGACCCCGCTGCTTGCGAAATTCTTGTCCGACGACGCCAAGCGCGAGCGGCGGCTCGTACACATTCCGATGGGTCGTTTCGGGGCTCCGGAAGAAATTGCACAGGGTGCGTTGTTCCTCGCATCCGACGAATCGTCTTGGATGACGGGGCAGTCGCTCGTCATCGACGGGGGAATCACCGCTGCTTACGTGACGCCCGAGGGATGATCTCTAGCGACGGGTGATGTCGCGCACCGGGTCGTGGCCGTCCCAGCCGTCGTGCGCGGCGCGCACCATGGCATAGAAGCCGAGGAGCCCCGGGTTCGATTCGTACAGTTCCCAGTAATGACCGTGCCCGGCGACGTCGTCGACGAAGACGAACGTCGTGGTACCCGCTTTTGCCGTCTGGGCCACCTCAAGATTCATCTGTGCCGCCACGCCGAGAGCACGGTCGAGGCTCGGGACGATGCAGGCCATGTGGTGCAGGCCGCCTGTTCCCGGGGCGAACCGCTCGCGCACCGCGGTCGGGTCGTCGTTGTGTTGACAGAACAATTCGACCATGATCGACCCCCACCATCCGTATGCGGACGTGTGGTCGAACACTGAAGGCACCCCACGGTGGACCACGTCGGTGACGGGAATGTGCCGGTTGAGAAAGAAGGGGCCGGCGCCGAAGTTCCGCGCCCACGCGTGGGCGGCTGCCTCGGGGTCGTCGACCACGTAGGCAATCTGAACCGCCGGACCAAAGAGCATCAGCGGGTCGAGACGATGAGACTGAAGAGACCGATAAACGCGCCGGCAACGATGGTTCCGATGGTCCACAGACCCTTGACGACGGAGTCGAAGCGCCGGTCTATCCGGACTTCGAAGTTCTTGAATCGATCGTCGACGCGTTCTTCGAAATGTCGGAATCGATCATCGACGCGTTCTTCGAAGTTCTTGAATCGATCGTCGACGCGGTCGTGAAGTTGGTTGACGTCGCGTGTGCGCGCCACGTCGGCCCAACCGCCCGGAGGAAGATGGTCCATCAGTGTGCCGGCCACGCTGTCACCCAAAATCTTGCGTAGCTCGGCGTGCAACTCGAACCGCTGTGCCTCATTGATCGTCACTTTAGACCCCCTGTCGCTCTGTGTGTCGGGGCAATGTGTGCAGGGGCCGACTTCGAACGGAAAGTCGGCACGGTCTGACAGACTGAGGACATGGCACGTATCGGTTTCGTAGGTCTCGGCGTGATGGGATTCCCGATGGCGGGGCATTTGGTCAAGGCCGGTCACGACGTGGCCGTCTACAACCGCACATTGGAAAAGTCGGCACGTTGGGCCGCCGAGCACGGTGGCCGTGCGTGTTCCGTGCCGCGTGAAGTGGCCGCGGCGAGCGACGTCGTCATGGTGTGCGTCGGCAACGACGACGACGTGCGCAGCGTGGTCAATGGTTCCGACGGGGTTCTTGCAGGTCTTCGCCGCGGCGGCATCTTGGTCGACCACACCACCACGTCGGCAGTCCTCGCGAGGGAGCTCGCCGGTTCTGCAGCCGCTGCCGGGGTCGGCTTCGTTGACGCGCCCGTGTCGGGCGGTCAGGCCGGCGCCGAGAACGGCGTGCTGACGGTCATGTGCGGTGCCGACGACGAGGACGTCTACGTTCGGGCGCGCGACGTGATCATGTCCTACGCGCGTGCATGCGAACGGCTCGGTGCCGCGGGTAGCGGACAGCTGGCGAAAATGGTGAATCAGATCTGTATCGCGGGCATCGTCGAGGGCCTATCCGAGGGCATCAATTTCGCGCAGCGCGCGGGCCTCGACGTCGAGCAGTTGGTGGCGGTCATCTCACAGGGTGCTGCGGGTTCGTGGCAGATGGTGAATCGTTCGTCGACGATGGCGCGCGACGAGTTCAACTTCGGCTTCGCCGTCGAGTGGATGCGCAAGGACCTCGGGTTTTGTCTCGAAGAAGCCAGGCGCAACGGTGCAAAATTGCCCGTCACCGAATTGGTCGATGGGTTCTACGCCGAAGTCGAGGCAATGGGCGGCCGCCGCTGGGACACAAGCAGTCTCATCGCGCGGCTGCGCTGACTGGCTCGACTCAGCCCAGTGTCGGGTCGGGGTGCCGTGCGATCGGTGCTCCCGGGAAGATCACCCAGTGCGCACCCGCCTGGCGTTCGGCGACGGCCATTTGTGCCGCTTCGACGACGCGGTCGACGGTGAGGATGTCGAAGCCGGTCTCGCGGATCTGGGCCTGCTGCTCCTTCGGCACAAGAGGCGTGTCGACGAAGAAGGGGCAGATCGCCGAGAGGTACACACCGCGCTCGACCAACGCGGGGGCGAGCGACTTCACGAAGCCGCTGACAGCATGTTTGGACAGTCCGTAGATGGGGTCGGGGGGAATGGGGTAGAGACTCGCCATCGACGCCGTGACAACGATGTCGCCCGAACCGCGGGCGACCATCGCCGGAGCGAGATGTGCCACTCCGAAAACGACGCCGTCGACGTTCACGCCGAGGGTGCGGCGGTAGGCCGCGAGATCGAACGACGTGAAGGGCGACGTGTCGGGGTTGCCGAACACGAGATCGCCGGTCGACACGCCCGCGTTGAGAAAGGCAACGTCGAAGGTTTCATGACCGGAGGCAAATTCGCGCCACGCCTCTTCGTTGCGCACGTCGAGCCGTACGTACGTACAGCCGAGAGAGGATGCGAGGTCGCGACCCGCTTCGTCGTTCACGTCGGTGATCGTGACGTCATGTCCGAGGTTGGCCCAGTGGCGGGCGATGGCGGCGCCGATGCCACTGGCACCTCCCGTCACGAGGATTCGCGAGACCGTCACAATGCCGCTTCCCGAACGACGGCGGTGGTGACCGTGGCGAAGGTGTCGATGAGTCGGTCGAGTTCGGCGTCGGTGATGACGAGCGGCGGGCAGAACGAGTTCGTGTCGGTGTTCAGTGCGCGCGTGATCGAACCGGCTGCCAGCATGCGGTCACGCACGACGAACGGGTCGACGCCCGGCAAGTGGCCCGCCGCCCAGACCGCGACGCGACCACGGGCGTGGTCGATCGTTCCGTCGGCGGCCAGTGCGCCGAGGCCCGACTCGAGCCGACGTCCAATGTGCACGGCACGTTCGAGGAGGCCCTCGCGTTCCATGATGTCGAGATTGGCGAGAGCCGCGGCGCACGCGGTTGCGTGGCCCGAATAGGTGTAGCCGTGGCGGAGCAGGAATGCGCCGTCGGCCTCGATCGGTTCGCGCACGGACTTCGCGACAATGACGCCACCGAGTGGTTGGTACCCGGACGTCACCGCCTTTGCGAATGTGAGGAGATCAGGTGTCACTCCGTAGTGCTGCGCACCGAACCACGTACCGAGGCGGCCGAAGGCGGTGATCACCTCGTCGAAGATGAGATACGCGCCGTGCTGGTCACACAGTTTGCGCAGGTGTTGGAGGTAACCCTCGGTCGGTGGATATACGCCCCCTGCACCCTGCACGGGTTCGCTGATGACCGCGGCGAGTCGCTCGGAGTTGTCGGCCATCACCTTTGCGAGACCTTCGATGTCATCGGGCTCGACGTGGATGACATCGCCGACGAGTGGACCGTATCCGGCGCGGTTCGGCGGAATGCCCTGCGCGCTTGTTCCGCCGTAGTTGGTGCCGTGGTAGCCACGCCCGCGCGAGATGATGAGCGTGCGCTCGGGGCGACCTGCCTGCACGTGGGCGAGACGCGCCAACTTCATCGCGGAGTCAACTGCCTCAGATCCGCTGTTGCAGAGAAACACGCGTGAGTCGACGAGGGGCGAGAGTGCAGAGATTCGTTCGCAGAGTTCGTCGGCGACTCGGGTGGTGAACGGATCGAACGCCGAGTAGGCCTCGATCGTGGTGATCTGCCGGGCAATGGCATCGGCCATTTCGCGGCGGCCGTGGCCGATCGCGCAGTACCAGAGGCTCGCCATTCCGTCGATGTACTCGTTGCCCGCGGCGTCGTAGATGCGCGCACCCTCACCCCGCGCAACCGTGATGAACTGCTCCCGGGTGGGCTTGGCAAATGGGTGCAGGAAACGGGGGAGGGCGTGTCCTTGGGGCATGTTCCGATGGTACGTCGCCTAGGCTGTCGGGCAATGAAGGGCCTCATTCTCTCCGGTGGCGCCGGAACCCGGTTGCGTCCGATCACCCATACCAGCGCCAAGCAGTTGGTGCCCATCGCCAACAAGCCGATCCTCTTCTACGGCATCGAGGCCATGGCCGAGGCGGGAATCCGTGAGATCGGCATCATCATCGGCGACACCGGCGACGAAATCAGGGCCGCCGTCGGTGACGGCTCCCGATTCGGGGTCGAGGTCACCTACATCCCCCAGGATGCACCCCTGGGTCTCGCCCATTGCGTTCTCATCGCCCACGAGTTCCTGGGTGACGACGACTTCGTCATGTATCTCGGAGACAACATGCTCCAGCAGGGTCTCACCGATTTCGTCACGCGTTTCGAGTCGGCGCGGTCGAAAGGTGGCGCGGGCGCACCGAGTGCGCAAATCCTCCTCTGCGAGGTCGACGACCCGCGCTCATTCGGCGTGGCCGAGGTCGATGCAAACGGCGAGGTCGTGCGCCTCGTCGAAAAGCCGAAAGACCCGCCGTCGAACCTTGCGCTCGTCGGTGTCTATTTGTTCGACAAAACCGTCAACACCGCGGTGCGTTCCATCAAGCCCTCGCCGCGTGGTGAACTGGAAATCACCGATGCAATCCAGTGGCTCGTCGACAACAAGCACCGCGTGCGCCACGAGGTCCTGCGCGGTTGGTGGATCGACACCGGCAAGAAGGACCCTCTGCTCGAGTGCAACCGGCTCGTTCTCGAGGTTCTCGAGTCGCGCAACGACGGCAGCGTCGATGCGTCGTCGCAGATCGAGGGCCGTGTCGTCGTCGAGTCCGGCGCGAAGATCGAGAATTCACGTGTGCGCGGCCCGGTCGTCATTGGTTCGGGAAGCGTGGTACGGAACAGCTACATCGGTCCGTACACGTCGGTCGGCAACAACTGCACGGTGGCGAATTCGGAAATCGAGCACTCGGTCCTCCTCGACGGCAGTTCGATCGCCGACATCAATCGCATGTCCGATTCGCTGGTCGGTCGCAACGTCACCGTGAAGCGTTCCGCCCAGCGCCCTTCGGCTCTTCGGCTGATGCTCGGCGACGACAGCACCGTGGAAGTCGAATAATCCCCCCGAAAGAAAGAGTCACGAGGCAGCAATGGCAGTCATCACCCCTTCAGAGGTCATCAAGGGCGTCCACATCGTCGAGCCCGCGATGCACGGCGACGAACGCGGCTTCTTCATCGAGACGTACCGTCGTGAGTGGTTCCCGCAGGGACGCGAAATGATCCAGGCCAACCGTGGTGATCGTCAGGCCGGCTGCCTCGTGGGGCTCCACTACCACCTGCACCAGGCCGACTACTGGTACGTCCCGTTCGGCAAGTGCCGCGTCGTGCTGCACGATCTCCGCCAAGGGTCGCCGACCGACGGCGCAACGCAGATCATCGACCTCGGTGCGCGCGACGACGGTTCGCACGACCACCGCGGCGTCTTCATTCCGCCGGGTGTAGCGCACGGTTTCGCGGCCCTCACGAAGATGACCATCACCTACCTGGTCGACGGCTACTACAACCCGTCCGACGAACTGGGCGTGGCGTGGAACGACCCACAGGTGGGTGCCGACTGGGGTGTCGCCGAGCCCCTCTTGTCGAATCGCGACCAGAACAACCCGCTGCGTCGTGACATCCACCCGCAGTGGCAGCCCCATTTCAACCTTCGGCCCTGATCACGCCTGCCCCTGAACACAGTCGTCACAACACGGAGTACCCCTCATGAAGCAGTTCATCACCGGCGCCGCAGGATTCATCGGCTCGAACTACGTGCGATACATCCTCGAGAACACCGATGACGAAGTCACCGTTTTCGACGCGCTCACGTACGCGGGCAATCTCTCGACCCTGAAGGACGTCGACGACAGCCCGCGGTTCAAGTTCGTGAAGGGCAACATCTGTGATCCGGCGGCGATCGCCGACGCCATGAAGGGCCACGATGCCGTCGTGCACTTTGCCGCCGAGAGTCACGTCGACCGGTCGATCGACGGGTCCGAAGACTTCATTCTCACGAACTGCTTCGGAACCAACGTCGTCATCGACGCGGCCCGCAAACTCGACATCGGTCGTGTGCTGCACATCGGCACCGACGAGGTCTATGGATCCGTCGAGGTGGGTTCGTCGCTCGAAACCGACCCTCTCGAACCGCGGTCGCCGTATTCGGCATCGAAGGCCGGGTCCGACCTCATCGCGCTCGCGTACCACCACACCCACGGCACGCCCGTGCTGGTGACCCGCTGCACCAACAATTTCGGGCCGTACCAGTACCCCGAAAAGGCGATCCCGCTTTTCACGACGAACCTGATCGATGGCAAGAAGATCCCGCTGTACGGCGACGGCTTGAACGAACGCGACTGGCTGTTCGTCGACGACCACTGCTCGGGCGTCCACCTGGTGCTCACCAAGGGCACCGTCGGTGAGATCTACAACATCGGGGCCGGCAACGAGACGCCGAACCGAGTGCTCGTCGACAAGTTGCTCGGCATCTTCGGCGTCGGCGAAGAGATGGTGCAGTACGTCGAAGACCGCAAGGGCCACGACCGTCGGTATTCGGTGAACATCGACAAGATCACGAAGCTCGGTTGGAAAAAGACCCGCACACTCGACGAGGCCCTGCAAGAGACCGTGCAGTGGTACCGCGACAACCGCTGGTGGTGGGAGCCACTCAAGGGCAAGAAGTGAAGGTCCTCGTCACGGGTGCGGCCGGCCAGCTCGGCCACGAACTGTCGCGGGTCTTCTCGGGGGCCGGTCACGAGGTGGTCGCCACGAGTCATGCCACGCTCGACATCGCCGACCCGGCTGCTGTCGTGTCGGCCGTCGATTCCGCGCGACCCGACTGGATCCTGCACGGCGCTGCGTGGACCGCCGTCGATGCTTGCGAGTCGGATCCTGCGAAGGCCGAGGCGGTCAACGGGGGTGGCTCGCGGAATGTCGTTGCCGCGGCCGAGCGCGTCGGCGCCCGTGTTCTGTACGTCAGCACCGACTACGTGTTCGACGGAACGAAGTCCACGCCGTACGTCGAGACCGACCGCACGAATCCTCAGTCGGTGTACGGGGCGTCGAAGCTTTCCGGCGAACACGCGATGCGCGACAGCGATCTCGTCACCCGCATCTCGTGGGTGTGTGGCTACCACGGCAACAACATGGTGAAGACGATTCTGCGTATTGCCTCGGCGCAGCCGGGTCTCAAGTTCGTCGACGATCAGATTGGTCACCCCACCTTCGCCGACGATGCGGCTGCGGGAATGCTGATGCTCGTCGAGGCGGGTGCCGCCGGAACGTTCCATCTCACGAACCAGGGTGCCGTCAGCTGGTGTGGTTTCGCTCGCGCGGTGCTTGAAGCGGCCGGCGAAGATCCTGCACGAGTCGAACCGATTGCAACCGCGGACCTTCAACCTCCTCGCCCAGCGAAGCGACCCGCGAACTCGGTGCTCGACAATGCCACACTGCGAGGTCAGGGTTTCGCTCTGCTCGACGATTTCCGTCTGCCGCTCGGCCGACTCGTGCGCCGACTGCTGGCAGACTGACCCGATGCGCGGCATCGGAACGATCACGAACTTTCTCACCATCATTGGTGGAACGTTGGTCGGCCTGGGTGTCGGCAAGTACGTCGCTGACAACATGCGCACGACCATCGAACAAGCTGTGGGAATGGTCACGATCGTGCTGGGCGTTTCAACGGCCGCACAATCCGACAACATCGTCTTTCCGCTGGTGAGTGTGGTTCTCGGGGGCATCATCGGCGAACTGGCCCGCATCGAGCACGGCTTCTACGTGCTTGGAAACTGGGTGAAATCCCGCGCCGAGTCGGCCCTTGCCAAGCGCTCCCGGGCTACGACGTTCCATCCCCGATTCGTCGAGGGTTTCGTGACGGCGACCCTGTTGTTCTCCATCGGTCCGATGTCGATTCTGGGGTCGATCGACGATGGTCTGGGGCGCGGCGCGCAGATCCTCATCGTCAAGTCGGCACTCGACGGTCTTGTCTCGATCATCTTCGCAGCGACGATGGGGTGGGGGGTCGCACTCAGCGCGTTCGTGGTCGCCGGCTATCAGGCAGTGATGACCCTGAGTGCATCGGGGCTCGACGCGATATTGACCGACCGGATGGTGCACGAAATGAGTGCAACCGGCGGAATCATGGTTCTCGGCATCGGACTGCGCTTCATGGACGTGAAGCCGATCCGGGTGGGAAGCCTGTTACCGGGCCTTGCGGTTGCCCCGGTACTTGTCGCGCTGTTTGCCCGCTGACGGGCGCGCCGTGTTGCCCTGTGGGCGATCGTCGCGCGAGCGGTCCCTGTTCGAACGGTCCCCGTAGGACTTCGGACCGGACGACTTGTGTCCCGAGTTGAACTGACGCTTGGGGCCGCCCTTGCGCGGTCCGCCGGGCTTGCGCTCGGGAGCGGGGTGCATGTCGATCGACGACGTTTCGACAAACACCCGATCGCCGGGTGCCAATTCGTTCAGGAACGGATGGTTCGGAGCCACCTTGGTGGTGGTGGGCGTGATGCCGGCCTGCTTGGTGAGGGCGCTGACCGAACGCCGCTGCTTGTCGGTCATCAGGGTGACGACGGTGCCCGAGGCGCCGGCGCGTGCCGTACGCCCGGAACGGTGCAGGTAGGCCTTGTGCTCTTCGGGCGGGTCGGCGTGGATGACGAGGCTCACATCGTCGACGTGGATACCGCGAGCGGCAATGTCCGTGGCGACGAGGGTGTCGGCGCGACCCGCGGCAAACGCCGCAAGATTCCGGGCACGGGCCGACTGCGACAGGTTCCCGTGCAGCTCGACGGACGGAACGCCGGCCTTCATCAGTTGTTCGGTCAAGCGTGCGGCACCGTGCTTGGTGCGGGTGAAGACGAGGGTCTTGCCGGGGGCGGCGCAGAGATCCTTCAGAATCCCGACGCGGTCGGACTGGTCGATGTGGAGCACGTGATGCGACATCGCGTCGACCGGCGAATCGGCCGGGTCCACCTCGTGGGTGACCGGTGAACTCAGGAACTTGTCGACCAGGCGGTCGATGCCTCGGTCGAGCGTCGCCGAGAACAGCAAGCGCTGGCTCCCGCGCGGGGTCGCAGCGAGGACTTGCTCGACGTGCTGGAGAAAGCCGAGCTCCGCCATGTGGTCGGCTTCGTCGAGAACCGTGATCTCGACGTCGCTGAAGTCGACGTTGCGCGATTCCATGTGGTCGACGAGGCGACCCGGGCATGCGACGACGATGTCGACGCCCTTGCGCAATGCGTTCAACTGACCTCCGTAGCCCACACCGCCGTAGATGGTGGTGGTGAACATGCGCAGACTGCGGGCGAGGGGCATGATGACCTCGTTGACCTGGTTCGCAAGTTCGCGGGTCGGCACGAGAATCAACGCGCGGGGTTTGTTCGCGCGACGCGGCTTGTTCGACTGGGCAAGACGTGTGAGGAGCGGCAGCGAAAAGGCGAGTGTCTTGCCCGATCCGGTTCGACCGCGACCGAGAACGTCGCGTCCGGCCAGGGCGTCGGGAATGGCTGCTGCCTGGATGGGAAAGGGAACCTCGATGCCCTGCGAAGCAAGGTGATTCTTCAACGAGGAGTGCAGGTCGAGGTCGTCGAAAGACGAGACGAGAGACGAGGACATGGTGGGTGACATTGGGGGCTCCGGGTGGGGGGACTCAGCCACGGACGCCGGTGTGCACCCATGGGGACCCGCGGACGACCCGCGAGAACGAAGACCCTACCGTCGGATCGTCCCAGAAATGGCGATTCCCGCACTTTTCGTGTTCGATGTCGTTCGTGGCTTCTTTTCTCGATGGCGCGATGGATGCACTCGTCGTTCCCGGCTTCAGTCGCATCGGCTTTGCGATTCGCTCGCGATCGTTCGGTTCCCTCGACGATGTGTCGTTGGTCGGCAAGACGGTCGTCGTCACCGGACATACCTCGGGCCTCGGCTACGCCGCCGCGTGCCAGTTGCGATCAATGGGTGCCGATCTCGTTGTGGTGGGTCGAAACCGCGCACGCAGTGAAGAGGCGGCAGAACGGATCAAGAAGACGAACGGAGTCGGAACGCTCGAGGTATCGGTGGCCGACATGGGTGAGCTGGGCGAAGTGCGTGAGCTCGCGACGTGGTTGGCGACAACGCATCCGCGCATCGATGTCGTCGTTCACAACGCCGGTGCTCTGTTGAAAGAGCGCACGCGCACGTCGGGCGGCCACGACACGACCCTTGCAGTGCACGTGTACGGACCGTTCCTTCTCACGCACAGCCTCCTTGCCCCGCTCGCCGCAGCGAACGGGCGAGTCATCACCGTCTCGTCGGGTGGCATGTACGCGACCGGTCTTCCCGATTTCGACCGCGGTCACGGTCTCGAGCTTCCCGATGCAAAGTACGACGGCACGCGCCAGTACGCGATTGCCAAGCGTGCGCAAGTCACACTGAACGAGATGTGGGCCGAGCAAGCTGCCGAGTCAACCGCGCATGGCGCCGTCGCCTTCCACGCGATGCACCCGGGGTGGGCCGACACGCCCGGTGTCGCGACATCGATACCGGTGTTCAGGGCGGTGACGCGGCCGATACTTCGCACCGCGGCGCAGGGCGCTGACACGATTGCATGGCTCGCCGGAGCCGATGCATCGATGTTGGGATCGGGGGGCTTCTGGTGTGATCGTGCGCGACGGCCGATCCACCGTCTCGGCTCGACGCGTCGCCGCGACACGCCTGCGGCGCGGCGGGCGTTGTGGGACCAGGTCAGTGGGGCTGCGCTAGGGTCACGTTCGTGAAAGTGCGTTTGATCGAAGGTCGCTGTCAGGGTCATCAGATGTGTGCGATCGCCGCCCCCGAAATATTCGGAAGCGACGAGATCGGCAACGCGACGGTGCTCATCGCGGGCGACATTCCCGCCGATCTCGAGGCGAAAGCACGGCGGGCAGAGGGGAATTGCCCCGAGCGGGCGATCGAAATCGTCGGCTAGAACGAGAAATCGTCGAAGCTTCGGATGGGGGGATCATGAAGCAGGACACCGAATACGACATCTTCGACCAGAACTTCATCTGGAACCCGTTCCCGGCCTTCGACAGCGTCCGTGAGTCCGAGTGTCCGATCGCACACTCCGACAAGTGGGGTGGGTCGTGGATGCCCACCCGCTACGAGGACATCGTTGCGATCGCACAGGAGCACGACGTCTTCACGTCTCGCGAGATCATCGTCGTCCCGCCGCCGCCGGGCCAGCTCGAAGGGCCGTACGGCGGCGTGAAGGCCCCGCCGATCACTTCCGACCCGCCCGACCATCACTGGCATCGCCGCGCAATCCTGCCCGTCTTTTCGCCGCAGTCGGTCGCGACGTACGAACAGGACATGCGCGACTTCTGCAACGGATTGATCGATGGTTTCATCGACAAGGGGCGCGCCGACGCGGCTGCCGATTACGCGCAGCGCATTCCCGTCAACGTGATTGCACGCATGCTCGGTGTACCCGTCGAGATGTCCGACACCTTCACCGAATGGGTTCGCGGAGCGCTCGAGGTGGGTCTCACGAATCCCGAACTGCGTCGTGCCAACCGACTGAAGATCATCGAGTTCTTCATCGGTCAGGTCAACGAGCGAAAAGAGAACCCCCGCGAGAACGACCTCATCACCGATCTGCTGGCGCTTCAGGTCGATGGCCAGCCCGCACCGCTCGAGTACGTCATCGGCGTGTGCAACCTCATGCTCGTGGCCGGCATCGACACCACGTGGTCGGCCATCGGCTCGTCGCTCTGGCACCTGGCTGGACACCCCGACCACCGTCGGCAACTGCGCGACAATCCCGACCTGTGGTCGACGGCAATCGAAGAGTTCCTGCGTGCGTACGCGCCCGTCACGATGGCGCGCATCGTCGACCGCGACACCGAATTCCAGGGCTGCCCCATGAAGGCGGGTGACCGGGTGCTCATGACGTTTCCGGCAGCAAACCGCGATCCTCGGCAGTTCGATCGGCCCGACGAAGTGATTCTCGACCGACAGAACAACCGACACGTCGCGTTCGGTGCCGGTATCCACCGGTGTGCGGGGTCGAATTTGGCCCGTCTCGAGCTGAAAGTCGCCCTGCAGACTTGGATGGAACGGATTCCCGACTTCTCGCTCGTCGACCCGGGATCGGTGACCTGGGCCGGGGGACAGGTGCGGGGGCCGCGGCAGTGCCTCGTCAGTTTTTGATGCACGGTTTTTGGTTGAATGGTGAGGACCCGAGAGTGGGACAGAGAAGAGAGCTGAGGAAGTAAGCATGGTTCACGTTCCCACCCGTGGGTCCCTTCCGGCACGTGTCGGACCACAGATTCAGAACATGCCGCATTACGGGCCGACCAAAATGAGTCGGCAGCCCTACACCGACCCCGTGCAGTACGAACTCGAGCGTGAACATGTGCTTGCCAAGCACTGGATTCTCGGTGGCCACGCCTCGACCGTGAAGAATCCCGGCGACTGGATGACCTTTGAAGGTCACGGCGAGACGGTCGTCATCACGCGCCAACCCGACGGCTCGCTTGCCGCGTTCCAGAACGTCTGTCAACACAGGGGTCCGTCGTTCGTGCAAGATGCGACGGGTTGCAAGGCGCGACGCTTCACGTGTCCCTACCACGGGTGGGTGTACGACACGACGGGCAAGTTGGTCGGCGTTCCCGAGCGCGAGGACTTCTCCGAAGAGCACCTGCGCGACGTGCGCGCACCGAAAGTTGCCGTCGGGGAGTGGGGCGGTTGGGTGTGGATCAACCTTGCAGGTGACGACGCCGTGCCCCTCGAAGAGGGCCTGGGTGCCGAGATCATGGCAGACCTCGGTGCCTACAAGATGGAGGACATGATCCTCCACGAGGTCGTCGAATTCGATGTTCCGGTGTCGTACAAGGCGGTCGTCGATGGTTTCAACGAGATCTACCACGTGACCGAACTGCACCACGTGGCGCCCGAGTTCACGAAGGCGTGTCGCAAGGCGGCGTTCCACGTGGTGGGTGACAACTACATGTGCTTCGTGCCGAAGCCCGAGAACATGGACAAGTGGGACGAGAACTACGACCATCACAAGTGGGCGATCTGTCACTACGTGGTGTTCCCGAACACGGTCTTCAACTGCAATCCCGAACACATCCAGGTGTTCAACCCGATCCCGGTCGGTGTCGACCGCACGCGTTTTCTTTGCTGGCAGATCATCTACCCGGGCGACATGGCCGACCCCGAATACGCCGCATACTTCGCCCGGACCGAGCGGCTGTGGGCCGGCCTGAAGATCGTGGTGGGCGAGGACATCGCCATCTACGAACAGCTGAAGCGCACCAAGAACTCATCCGGCTACAAGGAGCACATCCTCTCCGAGCGGGAATGCAAGATTCACCGTTACCACGAGACAATGGCGCTGAAAATAAGGGGTCGCGGCTAGAACCCCGGACCCGCCCGGGCCTGTGGGCGTGTGGCAAACTATTCGGTGAGTCAATTCGTTCCGGAGGGTTTCCATGGTCCACGTTCCCACCCGCGGTGATCTGCCCGCCCGTGTCGGCCCACAGATCCGCACGATGCCCGATTACGGCCCGACAAAGATGAGTCGGCAGCCCTACACCGACCCGGTGCAGTTCGAACTCGAGCGCGAGCACGTGCTCAACAAGCACTGGTTGCTCGGCGGACGAACCGAAGACTTCCCGAATCCCGGTGACTGGATCACCTTCGAGGGTCACGGTGAAACGATCGTCATCACGCGCCAACCCGACGGAGGGGTCGCGGCTTTTCACAATGTCTGCCAGCACCGTGGTCCGTCGTTCGTCGGTGAACTGAAGGGCTGCAAGGCGCGCCGCTTCACGTGCCCGTACCACGGGTGGGTGTACGACACGACGGGCAAGTTGGTCGGCGTTCCCGAGCGCGAGGACTTCTCCGAAGAGCACCTGCGCGATGTTCGTGCGCCGAAGGTTGCGGCCGCCGAATGGGGTGGCTGGGTGTGGATCAATCTCCTCGGCGACGATGCGCCGCCACTGAACGAGGGCCTCGGCGCCGAGATCATGGCCGACCTCGGCGCCTTCCGCATGGAAGACATGGTCGTCTACGAAGTCGTCGAGTGGGACGTGCCGGTGTCGTACAAGGCAATCGTCGACGGCTTCAACGAGATCTATCACGTCACCGAGTTGCATCATTCGCCGCCGGAATTCACCAAGGCCTGCCGCAAGGCCGCATTCCACATCGAAGGCGACAACTACATGTGCTTCGTGCCGCGTCCGCAACACCTCGACAAGTGGGACGAGAACTTCGACCATCACAAGTGGGCCATTTGTCACTACGTGGTGTTCCCGAACACGGTCTTCAATTGCAACCCCGAGCACATCCAGGTGTTCAACCCGATTCCGCTCGCGGTTGATCGCACGCGGTTCCTCTGCTGGCAGCTCATCTACCCGGGCGATCAGAACGACCCCGAGTATGCCGACTACTTCAACCGCATGTCAGATCACTGGGCAACGCTGAAGGGCGTGGTGGGTGAGGACATTGCGATCTACGAACAGTTGAAGCGCACGAAACAGTCGTCGGGCTACAAGGAGCACATCCTCTCCGACCACGAGTGCAAGATTCACCGTTACCACGAGACCATCGCGCTGAAGATCCGCGGAAAGAACTGGGACGACGTCAAATAGCGAGAATGCTCCGCGCCTCGGCGATTGCCGTCGCGTGGTCAGCCACCTCGACCGCCACGAAGCCGTAGTTGCGTGCTGCGGCGACCATGTCGATTGTGTCGTCGATGAACAGCACTTCGTGGGCCTGCAGCGCCAGCTCGGCAAGTGCAATGTCGAAGATCGCCTTGTTCGGTTTGCGAACCCCGACCGAACATGAATAGACCACCGAGTCGAATCGGCCGACGTGGTTTGTGATTTGGTCCCAGCGGGGGATGTACTCGGTGAAAATGTTCGACACGATCCCCGTTTTGTACCCCGCGCGACGGGCGTCGTCGACGAGGCCGTGCATCCCCGCGTGGGGTGTCACGTGGGTGAAGAGCGAATGCGGCGACTCGGGGTGCATCAACGTCCAGACCGCGTCGCGAGCCTCGCCGAGGGTGGCGACGAACTCGTCGATCGTGATTTCTCCTCGTTCGAGACGGTGCGACGGCAGGTCTCCGTCGTGTCCGACCATGAAGGTGTCGCGGAACTGGGGGCCGACCTTTGCGAGGTCGACGACCCCTCCGGCGGAAATCTTCTCGAAGGTTTCCCGCAGGGGACTGGTCAGGACTCCGCCGACGTCGAAGACGACGGCCTTGATCGATTCGCTGGGGGGCACGCCACGAGTGTGGCATACGTCGTTGAATGGCGACTGAACGCAGGTGGAACCTGCGTAATAGGGTGATTGTCGTGGGGGACCATCTCGATGTCGTCGTCGTGGGGGCGGGTATCTCGGGTATCGGCGCCGCGTACCACCTTCTGACGCGGTGTCCCGACAGGTCGTTCGTCGTTCTCGAGGGTCGCGACGACATCGGCGGGACCTGGGATCTGTTTCGATACCCGGGCGTGCGCTCGGACAGTGACATGCACACCCTCGGGTATTCCTTCAAGCCCTGGACGCACGAGAAGTCGATTGCGGACGGCCGGTCGATCATGGAATACCTCCGCGAGACGGTGCGCGAATTCGGCATCACGTCGAAGATCCGTTTCCGTACGCACGTCGTCTCGGCGTCGTGGTCGACTCCCGATGCCCGGTGGACGCTCACAACACGTGACACGGCGTCCGGCAGCGAGTCCACGGTCACCTGCAACTTCCTCTTCATGTGCTCGGGTTATTACTCGTACAAGCGCGGTCACGAGCCCGAGTTTCCGGGCCGCGACCGCTTCCGTGGCAGGGTCGTGCACCCGCAGGCCTGGCCCGACGACCTCGACTACACGGGCAAAAAGGTCGTGGTCATTGGCTCGGGAGCCACCGCGGTCACCATCGTTCCGGCGATGGCCGATCGTGCGGCGCGCGTGACGATGTTGCAGCGCACGCCGACATGGATGGTGTCGCGGCCCGACATCGACAAGGTTGCCAACAGGCTCCGCAAGATCCTCCCCGGGCGACTCGCCTATTCACTCACGCGGTACCGCAACACCGCTTTTCAGCAGTTGGCCTACAACCGCACGCGGACGCACCCCGACCGCGTCCGCAAGTTTCTCCTCGACGAGATTCGCAAGGAGCTTCCCGAGGGGTACGACGTGGAGAAGCATTTCACTCCGCCCTACAACCCGTGGGACCAGCGCCTGTGCTTGG
This sequence comes from Acidobacteriota bacterium, assembly GCA_018970175.1. GTDB lineage: Bacteria > Actinomycetota > Acidimicrobiia > Acidimicrobiales > Ilumatobacteraceae > F1-20-MAGs119. The sequence goes on from JAGWWV010000024.1 coordinate 32,343, forward strand.
TGCCCAACAGTGACTTCTTCAAGGGCATCAAGGCCGGAAAAGTCGACGTCGTCACCGACCAAATTCTCACTTGGACCGAGGACGGAATCGATCTGGTGTCGGGTAAACACCTCGACGCCGACATCATCATCACGGCAACGGGTCTCGAGCTCGTGACCCTGGGTGAAATGGACTTCACCGTTGACGGCGAGCCCGTCGACTTCTCAAAGACGTGGACGTACAAGGGCCTTGCGTACTCCGGCGTGCCCAATCTCGTGTCGACCTTCGGCTACATCAACGCCTCGTGGACGCTGCGTGCGGACCTCACGTCCGAATACGTGTGTCGACTCCTCAACCACATGCGTGCCAAGGGTGCAACCATTTGTCGTCCGACTCTGCGCCCGGAGGATTCATCGATGCCCCAGCGTCGCTGGATCGAGAACTTCAGTGCCGGCTACATGGAACGTGTCATGCATTTGTTTCCGCGACAGGGTGACCGCGAGCCATGGATCAACCCGCAGAACTTCAAGCGGGACAAGAAGATGTTCCGCGAATCACCGATCGACGACGGGGTGATGGTCTTTGGTTGACAACGAGCGAATCGAGATGCTCGAAGGCATCCGCACGACACGGGCGATCCGTCGCTACGCCGCCGAACCGGTACCCGACGAAGTTCTGCGTGACATCCTCTTTTCTGCGACACGGGCACCCAGCGGCTCGAATCGCCAGCCGTTTCGATTCATGGTCTTCACCGACACTGCACGCTCACGTGAGGTGAAGGAACTCGTTGCCCGTGGTGCGCGCGACATCTGGGGTGGCAAGCGCACCAACGAGGGCTACGACGAGGGGAGCGGGCAGCGACCCGATTCGCCGAAGGCGCGCATGGCGCGCACCATGCAGCACTACGTCGACAACTTTGCCGAGGTTCCCGTCCTCGTTCTCGCCATCAACCTGCGCTACCGGGGCAAGGTCCACATCGAAGGGGCATCCATCTACCCCGCGTGCCAGAACCTTCTGCTCGCCGCTCGCGGTCTTGGCTACGGCGGTGCCCTCACCGCCTTTCACGCACCCGTCGAAGCCGATCTGACGGCCCTTCTCGGCCTGCCTGAGCACGCCCAGATCGCTGCCACGATCACACTCGGAAAACCCGCGGGTGGGCACGGTCCCGTCCGGCGTGCGCCAATGGCCGAACTCGTCTTCGGCGACACCTGGGGTGAAGCGCCCAGCTGGGCCGTCGACCCCGAAGGCACCCGGTTCACGGCGAAAATGCCGCTGTAATGGAGCGGGTGACGGGAATCGAACCCGCATAGCCAGCTTGGAAGGCTGGAACTCTAGCC
>JAGWWV010000074.1 GCA_018970175.1 Acidobacteriota bacterium
GAAACCGGCGAACAACTTGCCGATTGCCTGTGTCACCGAGTCGGCAATCACCGACTGATCGCCGTACGACGCCAATATCTTGCGCACGAACACCTGTCGGGCGGCGCTGTCGTCGGGCCGTACGAAGAGCGGTCGCACGTAGACGAGACCCTTGCCGACGGGCACGATCTGCAGGTCGCCGAAGACCACGCGCGAGCCTCGAAGATCAAGCGGCGTGATGGTCTGGGAAATGATCGGATCGCTGTCGAACTGTGCAGCGACAGTCGCCGGGCCGGGCGGCAGCGGATCATTGAACTCGTACAGCGTCAATCGTCCGAACGACTCCGGGTCGCTCGAGACGACCATCATCGAACGCAGTTCCTTTCGTGCGTCGTCGGCCGAGAATGGCACGAACGGACGCAGCATCGAAAACGTTGGTGTCTTCGCCTTGCCGGTGGGGTCGTGGAAGATCGTGTAGTACGGCTCGAAGCGTTCGACGTTTGCTTCCTGCACGTCGACCGCATCACCCGTTCCGGTTGCGGCACCCGCGAGTCCGCCGGCGAGGGCGGTTGACTGCTCGGGTTCGAGCGGTGGTGCCTGGGCCACGCTCCACGCGCCGTCACGGTTGAAGAACAGGTTCGGGTCGTCGAAGTGGTACTTCGCGTACACGTTCGTCTGCACCCGGAACAGGTCTTCCGGGTAACGGAAGTGGGCACTCAGCGATTTCGGCGCTTTGTCGCCGTCGGTGAACAACTTCGGGAACGCATCGCGCCACACCTTGATGATGGGGTCCTTGTCGTCGATGACGTAGAAGGTGACTTTGCCGGTGTAGGCGTCGACGACTGCTTTGACGCTGTTGCGCGCGTAGTTGAACGAATGGGACAAGCCCCCACCGGGCGTCAACTGGTCGGTGTTCGCGCGCTGCGCGTACGGGTACCGACTGGTCGACGTGAACGCATCGACCACCCAGTCGACCTTGCCATCGTGCACCACCGGGTACGGGTCGGCATCGAAGGTGAGGAACGGTGCCAGCTTGGCGACACGATCGCGCACGTCACGCACGAGAAGGATCTGCGACTTGTCGTCGATCAAGCGCGAACCAAACAGGTTGTATTCCCCGAAATTGATGGCAAGAGCGATGCGCTTCAGCGTGCCGTCGAGCTTGATACCCGCCTTGCCTTCGTAGGGCTTGGCTTTCACGTTCGCGCACGGTTGCTCGCTGTTGCCGGTGTTGGTGATGGCATAAGTGAGCGGTCCCGTGCCGAAGTACAACTCGGGCCGTTTCACACCGAGGTCGATGTACACGGGTCGACCGTCGCTCGTCACCGAGCTGGCGGGGGCGGCCACGACACCGCAACCGTGCGTATAGAGAAGGTGACGCGAGACCCACGTTCCGTTCGGAATACCGGCCGAGTTCAGTTCACGCGTCGCAAGCATCACCTGCTGCAAACGTCCGTCGATCGAGTAACGGTCGACGTCGAGGTCGCGGATCGCGTAGAACGAGGTGAGTCCCTGGTCGAGCGAGAACCGGTCACGCATCTGGGTTGGTTCGAGCTGGCGTACGTCACGCAACGACTCAACGTTCGCCTCGACGTCCTTCACGCCGATGTCGCCCACTTCGAAGTCGACCTTCTCGACGGTGTCGAGCCCGAGCGCGGCCTTCGACGCATCGAGGTTGCGCTCGATGTAGGGCAGTTCGCGGCTGCTGACGTTTGGCTGCACCACGAATCGCTGGATGATGGCGGGATACACGGTGCCGGCGACGAGCGCAACGATGGCCCACAGCCCGACGGCAAGCACCGGCAGGCGCCACCCGCGTTGACGCACGTTCCAAAGGAAGAGGAGCGCGACGGCAATCGACACGAGGATCATCAAGTTGAGCGCCGGCAGCTGCGCCTTCACATCTGTGTAGGTGGCACCCTGCACGACACCGCGCGTTGAACGCGTGAGGTCGAAGCGCTGCAACCAGTAGTCGGCGGCGCGCACGAGTGCGAGACCCGCCAGGAGAACCGACACGTGCACCTTGGCCTGGGGCGTGACCCGCTGCTCCGGGTCTTGCACACGGATCGATCCGTTCACGTAGTGGATGACACCGGTGATGATGGCGATCAGCACCAGTGCACCGAAGAACCACGTGACGACGAATTCAGAGAACGGCAGCCGGAACACGTAGAAGCCGACGTCGTTGCCGAAGAGCGGGTCGTCGGCGCCGAACGACTTGTGGTTGCGGAACATCATCCAGTTTTCCCACTGCGCCGAGGCCGGAAGACTGATGACGAAACCGAGAATCACGGCGATGATCGTTCGCGTAAGGCGGCGGCGCTTGCGTAGCGCTGCGCGCAGTTGGGCGAGGGCGCGCTGTTCCTGCGAGTCGGGTACGGAAACCGGCGCGACCCTGTCGGCAATGGCCAGGTTGATCCACAGCAGCACGGCGAAAATCAACGTGAAGGCGCCGATGAGTGCCGCCTTGGTGCCGAGAATTCCCCAGTACACGTCGGTGCGGCCGATCGAACGGTGCCACAACACGTTGATGTAGAACGACGAAAGACTGCGTGCCGACAGAATCAGCAACAGCAGAATCGCCACAACGACGATGATGGCGATGCGACCGCGTCCGGGCTTGCGGATCTTCAGGCGGGGTATACGAGGGGAATTACCGGGCAAATCCGAGGGGTTGCGCACGCCCGCAGGCTAGTTCGGCATGGGTGCCAGCAGGCAACGGCAGCCGGCATGTGCGAGCGGCTGCGCGTGACCCGTCGGGAATTCATTGCCGAGCGCAATACAACCTGCAAGCGAGTTGTCTTCCGCATCTGCGCAGGCCGGTCCGTTCGGATCGACCATCCAACACACCTGCGTACCGGGAGCAAACGTGACGTACATACCGCGGGCGTAGGCAAGGCAAGCGATGTCGTCGACGTGCTCGTCGATTTGGGTCGACTTCCACTGGCGGTACACGCCGCGAATCGCCTTGGCAGCACCTTCCTTGTCCAATGCGTGAGCAGTCAACACTTCGCCGATCTTGTCGCGCAGCGGCGAAATGAGAAGTCGCTTCACGGTTTCGGTGACGGCGGGCGACACATCGCCCTTGGTCGGCATGCGCTTGGCCGATTCGTTCACCGAAGTTGCGCCTGCCTTGGCCGCCGACATCACGTCGTCGTTCAACGCGTCGACGTACTTGGCGGCGTGTTCGCCGAGCGCACCGCACATCGACTTCAGGTCCATGACGGGCTTGCGCTTGCGAAGATATTCGAGAACTTCGTTCTCTTCGTCGGCCAGCACGCGCTTCAAGTTGCGCGACATCTTGGTGACGAGGGGTGCAAGCGCTTCGCTACGCCGCGCGAACGCCGCGTCGTCGTGAACGGGTTCGACGGGCGTCGGAGCAGCGGTCGACTTCGTATCGTCGGTCTTCTTGCGCGCCTCGACGACCGTTCCATCGACGATTCTGCCGTCATCGGCCTTCGATCGTGACGATGCCCGCAAGCGGGCGAAGATGTCGTCGACCTGGTCGCGCGGCGCCACGGGCGGCTCGGACGCGGGATGGTCGACGCTCGGATGCTCGGGGTTCACGCGCACGGGTTCGGGGCGCGGGCGATCTTTGCCGAAGAGCGACACGACGTTCGATTGCGGCTCGACCGGCGCCGGAACGTCGGCTACGGGCTCGTCGATTTCGTCGGCAATCTCTTCAACAACGACTACATCGGTGATCTCTTCAACGACGGTGGCTTCAACGATGGCTTCAACGATGTTCTCTTCGACAGCAACCTCGTCGACGATCGCTTCGACACTGGTGATTTCTTCGACGGTTTCGACAACCTCGATGGTCTCGACAACCTCGATGGCCGCGGCAGGTGGCTCGACGACATCGTCTTTTTCGCGGTCGAACATCTGCACCACGGGCGCGTTCAACACGATGGGCTGAACCGGGCCGGTTGTGGGTGCAAGGTTCACGAATTCGCGCGGCAGGTCGTCGTCGACCGAGACGAGACCCGTCATCACGTCGTCGGTCGCCAAGCGTGCACGTTCGAAGGCGTTCAAGAGTCGATCGCGGTTGGCGACGAGCTGTTCGATCTGGGCCCGTGCGAGTTCGCGACGACGCGCCAATTCGGAGAGCACCTTCTCGCGGTAGTCGCGGGCCTCGTTCACCATCTCGCGACCCTGTTGCTTGGCCAATTCGATCTCGGCCTCGGCGTCGGATGCGGCGTCCTCGCGGCGGCGCACCGCCTCGAGTTCGGCCTCTTCACGCAGACGCGCTGCGTCGGATGCCGCTTCCTTCACGAGCCGGGTTGCGTTCTCCTCGGCCCGCTGGCGGATTTGGGTGCTGGCTTCGCGCGCTGCGGCCAGAACCCGGGCCGCTTCCTCGCCAAGGAGGGTGGTGACAACGTCTTCGTCGAGCATGCCGGGGGCCGACATGCCCCGTGTTTGCATGGCCTTCAGTTCGCTTTCGAGGAAACGCTCGCGCTCCTGAAGGCGGGCCAGCTCGGCCGACACCATTCTCAGGAAATCGCGGACCTCGGTTTGGTCATAACCACGACGGGCAACGGTGAAGGACGCGGCGCTGACGGCCGCGGGCGACGAGGGGTCGGGACGTGAGAACGAAATCGCCATTTGTGAAATGGTACGCGCGCCCAACCGCCCAAACGTGGCATTAGAAACTACGGGATTGGGTGGACCGTCGTTCGGCCACTTACGAGGTGGGCAGGGATGACGAGGCGGGCAAGGAGCCGCCGCCGAACTTCTTCAGTGCGGTCAGCGCCTCGTCGAGTGTGCCGACGGGAATGATCGTCGGCGACGACCCGACCGCCGAGCGAGCCGAGGCGATCTCTTCGGGGGTCTGCGACTTCGGCACGAGAAAAACGTCGGCCCCGCTCTGCTTCACCGCAACCGCTTTCTGGCGCAGGGCGCCGATTGCCCCGACGACACCGTCCTCGGCGATCGTCCCCGTTGCTGCAACCTTCGCCGTTCCCATCAGGTTGCCCGGTGTGAGGTCGTCGAGAAGCGCCAGCGTGAAAGCCAAACCTGCCGACGGTCCCCCGATTGAATCGGTGGAAATATCGACCTCGAAGGGCACATCAACCGTGCGCGTGTCGGCGGGCACGATGCCGATGATCGTGCGCTTCGGATCGTCGGGGCTGGCGATTAGTCGTACCTTCTCATTGCGGCGCGTCTCACTGGGGTTCGAATTCAGGGTGTTCACCACCAGTTCGACGACGTCACCGACGCGACGGCTCTCCATCGCCTTCACGAGAACGTCGAGAGTGGGGGTGGGCGTCCCCGCCAGCGACTCGATCACGTCACCGGGGTTCAACACCTTGCACGCCGAGTCGGGAGTGGGTTCGTCGTCACACAACACCTGTTCCACGACTACCGAGCCATAGTTCAGAGCAACCTCGTAACCGAGGCGCTTCAGCGCGACGTATTCGGCAATCTGCTTCGCCCCCACCATCGCCTGGAAACCGAGCCTGCGTTGCTCGCCGGGTGAGCGTTCGCCGAATCGCTCGATCTTTGTCTCAACGGCGATGTCGTCATCGACCCAGCCGACGAAACCCTCGAGCGCGGTGAGCTGCGAGCCGTAGGCGGTGACGAACCGCACGCTGTTCTTGCTGGGATACCGCGTCACTTCGGCCGCGCCCGTTCCGAACCCGAGACGCGGTGACACCGCATCGACCGATCCCGGTGCGGTTTCCCAGCGTTCGATGGTGATTGCACCGGCCACGACGACGCTGAGCAGGACCAGCCACGACACGGTAAGGATCGGCAGGGCCCACCACAGTCGCTTCGTGTTCGTTGCCGGAGATTGCGTGCGAGTCGGCACAATCGGAGGTTGCGCGTCGCCAATCATCGGCGGGGGCAGTACGCTCGGCGGCGATTGATCGGGAGACACTTCTGACATGACTGGCCTGATTGTTGCATTATCGACGGCAGATGTCACCGTGCGCGCCGGTGCCGTCGGTCTCCTGGCAATCCTCGCGATTGCGGTCGTCGC
>JAGWWV010000025.1 GCA_018970175.1 Acidobacteriota bacterium
AAGGCCGAGGTGAGGTTCAGTTCGAGCATGCCGCGGAAGAACTCGTCGCTCGTGTTGGCCAGTTCGTACGTGGTGGGTTCGACGGATCCACCGACGTTGTTGACCCAGACATCGAGGCGACCGAATTCGGCGATGGTGCGGCGGGCGATTTCGTCGGAGAAGTCGCGGATGTCGCCTTCGACGATGAGTGCCCGCCGACCCCGGTCACGCACACCTTGCGCCGTTTCCTCGAGGTCGGAGAGCCGGCGCGCATTGACAACCACGTCGCATCCCGCATCGGCGAGTGCCCAGGCGATGCCGCGGCCGATGCCCTGTCCCGAACCCGTGACGACGGCGACCTGGCCGTCCATTCGAACCAAATCAAAGACGCTCATTCGCATACCATACGCTTCGCACGAAGCGACGTTTGCGTCGCACACACCGAGGGGGAAACGATGGCGGGCATTCTTGGAAACTTGTCGGGCAAGACGGCGGTGATCACCGGCGGTGCATCGGGAATCGGTCTCGCGATGGCGGAACGCTTCGGTGCCGAGGGAATGAACGTCGTCATCGCCGACGTCGAGGACACGGCATTGACGGCCGCAAACGATTCGTTGTTGGCAAAGGGCGTCGAGTCCCGCGCCATGCGCTGCGACGTGTCGGATCTCGGTTCGATCGAGGCTCTTGCCGACTTTGCCTACGAGGAGTTCGGCAACGTGCACGTGTTGTGCAACAACGCGGGCGTGGTGCACCGCGACCTCGTGTGGGAAGCGTCGATCGAAAGCTGGAACTGGGTCCTTGGTGTTGATCTGTGGGGACCCATCTACGGAGTCAAGACGTTCGTGCCGCGCATGATCGCATCGGGTGAACCCGGCCACGTCGTGAACACCGCATCGACGGCCGGCATCCTCACTTTCCCCGGCATCTGTTCCTACGACGTCGCCAAGCAGGGTGTCGTTGCGCTGTCGGAGGTCCTTCTTGCCGACGCGCGCAACGCGGGGGTTCCGATCCTCGCGTCGGTGCTGTGTCCGGGCGTGGTGCGCACGAAGATCGGAACGAGCGAGCGCAATCGTCCGGGCAACGTGCAGGGTGCCGCCTTTGGAACCAAGGGTCTGACCACCGCGACCGAGGCCATCGATCCCGAAGAGGTGGCGGAGCGCGTGCTCGACGCCATTCGTGAGGGGCACTTTTGGATCATGACCCACCCGCGCTACGTCGGCCTCGCCCAGGACCGTGCCAAGGCGATGGAAACCGGCGCGCCGCCGCCCGTGCCGTCGCCGATCTGATTGCGGCCGCACGCGGCTACATTGTCCCCCTGAATTTGGGTGAATTCCCGGTGAACCGCCGCCGGGCGATACGAGGGGGAAGTCATGCTGGGTGAGAAGTGGATCATCGACCGAACGCCGTCGAAGAAGTTCCCGTCCTACACGCGCGGTAATGCCGCTGACGTCCTCGCCGACCCGGTGAGCCCGCTTGGTTGGTCGTTGTGCTGGGAAAAGGGCGTGGTGCTCGGATGCCGCGACGGGTTCGTGTCGTTCGGCGTATTCGACGCCGAGGAGTACGGCACGCCGCCCGAGACCTTTGGGATGTTTGGCGGCTACTTCTACAACTCACTCATGCAGGCGCGACTCATGGGTGTGCGCATGCCGGGTGCAACGCCCGAGGCAATCGACGCGGCTTACTTCGACAACACCCCCGACGTCCCGCCGTACGTGGCCGAGCCGTGGCACGACAGCCCGAAGCACGAGGCGAAGCTGGGCGAGACCATGGCCTATGTCATGAGCGGCGAGGTGTTCCAGCCCGTCGAGGACCAAAAGAAGCTCGCCCAGAAGATCCGCGCCGAGCGCCCCGACCTCACGAAGCTCACCGACGCGCAACTCGTTGCGCGCGCACGCGAGATCGGCGCGATGCTCGTGTCACTCTTCGAGAGCCACGTGTGGGTGTCACTCGGCGCATCGCTCGGACCCGGTGCCGTTGGTGCGATCACAGCGGCCATCGGTCGCGCAGAAGACGGCGTGAAGTTGATCGGTTCGGTTGGCGACGTCGACTCCGCCCTCATCGCAATCGATCTATGGGATCTGTCGCGCACCATCCGCAACTCCGCCGAACTCACCGCGGCATTCGACGCCGGCGCCGATGGGTGGGAGGCAAAGGTGAAGGGCACTGCCTTCGAAAAGGCCCTCGACGATTTCAAGTTCAAGCACGGATCGCGCGGCCCGAACGAGTGGGACCCCGCAGCACCGTCGTACGAGACGAGCCCGCGACTCGTCTTTGCCCAACTCGACCGTCTGCGTCGCCAGTCCGATTCGGCCGACCCGCGCGCGGCGGCAACGCGCAACTCTGCGGAACGCGAGCGCGTCTTCAAGGAAATCTCCGAAATGCTGGCGGGCGATGCCGAGACGGCGGGCATGTTCGCCGCCGGCTACAAGTCGGCGGCCGTGTGGCAGCAGGGTCGCGAACGATGCAAGACCAACAACATCGCCGCGATCCACGAAGTCCGCATGCCGATGCGTGAACTCGGACGTCGCGCGACCGAGCGCGGTCACATCGCCAACCCCGATCAGATCTTCATGCTGCTCGAGTCGGAACTCGACGACTTCGTTGCCAATCCCACGAAGTTCACGACCGTTCTTGCCGAGCGCGAGGCCGACCACAAGGAACTGGCCACGCTGATCCCGCCGTTCATCGTGAACGGTTCGGTACCCCCACTCACCCAGTGGAAGAAGCGCGGACAGGTCGACGTTGCACCAGTCAAGGTGGGCGACGTGCTGAAGGGAACCGCCTGTTCGGCCGGCACCTACACCGGCAAGGCGCGAATCGTGCTCGATCCGTTCGACCCTTCGGGCCTCGATGCGGGAGACATTCTCGTCACGCTGAACACCGACCCATCGTGGACGCCGCTCTTCCTCGCCGCGGGCGCCGTCGTCGTGAACCTCGGTGCCATCGGCTCGCACGCCAGCATCGTGAGCCGTGAACTCGGCATCCCGTGCGTTTCGTCGGTCACCGATGCGACACTGCGGATTCCCGATGGCGCGACGATCACCGTCGACGGTGCCGCCGGCACCATCACGATCAATTCTCTCGCCTGATCAGTCGCGTTCGCGAACGTTCGCGAGGAACCGCCTGGTGCGTTCCTCGCGAGGGTTGCCGATCACCTGGTCGGGGTGACCGTCCTCGACCACCACGCCCCCGTCCATGAACACCACGCGATCGGCCACGCCGCGCGCGAAATCCATTTCGTGGGTGACGACGAGCATCGTCATTCCTTCTTCGGCGAGTTCGCGCATGACGCGCAGCACATCGCCGACGAGTTCGGGGTCGAGCGCGCTCGTCGCCTCGTCGAACAACATCACCTTGGGTTCCATGGCGAGTGCTCGGGCGATGGCGACACGTTGTTGTTGACCGCCCGACAACTGGGCCGGGTATGCGGTGGCCTTCTCGGCGAGGCCGACACGGGTGAGCAGCTGCATTGCCTTTGCCTCGGCCGTCGTGCGATCCTGCTTCAGCACCTTGCGGAGGGCGATGGTGACGTTGTCGATCACCGACATGTGGGCAAAGAGATTGAACGACTGGAACACCATGCCCGTCGACGTGCGCGCGCGGTCGATGTCGCATTCAGGATCGGTGAGCTCAACGCCGTCGACGACGACCTTGCCCTCGGACGGTGTCTCAAGCATGTTGACGCAGCGCAGGAGCGTGCTCTTACCCGAACCCGACGGACCGATGATGCACACGACTTCGCCGCGCGTCACGGCGAGGTCGATACCGCGCAGAACGTGGTTCGTGCCGAATCGTTTGTGCAGGGCTTCGATGCGAACGAGGGTGTCGCTCATCGGCGTCCTGCTTTCGACCGGCGTTCCATCCATGCCGCAAGTTGCGTGAGGGGAATCGTCAGCGCCAGGTAGACGAGGCCGGCGACGACGAGTGGTGTGGCGTTCGCGGTGTCGTTCACGCCGTTGCGCCCGAACCGGGCGAGGTCGAGCGTGCTCGCGGTGACGCCGAGAACCGAGATGAGCGAGGTGTCCTTGATGAGAAGGACGAATTCGTTCGTGAGCGGGGGCACGATGATACGGAAGGCTTGGGGAATGATGATCGTCACCATGGCGCGGGTGTACGACATGCCGAGAGACCGTGCCGCTTCCATTTGTCCACGGGGAACGGCTTCGATGCCGGCGCGCACGGTTTCGGCGATGTAGGCAGCGGCAACGAGTGCGAGGGGAACCGAGCCTTGAATGTAGGGGTTGGGCCATTGCCAACCGGTTGCGATGGGAATACCGAACCCGAGAATCAGCAACGTGACCAGGAGAGGAATGCCGCGCAGGACCTCGATGTAGGTGGCGGCGAACCAGCGATAGGGCTTCACGCTGGAGAGGCGCATGATCGCGAGCAACAGGCCGAACGAGAGGCCGCCGATGAAACCGAAGATCGTGAAGATCACCGTGTTGCGCAGCGCCGTGGTGAGGATGTCGGGGAACTGATCGCGAACGATGTTCCATTTGAAAAGGGCGCCACCGAGGGCGCCCCAGTCGACTGCGAGTAGAATCAACACCAACGCCGCGACTGTCGCGGAGTACACGCCCCCGCGGACCAGCCGCAGGCGTTGGCGTCGACTCAGACTCATGAATTGGGTATGACGACTACTTCGCGAAGTACTTCGCGTAGATCTCGTCGTACTTGCCGTTGGACTTCAGCTCCGCGATTCCGGCGTTCAGCGCGTCACCGAGAGCGGTGTTGTCCTGGGCGACGGCGAAGCCGTACTGCTCGCCCGTCGGGAACGTCGCGGTGAGCGTGGTCTTTGCGTCCTTCAGGGCGCGCTCAGCGTTGACCGGCAGGTCCTGGAGAATTGCGTCGACCTGCTTGCCCTCGAGGGCGAGGAACATTGCGGCGGGCTCGTCGAACGACTTGAGTGTCGCGTCCTTCGCGTTCTCTTGTGCGTAGGTCTCGCCGGTCGTGCCGGTCTGCACCGCGATGGTCTTGCCGGCAAGCGCCTCGAGCGACGTCAACGTGTCCTTGTCCTCTGCGCGGACGAGAAGCGACTGGTCTGCATCGAAGTAGCCGTCGGTGAAGAGGGCGTTTGCCTTGCGCTCGTCGGTGATGGTCATCGCCGAGGCGACCATGTCGCAGGTGCCCGCCTTCGGTGCGAGCCAGATGCCGTCGAAGGGCTGAACGGTGACGGCAAGTTCGAGGCCTTCACCGATGCCGGCGGCGATTTCACGGACGATGTCCATGTCGAAGCCGGTCCATTCCTTCGTTGCTTCGTCCTGGAACTCGAAGGGCGGGTACGGGGCGTCGGTGCAGACGGTCAACTTGCCGTCCTCGATGAGACCGAGGCTTGCGACGTCGACCGCACCGTCAGCGGCATCGGCCGGTGCCGTCGTCTCTTCGGTGGCGGCCGCCGTTGTGTCGGCCGTTGCGGTTTCGGCCGCGGCGGTGGTTTCGTCGGTGGATGAACTGCCGTCGTCTCCGCAAGCCGCAAGGAAGAGTCCGAGGGCCAGCAGGGGGGCGGCGATGCGCGAAATTCGACGCATTTATGCTCCTTTGTATGGGTGGTGGATGGGGAGAACGCTAGTCCACATCGCATCGCGACCCAGCGGTACCGTTGGGCGGTGAGCGAATCGGGTAGCCAGACGGGGCAGTGGAGCCAATTGGCACGAGGCGTGCGATTGCCGATTCCGGGCAACGTCGTCGTGCCCGATCTCCACGAGGTTCGACTTCCCATTCCGTTGCCTGACGCAGTGGTTGACGTCGAGTCGACGGTGCGCGCCACTGTGGTGGCGCGATTCGCCGACGCGTCCATCGCCGGCAAGACGATTGCCGTCGGAGCGGGGAGCAGGGGCCTGACCGCGCGTGTTGCGACACTGCGCGGCGTCGTCGCGGGCCTGCGTGAGTGTGGAGCGGCACCCTTCGTCGTTCCGGCAATGGGAAGCCACGCGGGTGGAACCGCTGACGGACAGGTTGCGTTGCTTGCCGCACTCGGCGTCACCGACGAGACGATCGAGTGCGAGATTCGCTCGACAATGCGCACCGTCGAGGTTGCGCGAACCGCCGAGGACATGCCGTTGTTTCTCGACGAACACGCGGCCGGTGCCGATTTCTTCCTGCCGGTCAACCGGGTGAAGCCGCACACCTGTTTCAAGGGACCGATCGAGAGCGGCTGCACGAAGATGGCCGTGGTTGGGTTCGGCAAGCAGCCCGGGGCGGCGCAGATCCACGCATGTGGCCCCGAGCGCATGGCACAGCGACTGCTCGACGGGATCGCAGCGTTGCGTGCGACCGGGCGGTTGTTGGGTGGTGTCGCGACGATCGAGTCGTGTTCGGGCGAAGTCGTGCGTGTCGAGGCGCTGAGTGCCGACGAAGTCGGCAGTGAACGCGAACGCGAGCTCACCGACTATGCACGAAGCCTGGTTCCACGGCTCCCGTTCCGCGATATCGACGTGCTGATCGTCGAACGCGGTGGCAAGGACATCAGCGGCACGACCATCGATCCGAACGTCACCGGGCGGTTCTGGGTGCACGGCCTCGCCGATTTCGACGCCCCGCCGGCGACCATCGTGCTGCTCGGCGTGACCGAGGCCTCGGGAGGAAACGTGCTCGGCATCGGACTCGCCGACTTCATTCCGGCATCCGTGGCGAACCTGGTCGACTGGGAAAAGACCTACCTCAACTGTTTCACCGCCGGGCCATCCGGTGTTCGGCGCGCGCGCATGCCGATGGTGCTGGCCGATGAAGAGGAATGCATCCGCACGGCACTGATGATGTGCGGCAAAGCGATCAACGAACCCAAGCGCATCGTGCGCATTCGTTCCACCCTGCACCTCGACCGTGCCTGGGTGAGCAGCAATCTGCTCGACGAAATCGCCTGAGGCGCCTCGTTCACCGCCGGTCCGAGGACGGCATTTCGAGTTCGTACATCGGCACGTTGCTGTCGCGCGACAGCCACAATCCGCCACCCACCTGACGAAAGTGTGCGTCGAGTTCACGGCGATACCAGTTGCCCGTCCGCTGGTGCACCGTCATGTCGGTGACCTGCGGGTCGACAACCTCGTCAAAGTCGGCGCGCGTCGGAATTTCGAGATAGAGGAAGTGGCGGCAGCCCGCGGCGAGGTTCGCGATGGCCGACTTCGTTGCGGCGTTGCCGGGGTACTGAAGAACGCTGTGACACACGACGAGGTCGAAGCGCTTCGGTGGGGTCCACTCTGTGATGTCGGCGTGCACGTGGCCGTACGTGGTGCAGGCGTATTCGCTGACATCGGTCGACATCACCTTCACCTTCGGGTGGTTCGTGCGGTACCAATCACGCCAGTAACCCGGGCCCGCTCCGATGTCGAGGAACGAACTCACCTCGACACCCCACCACGACAGGAGTGAGTGGACCGCCGTCGCGAGCTTGTCGACCTGTGTCGGGGTGTGGACTGATCCTCGTCCGTAGAACTTCTTGTAGTACCGGGCGTCGAAAGCCTGTGAGCGCACGGATCGTGTGTAGCAGATGAGGGCGACGGCATCCCCATGTCGCGCCTCCGAATCGGGCCGTGCGTGCGACCTAGTGTGACCACATGCGATACGGAGCTGTGTTCCCGACGGTGGAGATCGGAAAGGACCCGGGTGCCATCAGGGCATGGACCCAAGCGGTCGTCGACATGGGTTTCGAGCGCATCGTCGCCTACGACCACGTTGTTGGCGCGGTGCATGCCGGACGTGAGCCGAAGCTGTGGGGCCCCTACACCGAGCTCGACGAGTTCCATGAGCCCATCGTTCTCTTCAGTTACCTCGCCGCCATCACGACCGACATCGAACTGGTGACGGGCGTCGTGATTCTTCCGCAGCGTCAGGCGGTGTTGCTGGCCAAGCAGGTCGCCGATCTCGACCTCTTGTGCAACGGGCGGTTGGTGCTGGGTGTCGGCACGGGTTGGAATTACGTCGAGTACGAATCGCTCGGCATGGACTACCGGAACCGTGCCCGTCGCATGGAGGAACAAGTCGAGGTCATGCGTCGTTTGTGGACGCAGTCCGTCGTCGACTTCGACGGCAAGTACCACCGGGTCGACCGGGCCGGAATTGCACCGATGCCGGCGCGCAGCATTCCCGTGTGGTTCGGCGGCTCTGCCGAGGCCTCGGTTCGCCGTGCGGGACGCATGGGTGACGGGTACATCTTTGGAAACACGGGCGCGCGGGTCGATGCCGCAAACGACATTCTGCGCGAGGAACTTGCGGCAAACGGTCGCTCGTGGGACGACTTTCCCCGCGATGCGGTGGTTCACCTGCAGCGCGGCGAGGCAGAACTCGGTCCCGAAATCGCATCGTGGAAGGCGTCGAATCCGCAGTGGATTTCACTCTCCACCATGGCGAACCGGATGTTCCAGGGGATGACCCCCGTCAACCGTGTCGACGATCAGATTGCAATGCTCGAGCGTGCGCTCGACTTCGTGAAATCGGCCTGAGTCGAAAGGCCCGCGTCACACCGGGGCGTCGCATGCGCGGCGCGGCGACGATGCAGCGGGCAGATTGCGCCACATGTCGTCGAGAAGATCGTCGCGAACGGCGCGGTGCGATGGGTCGTGCCACAGATTCACGTGCTGCAGCGGGTCGTCGACAAGGTTGTACAACTCGCCGTCGGTGCCATCGTGAACGCTGCCCGGCAACGTGGCGGTGCACACCCATGATCCGCGGGTGATGGTGCGCAATGACACGATCTTGCCGAAAAGCACGCTGTCCCATTCGGTGAGCACACGTTCGTGGCCGAGAGCCGGTGCTTCGGCGTCGGAAACCGGCAGGCGTTGCGCCTCGGTGTACGTCGGTTGCGGGAGACCTGCGATGTCGGCGAACGTGGCTGCAAGCGACACGAGACCAACCGGCGTGTCGACCGTCGCGGGGGTCACTTTCGTTCGTGACGGCGCGGGTCGCCAGATGAGCGGTAGCCGCATGAGGGAATCGACGTGGTACGGACCCTTGAAGAGCAAGCCGAAGTCGCCCTGGAACTCGCCGTGGTCGGTGGTGAAGACGACGTCGACGTCGTCGTACCAACCTTTGGCGCGCAACATTGCGATGATTCGCGCGATCGCTTCGTCGACGAGTTCGTTTTGAATGTGGACCATCGCGTTGACCTCGCGCACCTGGTCGGCCGTCAGTGTGGCGGGCACCCATTTGGCAGGCGCCTCGTAATTCGACACGAACGTGCCGTGGTACCAGCCCAACCAATGCGCCGGCTTCGTGGCGAGGATGCGCTCGCGTTCGACGGGATCGTCGACCCAGCCCGCAGGCAAGTCGAGATCGAGCCAGTGCACCCGGTGCAATTCCGACATGGGGGGATCCCATGCATGGTGCGGATCGGGAAAGCTGACCCAGCAGAACCAGTCGTCGTCGTTGTCTTGTCTGTCGAGCCACGACACCGCTCGATCGGCCACCCAATCCGTGTGGTACCACTCGCGTGGCATCGGGTTGTGCTTCACCTGCGGTGCCCCGGTGTCGCCTCCGCCCGCTTCGTTGACCTGCAACTGCGAATTGAGAATCGGGTACATCATGCCGATGGCTTCCGGGTGGTTCTCGCGCAGCCACTTTGCGTAGTGCAACGGACCCATGCCGTTGTGGGTGGCGAACTCGAGGTGCTCGAATCCGCGGTGTGGTTCGAGTCGACCATCCGGTGCTTCGCGGTAGAGGGTCTCTTCGCCGAGCGTCGCAAGAGAGTTCTCGGTGAACAGGGCGAACGGGTCGAGGAACGGCTCGAAGTGGGCCTTGCCGATGAGAGCGGTGCGGTAACCGTTGCGCCAGAGATCCATCGCGATGCTTGGCGCATCGACCGGAAGCGCAACTCCGTTCATCCACACCCCATGGGTCGCCACGTGCTGACCGGTGAGCATGGTCGAGCGCGACGGCATGCACACCACGTTCGAGGGGATGGCGCGGGTGTAGCGAATGCCCTCGCGTGCGAGTTCGTCGACCGCGGGTGTGCGTGCGACGTCACCACCGTTGCAGCCGAGGGCGTCGTAACGCTGTTGATCGGTGGTGATGAAGAGAATCCGCCGCGGCATCTCAGGCCTTTCCGAATTTTTCCTGGAGTGTGCGCAGACCGTCGCCGGCTGCCGCACCGATTGCAAGACCGAGCACCTCGGGTTCAATGTTTGTCGAGTACACGACGATGCACGACGCCTCGGTGATGGCGATGACGTCGATCGTGCCGAGATGTTGCGTGACGAGTGGATTGCCGATGATCGAGTACTGGAACCGGCGCAGATCGTTGTCGACGAGAACGATCTGTTCTTCGAAGACGATGCCCGACGGAAGAGTCACCCAGCGCTTGTCGCCTTCGACCCGGGTGGAGGTGGTGGGGAACCACTCGTGCAACGCCTCCGGGCGTCCGATGAACGCCCAGACATCGGCAGCCGAAGCGGCCAAAATGGCATGTCGTCTGACAGAACCCACGTCTCCAACCTACCCATCCGACTCACGCGTCGTCGTTGTTTGCGGCAATCGCCCAGTCGATGACGGGCTGGCCATGGGTATGCAGCGCATCGTTCGTGCGGGAGAAGGGTCTGCTGCCGAAGAAGCCGTTGTTCGCCGAAAGCGGCGAGGGATGCGCCGACTCGATGATGGTGTGACGCGGGCCGCCGGCAGCATCGACGATGAGCCCTTTCTTCTTGCGTGCCGATGCTCCCCAGAGAATGAAGACCACATGGTCGGTCTTCTCCGCAACGCTTGCGATGACGCGATCGGTGAACGTTTCCCAGCCCTTGCCTTGGTGCGATGCCGCAGCATTCGCGCGCACGGTGAGCGTCGCGTTCAACAACAGCACACCTTGCCGCGCCCATGATTCGAGATGACCATGACCGGGCGGCGCGATGCCGAGATCGTTGCGCAATTCCTTGAAGATGTTCGTGAGACTGGGTGGTATCGCTGCTCCTCGATTCACCGAGAAGCACAAGCCATGCGCTTGGCCGGGGCCGTGATACGGGTCTTGTCCCAAGATGACAACCCGCGTCGACGCGAACGACGTCGTGTGCAGTGCGTGAAACACCTGATCATGGGGTGGGTATACGGCGGTTTGTGCACGTTCCGTCGCGACGAATGTCTGGAGGTCCTTCCAGTACGGTTTTTCAAACTCACCGCGCAGAATCGGGTTCCAGTCGGTCGTCACGGTGCTAGAAAATAACTCCACATGGACGTCATCGTTGCAATCGACATTGGTGGAACCAAGATCGCTGCGGGTCTCGTCACCACCGACGGAACGGTGATCGACCGCACACGTTGCCGGGTCAACGCCGCACAAAGTGAAGACGGACTCTTCGCGGATCTCACGGGTCTCGTGTCGGAAATGCTGGTGAGGGCGCGCGGCCAGCACGGCACGCACCCCATCGCGGTCGGCATCGGTACGGCAGGGCCGGGCGAACCGAATGCCGAGCGTGTCTCTCCGCTCAACATTCCCTGTTGGCGCGACTTTCCGCTTGCGCCGCGCCTGCGCGACTTCACGGGTCTGCCGGTGTTCGGCGACGGCGATGCGAAAGCCCTGGCACTGGGTGAGGGGTGGAAGGGCGCGGCGCGTGGACACGACAACTTCATTGCGATGGTGGTGTCCACGGGGGTCGGCGGCGGAATCGTCCTGAACGGCAAGCTGCTCGACGGCGAGGGTGGCAATGCGGGCCACGTCGGCCACGTCATCGTCGAACCCGGTGGCCGTCGTTGTGCCTGCGGTGGGCGTGGGTGTCTCGAAGCCGAGGCATCGGGGCCCGCCATCGAGGCGATCACGGGACGTCCCCCCACGCAACCGACGTACGAGACGATCCAACGCACCGGACGTCTCGTGGGGCGCGGCATCGCGTCGGTGTGCAATCTCCTCGACCTGAAACTGGCGGTCGTCGGTGGCAGTGTTGCACTCGGTTTCGGTGCGCCGTTTTTTCAGGCTGCACAGGCGACGATCGATGATCTGTGTTGCCTCGATCACTCGAAGGGTGCGCGCATCGTGCCGGCGCGTCTCGGTGACGACGGGTCACTGATCGGCGCGGCGGCAGTTGGTTTGCGCGGCCTCAACCGCCAACGCGGCTGAGCCGCGGATTCCACTCAGCCGCCGAAGCCGCGCAGCAGGCGCTCGAGCGGCCCGCGACCAAAGAATCGGTTCCACCAAGCGCCGAGCGTAACGAGAGCGATCCACATGATTGCCGAGAGCACCAGTGCGGTGTCGAGTCCCGTTGGCCGGACCCATGCGAGTCGGTTGACGATGAGGTTGTAGGCCAATCCGTGGAGAACGTAGAGCGTGAGGGTCACTTGGCCGGCCCGCACGAATACGTCGGTGACGGAAGAGCGCGGAAACGCATCGACGATCCACGACACGACGATGAGTACCAGTACCGCTGACAGTGTGACGCCGACCGTGGCGAGGACGCCGCGTTCGAACGGGTCGGTGCTGGTGACGCGTTGCCAGGCCCCGTCGGTGCCCCGTCGCACCGCGGTACTGACGGTGTAGACGGCCGCAACCGCGATTACCAAGGGTGCAAACAGGCGGGTCCTGTTGGCAAAAAACCACGGCAGTGATCGTCCGATGAGCAGGCCGACGCAGAAAAACGTGAACCACGGGAGAATCGGGTGGGTGTAGTCGACGAAGTACCTGAACACGAAGTTGCGCGGCGAGTCGGGGTGGGCGGGACTGAGCCACGACGTCGAGTGGAAGTCTTCCTCGCGCAGGAACCGCCACAACGACAAAGCGGCTGCGGACACCGTGCAGAAAACAGCCGTCAGTGCAATGTTGCGTCGCGACCACGTGCTCACCGCCGAGGCGAGGAGAAAATAGACGCCGAAGTACGGAAGGATCGTCCCGTTCCACACCCACTCGAACATCGAGCCGAGTGCGAAGAGAAGTACCCCGCGGCGAACGAGCACCCACCGATCGAACCGTGCGGAGGTGAGCAGCGAACAGCTGATTCCCGACACGAGGACGAAGATGACGGGACTCGGTGCGAGCACCCCGTTCCACGCGTCCATGATGCGGGCGAAGAAGTTCGTCTTGTTCGCACCGATTGCGTCGTAGCGATTGAGGTAGCCGTGATAGTTGAGAACGATGATGCCGAGCAGCGCGACCGTGCGTGTTGCATCGAGCGCACGGTTTCGTTCGAGACCGCTGCGGGTTGTGACGGTGTCGCTCGCCATCGTCAGGCCCAATCGACGACGTCGGGGTGAACCGTGGTGAGCGGTCGCTGCACGTCGACGAGATCACCGACCCCCGGGCACGGCTGTCCCTCGGGGATGAAGACCAATGCCGAGTGCATGTAGGGGTTCTCGAGCAACGTCAGTCGGTGCCGGGCGAAGTGAAACGGACTGTCGCCGTTGTTAAGAGGCGTCACCCCGTGGGCCGAGCCTGCGCCGACGATGACCAGGGTGCCGTTGCCCGGAACGGACGTCGATCGGTACCCGGCGGATTCGCCCGTGCGGCACGGCTCGGAACGCACGACGTCGGCGTGAAGGGCGAAGTGGTCCTTTGTCCCGTGCCACAGCGCCGTGCCGAGACGGGCCTCGATCGTGCGCGTTGCGTCCATGTCGCGCAGTGCGGCAAGTGATTCGGGCGACAAGTGGCTGACCGACAAGGTGACGCAAGCAGGGAGAAGCGGGAGCCACGTGCGAATCTCGGCGAGTCGGTCGTCGTCGCTTCCGGCCGTCGGAGGGTGGATGCTGCAGGCGTGGATCGACCCGCCGATTCGTCCGACGTCGTGAACGAGAGCGGGGAACTCGCCGTGTGACGCACCGAAGCGGCGCATCGTGGATGCGAGCTTGATGATGACACGGCCCTTCCAGCCGTGGCGGGCGAGAACGTCGATGTCGTGAATCGCACCGATCGTGGGGATGACGTTCTTCGGCAGACTGCCGATGGCGGCAAGGTCGAGTTCGCCGATGGGATTCATCACGTGCACCGCGTAACGATCGGGAATGTCGCTCGCCTCGTGGATGGTGCCGACCGCGACCGTCGCCGTGGCGGGCAGGAGTTCGCCGACCAGCCGAACGAGTTCGGAACGACCGAGGCCGTACCCGTTGCCCTTAACGACGGGAACAAGGTGGGACACATCGCGCGCCACGCCGAGGACGTGGTTGCGGAAGGCGTCGTGGCGGACCGTGAGTCGCAGAGCCATCGGCCACTACGGTACCGCCCTGAGGCGACTTCAATCGTTGTGCGAAGCAGGACCCGTGATTGCGGGCATGATCGCACCGGCGTCGCGGTTGCGTAGGGCGGCTCGCCACACGCCGGCGCCGTAGGCGGCATCGTCGACCGTGCGCAACAGTGTGTACCGAACGGGGTCGAGTCGTGGACGCTTCTCCCACCATTCGGCGAGTGAGGGAACGACTGCGGCGGCGCAGAGCACGAGACGAGCACGTTTGGACACGAGGGCGACGACCAGCGCGATGGGCCACCACACGCGTGTGATCGCGGATGCGAGATTGCGTCCGACGTTCAGTTGCGTCACGGCCGTCAGTCGGAGTGCCTCGCGGTGTGCGTCGGGAACGAAACGCAGTTTCTTGGCCAACATCACCGCGGTCGACAGTGCGGTCACGATGCCGATGATCGGGTATCCGAGTGCGAGAGCGGCCCATGCGGAAACCGAGGTCACCGATCCACGTGCCGGCGCAACGGCGGGCCCGTGGCGGCGGTGGAGCGGGACCGTCGACTCGCCGTAGCCCATGCGTTGTCGCAGCGTGTCGACCATCGACGATCGACGTGCGTGCCGCACCTCGATCGACGGTTCGTAGCGGCACCGGTGACCCGCCGCATCGAGTCGCCACACGAGGTCGACGTCTTCACCCGTACGCATCGACTCGTCGAAACCGTTCATGGCGCGCAACGCGGCAACCTCGCACAGCAGCACGGCCGCAGGCACGTAACCGACACGGGTCCCGGCGCGTACGCGCGCAGGGCGGCTGCCCATGTCGAGGGGCGATCGTGCCGCTTCGTACGCGCCGAGAGCGGATCCGTCGTCGTCGGTGGTGACACGTGGTGCCATCACGGCCGCATTCGCGGCGACGAGCCACCCCGCCAGCGCCACGACGTCGTCCGCCGTGCACCGGACGTCGCTGTCGACGAACACGACGTGGGATGTCTCGACGCGTTCGAGACCCGTGTTGCGTGCCGCCCCCGGACCACCGTTCACGTCGCGACGCACGACACGGACGACTGTTGAGTCGGCGTCGAGCGTGGGTAGCGGCAGAGGGGACGCGTCGTCGACGACGATGATCGACCCGAGACCGTCGAGTGATCGAACGAGTTGCGACAGGCGTGAACCGTCGGCTGAATCGCTCAGGTACACCGGAATGACGGCGGTGATGCTGTCGGCGTTCAGCGCGTGCAGCGATGGATCGGCGAGCGGATGAATCGCGCCTGCATCGACGAGACGTTCGATGAGACCGGTGACACCGGTGGACACGTCGTCGCCGCGCTCGATTGCCTCGATGACCCCGCGTCCGGCCGGCGTGAGTTTGAAGGCGCGCGTTGGCGAACCACCGACCACGGCGTCAGCGTTGTCGGGTCGACGCCACGTTCGATCGACGCTGAAGCGCATGCTGCATTGTGGCCCGAATTCCCACCGGGCGCACCCGGGTGGTCAGGCCCTGCGCTTGCGGAAGTGGCGAATCACTTCGATCAATACGGTGATCGAAACGGCCGTCGTGAAGGCGACCACGAAGGCGAGGGTGTGGTTGTCCTCGAACGTCTTGCCACCCGCGTATCCGAGAACTGCGGCGTACGAGGCCCAGATGATGGCCGCTGCACCGACCCACTTGGCGAACCAGCGGTGGGGCTGGCCGGTGATTCCGCACGACAAAGTGAGAAGCGTGCGGCCACCCGGGATGAAGCGGGCGGTGATGAGCAGCAGACCCCCGCGTTCCTCGATTTGGCGGTCGGCCCATTCGAGTCGCTTGGCCCGCTTCTCGCTGCGTGAATACCAGCGGGTGACCGGCTCCTTGGCGCGGAGACCGATTTCGAACGACATGTTGTCGCCGACGAACGCTCCTGCGGCGCCGACCGCGATCACGGCGAGCACATTCAGGTCACCGAGTCCGGCGGCGACACCGCCGATGATGACCATCGTCTCGCTGGGTACGACGGGAAACACGGAGTCGAGAACCGCGATGGCAAAGATGACGAAATAGAAGACGGGCGAGTCGGAGAGGTCGCGCAGGCTGTCGAAGATCGTCGAGATTCCGGCGGCCACGGGCTCAGGCTGCTTTTCCGTGGAGGGTGTGCTCGGTGCCCGACCTCAGTCGCCGCAGGTTGGGAAGATGGCGCACCACGACGAGAACCGCGAGACCGGCCATCGCGAGAATCTCCCATGCGGGTGTTCCGATGACGCCCATGCCGACGGGAAGCCCGACGGTGACCGCGATCGACGCGATCGACGCCTTCTTCGTCGTCTTGCTGACGAGCACCCAGACCACGGCGAGGGCCGAACTGACGGCGGGTTGGAGAACGAGCATCGCGCCGCTTCCCGTGGCGACGCCCTTGCCGCCACGCAACCTGCGCGTCACGGGGAACACGTGACCGACGATGGCAGCTGCGGCGCACCAGTACCCGCCGGCGTCGCCGGCGACGAGTCTTCCGATGACGACTGCGACAACGCCCTTTGCGGCGTCGAGTACGTAGACGAACATGCCCTTTCGCCATCCGAGCGTGCGGGCAACGTTCGACGCACCCGGATTGCCCGAACCCCGGGAGGTGATGTCGACACCGTTTGCCTTCGCGACGATGATCGCGCTGGGAAAGGTGCCGAGCGCGTAGCCGACGACTGCGACTGCGGCAACGATCGCGTAGTGCACCGAGTTAGTTTAGGAGAGTCGGGGTTGCCGGGCAGTTATGCGCGAGCAGGTTTGCGAGTGAGTGAAACCGGCCGCGAGTGGTTACTCGTCGGTTTCGGCGCTGACGCGACATCGGATGACGTTCTTGCCGACAGCAATTCTTCGCCGTGGCCGCTGACGCATTCGGGATCGGGTCCGTCGAGGGGGAGACCGGTGAAGAACTTCGCGGCCATGCAACCGCCCTGACACGCGTCGTAGCTTCCGCACGACGCGCACGCACCCGCGGATTCGGGTTCGCGAAGCGACGTGAAGAGTGTGCTCTCGCGCCATACCTTCGTGAAACCACCGGGTTCGAGCACGCTGCCCGCACGGAATTCGTCGTGGAGGACGAACGGGCAGGCGTAGACGTCGCCGAGGGGGTCGATCAGGCACACGACCCGACCGGCACCGCAGAGATTGAGGCCGGGCAGCGGTTCACCGAGCGCGTTCAGATGGAAAAAGGAGTCACCGGTGAGAACCTTCTCGCCGTGGGCGAGAAGCCACCGGTAGATCTCGATCTGTTGGTCGGACGTTGGATGAAGTTCGTGCCACGTGTCGGCACCGCGCCCCGCCGGACGCAAACGAGTGATGCGTAGCTGTGCGCCGTACGAATCGGCGAGCGACTTGAAGTCGTCGAGTTGGTCGACGTTGTGGCGCGTGACAACGACCGAGATCTTGAATTCACCGAAATTCGCGCGGCGAAGGTTTTCCATGGCCGCAATCGCGGTGTCGAACGAGCCGACGCCGCGTACGGCGTCGTTGGTGGCTGCGTCGGTCCCGTCGAGGCTGATCTGAATGTCGAGGTAGTCCATGGCGGCGAGCCGTCGCGCGCTGTCGGTGTCGATGTAGGCACCGTTGGTCGAGAATTTGACCCCGATCGAGTTGTCGATCGAGTGACCGATGATGTCGAAGAAATCGCGACGGATCATCGGTTCTCCGCCACCGATGTTGATGTAGAACACCTGCAGATCGCGCAGTTCGTCGATGACGGCCTTGGCCTGTGCCGGGGAAAGTTCCCGCGGGTCACGCTGTCCGCTGCTCGACAGACAATGAACGCACTGCAGATTGCACGCGTAGGTGAGTTCCCAGGTGAGACAGATCGGAGCGTCGAGCCCGCGCTTCAGTTGCGAAACGAGCGTTTCAGCCGACATGGATGATCTCGGACTTCGTCAGGTTCTCGAGCGCCGCGAGAAACGATGGCCGACGTTCGTCTGCAATTCCGCAGGCGTCGAACGTTGCCGCAATGGTGGGGTGGTCGGAGAGGCTTTTCACGACGGTGACCATGTCGGGATGCTTGAGAAACACGAGGCGACGGTTGCCGTAGTGGTAGGCGAGCGCGCCGAATGGTTCGGGGCGCAGGGCGACCTGCGGCGAGAGGCTGCAAGCGGACTGGAGAGTGAGCGCCATGACGGATGTCGGCGAGGTCTCGGGTGCGCCGTGGCTCAGTAGACGCCGCACATGCCGTCGATGGAGATTTCTTCGACGAGCAGGTCTTCGAGCACGGCCGACTCCGCTGCGATTGCTTCGCTCGTGATCGTCGCCTGTGCGGATTCGGTGGTCTCGGGTGCCTCGAGGACGGCGGAGTTGGGAGCCGGAGTCATGGCGTCAGCGTACCGTGTGACGCCCGTCGGGTGCGTGGGCTAGCGTCTCATTGTGTCGAACGCACCCTCGGGGTGTCGTGAATCGAGGGGGCCGAGTGAAGACAAAAGCCGCAATCCTGTGGGAACTGAACGCACCGTGGTCGGTCGAAGAGATCGATCTCGATCCGCCGGGGCCCGGCGAGGTTCTCGTGAAGATGGCCGCTTCCGGCATGTGCCACAGCGACGAACACCTCGTCACCGGCGACCTTCCCTCACCGCTTCCGATCATCGGTGGCCACGAAGGCGCCGGAATCGTCGAACAAGTCGGCGAGGGTGTCAGCTGGCTTTCGCCGGGTGACCACGTCGTCTTCGGCTTCATTCCGTCGTGCGGTCGGTGCCCGAGTTGCAGTACCGGTCACTCGAACCTGTGTGACCTCGGTGCGTATCTCGGAATTGGTCTCCAGATTGCCGACCAGACCTCGCGACACCATGCGCGCGGCAAGGACCTCGCGCTCATGTGCATTCTCGGCACGTTCGCCCATCACACCGTTGTCAACGAAGCGTCGTGCATCAAGATCGACAAGGACGTGCCCCTCGATCGGGCTTGTTTGCTCGGGTGCGGTGTCGTCACCGGTTGGGGCAGCAGCGTCTATGCCGCCGACGTGCAGCCCGGCGACACGGTGTGCGTGATCGGCGTCGGTGGCATCGGTGCCAACGCGGTGCAGGGCGCCAAGCTCGCCGGTGCCAAGCGGATCATCGCGATCGACCCGGTCGAGTTCAAGCGTGAGAAAGCGATGCAACTGGGTGCCACGCACACGGCCGCATCAACCGCCGAAGCCGTCGAGATGGTGCGCGACCTCACGTGGGGAACGATGGCGAACAAGGTGATCATGACGATGGGCGTCGGCAGCGGTGAATTGATGATTCAGGCACTGGCCCTCACCGCCAAGCGGGGTCGCGTCGTCGTGACGAACCTGCATCCCGCGATGGAAATGAGCGCAAACATCAGCTTCCTCGACATGACGTTGATGGAAAAGCAGGTGGTCGGATCGTTGTTCGGCTCGGGCAACCCCCGCGCCGACATCCCGAAGCTGCTCGGCCTGTACCGCGAGGGTCAACTCGACCTCGACGGTCTCGTCACCCGCACCTACACGCTCGACGGCGTCAACGACGGATACGACGACATGCGCGGTGGCAAGAACATCCGCGGTGTGCTCGTTTACAACTGACCACGAACCACGACACGACAACAACACGGCACGACAAGAACGGATTTGGGGGAATCATGAAAGCGAAAGCAGCGGTCATCCACGGTCTCCATCAGGACTGGAGCATCGACGACGTCGAGGTTCATGCACCAAAGGCCGGGGAGGTTCTGGTGCACTGGAAGGTGGCTGGCCTGTGCCACAGCGACGAGCATCTCGTCACCGGCGACATGGTGCCACCAAAGGAACTCCTCGACATGATGGGTCTCGAGTCGATGTTCCCGATGGTCGGCGGGCACGAGGGCGCTGGCGTCATCCTCGACGTGGGTCCGGGTGTGACGTCGGTGAAGAAGGGCGACCACGTCTCGGCTTCGTTCATTCCGTCGTGTGGTCGATGCCGCTATTGCAGCACGGGCCGACAGAACCTGTGCGACCTCGGTGCGGGTGCGATGGTTCCCGGCATGATCACCGACGGTACGCACCGTCACTTCCTGAACAACGGCGTGCCTGTCGGCATGATGGCCAAGGTCGGCACCTTCTCCGAGGTTGCGTGCGTCGCCGAGGCATCGGTTATCAAGGTCGACCCTGACCTTCCGCTCGAGTCCGTTGCGCTCGTGTCGTGCGGTGTCGCAACCGGCTGGGGATCCGCCACGAACCGTGCCGACGTACAGCCCGGTGACACCGTCATCGTGGTGGGAATCGGCGGCATCGGTATCAACGCGGTGCAGGGCGCAAGGATGGCGGGCGCCAAGCGCGTCATCGCGGTCGACCCGGTCGAGTTCAAGCGCGAGAAGGCGATGGAGATGGGTGCGACCCACACGTTTGCATCGATGGAAGAGGCGATGGCGCCGGTGATGGAAATGACGTGGGGCCAAATGGCCGACCGCGTCATCATGACCCCCGGCGTTCTCCACGGCGAGATGATGGAGTCGGCCCAGAACTTGACGGGCAAGGGCGGCACCATGGTGGTGACGGCGATCTCGCCGATGACCAGCGGCACGGCCAGCATCAACTTGTTCAATCTTGCGATGTTCAACAAGGAAGTGAAGGGCACCATCTTTGGCAGCCTGAACCCGCGCGCCGACATTCCGAAGCTTCTCGGTATGTACCGCGACGGCCAGTTGAAGCTCGACGAGCTCATCACCAAGCGGTACAAGCTCGCCGACATCAACGAGGGCTACCGGGCGATGCGTGACGGCGAGAACATTCGCGGCGTCATCGTCAACGACTGAAGAGCAACAAAGAATGTCGAACGATCTCGAGCGCCTCGGGCGTGACGTCGTTGGACGCCGTCGTGAACTCGAAATCGTCGTTGCCGCGCTGCGCGCGGATCGTCACATCGTCCTCGAGGGCCCGCCCGGCACCGGCAAGTCGACCCTGTTGCGTGCGGTTGCCCGAGCGGTCGGCGTCGGCTTCGAGTTCGTCGAGGGCAACGCCGAGCTGACACCCGCCCGCCTGGTCGGGTCGTTCGACCCGGCGCGTGTGCTCAACGAGGGGTACGCGGCCGACGCCTTCATGGACGGTCCTTTGGTGACGGCAATGCGCGAAGGCTCGCTGCTGTACGTCGAGGAAATCAACCGTGTGCCCGAAGAGACCCTGAACGTTCTCATCACGGTGATGAGTGAAGGTGACCTCAGCGTTCCCAGACTCGGCCGAATCACCGCAGCCCCGGGATTCCGGTTGGTGGCTGCGATGAACCCCTTCGATTCCATCGGCACGGCCCGAATCTCCGGTGCTATCTACGACCGCGTGAGTCGCGTCGCCGTCGGGTACCAATCCCACGACGACGAAGTCGCGATCGTCCTGCGCAATGCACCCGAAGTCGATGCAAAGTGGGTCGACGGGGTGGTGCGCGTGGTGCGGGCAACGCGGGAACACGCCGATCTGCGCACGGGTTCGTCGGTTCGTGGTGCAATCGACACCGCTCTTGTGGCGCGGTCCCTCGCCGAACTCCGCGGCGTGGCAGCAACCGACGACACGGTCGCGCGTGATGCCGCGCTCACATCGTTGAGCGGTCGTGTTCGTCTGCGTGAAGGCGTGACGCGAACCGCCGAAGACGTGATTCTCGAGATCTGGAACGCGATCTTTGCCCCGACACGCGAATCGGGTGATGCGGGAAAAGCTGGAGCCCCGACCGGGGCCACGAACTCCCGCTGATCAAAGAGGGTGCGGCTGCGCAGGCCGCCGAACAGGAGGCGGGGCGCAAGACGAAGTCGCGCACCGAGTTGGCACGTCATCCACGGTTCGAACGAATCTCACCCGAGGTGGGTGAGCTCGACGAAGCCGCTGTCGACGAAGCGATGCGGGACGACCCCGATGAGACCCTGTCGATGATCGCCGACCTGACGGCCGCAACCGATCCGAAACTTCGCGCAGCCGCGCGCGACCTTGCCGCACGACTGATGCTCGACCTGGCGGCGAACACAGCCCGACGCCGCCGCGGAATCGGTCGCATCGTCACCGCTCCGTTTCGGGGCGAAGGCGACATCGACATCGATGCCAGCACCGAAGCCTTCGAGGGCAGTGGGCCTCGACGGCGTGTGCGTGTCGAGGAATTGAAGGCCCGGACCTGGTCGAAGCGCGACACCGCCGTGTGCCTCGTGGTTGACCGCAGCGGCTCGATGGGCGGCAAGCCGCTCGCCACCTCGGCACTTGCCGCGGCGGCCGTCGCCTTGCGCGAACCCGACGACTACAGCGTTCTTGCGTTCGGGCGCGACGTCGTCGTTGCGAAGTCGCAGGACGCCCGTCGACCCGGACCCGACGTGGTGAACGCGGTTCTCACGCTGCGGGGGTTCGGTACGACGGATCTCACGACTGCTCTTCGTGCCGCTGCCGACCAGCTGGGTCGTTCGCGAGCCGCACGCAAGGTGGTGGTGCTGTTGTCGGACTGCCGTGCGACGGAACCGGGCGATGTCGAAGCGGTGGCCCGGGGTCTCGACGAACTCTGCATCGTGGCGCCCGAGGGCGACGATGCAGAGGCACGGCTGCTCGCCGCAAACGTCGGGGCGAAGATTGCGACCGTTGGTGAGCCGAGTGAAGTTCCCGCGGCGCTGGTCGAGGTGTTGGAGCGCCGCTGATCGACGCAGCGCAATTGGATTCGTCAGCGACAGGTGGGGTCGTTCGGCGGGGTGACGCTGAAGCGCTGTTGCGACAGTGTTTGATTGACCACTTCGGGGACCGTCGTCGTTGTGGTGGTCTGGGCCGAGCGAACTCCGCGCGAGGACCCGACCGCGGCATCGATCTGACCGAGCTGCTTGTTTCCCTCGCCGATGGTGGTTTCGCCACGGAAGATGGCGAGGATCGCTTTCATTGTGTCGTTGTTGATGGTGGGCTCGATGACCGATTGTCCGCCGATTTGCTTCATCGCGCCGTTGACGGTGTAGGTGCGCACGTCTTTCTCGCTGACGTTGCGCATGGCGCGGGCAAGTTGCAGCATCTTGAGGGGCGAGAGATTGTCGTCGGTGACGACGTTGTCGAGTGCGGCACCGAGCAACTGGTTCGCCACGGCCGGGTTGGTGACACCCTTGTCGAGAGCCGCACGCAGAACGCGACGCAGGAAGTCCTGCTGGCGCGCGATGCGACCCCAGTCGCCCGACGGATCGCCGATCCATTTGTTCTTCTTCGGGTCGAAATAGGCGTAGTGGCGTGATCGGACGTAGGCGAGAGCGGCGTCGCCATCGAGCTCGGCGCAGCCGGGTTGTTTGACTTCGAACACCGTGTTCTTGTCGCGCGCCGCAAAGGCGAACGGAATACGCACGCCACCGACGGCATTCACGATGGTCTTGAAGGCACAGAAGTCGACCGCGATGTAATGGTCGACGCCGACACCGAAATTGGTCATGATCGTGTCGACGAGACGCTGGGGTTCGTTGGGTCGGAACGCGGTGTTGATGCGGTTCTTCGAGTCGGACTTGGCGATCTTCACGTAGAGGTCACGAGGGAAAGACAGCACGGCCGCCTTGTTTTCGCTGGGGTCCACGCGAATGATCATGATCGTGTCGGTGAGGCCCGCATAGCCGGATCGACCCTCGACGGTCTTGCCGTATTTCGAGTTGCTGTCGACGCATTCGTTGTTGTCGCGGCCGGTGATGAGGAAGTTCTTGGCGCTGAGGTCGCCCTCGGGAATGTTCTCGAGTTCGTCGGCCGACACCGCACCCTCTGCGGCTTTCGGTGTGTTCGATCCCGAGATCGACACGACCTTGCGGTCGGTGACGCGCTGGTTCGCGTAGACGAGTGCGCCACCGCCGACGAGGAGGGCAAGGGCGACGACGATGTTGAAGCCGAAGATCAGTCGCTGCGGCCAGGTATGCCGGAACCGCTGGCTCGCCATGGGAGAGACGCTATCCCCTCGGGCTATTCGGTTGCAGTCGGGGCGAGCGTGACGGATGCGACGATTTCGTTGCCTTCGCCCACGAGTGAATGGCTGTGCACCGAACCGGCAAAACAAAGGTCGACCATTGCCGCGCGAATTGCGGCGATTGCCGACTCGGGCGCGGTGACGACGAGCGATTCGACTTCGGCTCGTTGCGAAACCTTGGCCTCGGTCTTTGCGCGACGGACCGTGGCGAGCACGCTGCAGATTGCCTCGAGACTGGCCTCGTGATTGCCGACGGTGGAACAACCGGCGAGCAGTTCGCTGCGGTGGGGCCACGGAGCCGTGTGAACCGACGAATCGTTCCACCACCGCCAGACTTCTTCGGAGACGAACGGCACGAGTGGCGCGAAGAGACGCTGGATCGTCGAGAGTACGCGACGCAGGGCGACACGGGCGGACGCCGTATCGGCGGGGTCGACGGCATCGACGCCGTACGCACGTTGCTTGACGAGTTCCACATAGTCATCACAGAACCACCAGAAGAAGGATTCGGTGCGTTCGAGTGAACGTGCGTAGTCGAACCCGGTGAACGCCTGCGTGCATTCGTCGACGACATCGGACAGCCGGTTCAGCATTGCGACGTCGACGAGTGCAGTCAGCGATGCCGATGCGTCGACATCACCGAATGACAGAACGAACTTCGTGACGTTCAGCAGTTTCATCGCCAGTTTGCGGCCAACCTTCATCTGCTCTTCACTGAAAGCGGTATCGACGCCCGGTCTTGCGCTGGCTGCCCAGTAGCGCACCGCGTCGCTTCCGTATTTGTCGAAGAGGTCGATCGGAGTGACCACGTTGCCCTTCGACTTCGACATCTTCTTGCGGTCGGGATCGAGAATCCACCCCGACAGCGCGGCGTTCGTCCACGGCGCCGTGTCGTGTTCGAAGTGCGACCGGACCATCGTGGAAAAGAGCCAGGTGCGGATGATCTCGTGGGCCTGGGGCCGCACGTCCATCGGGAAGATGTTGGCGAACATCGCGGGATTGTCGAGCCAGCCGCCGGCGATCTGGGGTGTGAGAGAACTCGTCGCCCACGTGTCCATGACGTCGGGATCACCGACGAAGCCGCCCGGCTTGCCGCGTTGCGCCTCGGAAAAACCGTCGGGCACGTCGGTACTGGGATCGATGGGAAGCTGCGCATCGTCGGGCACGAGGGGATGGTCGTAGTCGACCGAGCCGTCGGCCATGAGCGGGTACCACAGCGGAATGGGCACACCGAAGTAGCGCTGGCGACTGATGAGCCAGTCGCCGTTCAGTCCCTCGACCCAGTTCTCGTAGCGGTGGCGCATGTGGTCGGGATGCCACGTGAGTTCGTGGCCGCGACGCACGAGGCGCGAACGCAGGTCGGCCTCGCGACCGCCATTGCGGATGTACCACTGACGGGACGTCACGATTTCGAGTGGACGTTCACCCTTTTCGAAGAACTTCACCGGGTGCGTGATGGCGCGAGGCTCTCCGATCATCTCGCCACTCGCGCGAAGCAGTTCGACGACCGCGGTTTGGGCCTGCTTCACGTTCTTGCCGGCGATGGCGGCGTAGTTGTCGCGCCCGCGTTGGGTGGTGATCGCATCGGGTCCTTCGGCGATGATGCGACCGTTGCGGGCGATGATGGCGCGGGTCGCAAGGTTGAGCTCGCGCCACCACGTGACGTCGGTGGTGTCACCGAACGTGCAGATCATGGCGATGCCCGTTCCCTTGTCGGGCTGCGCCAGCGGGTGGGCGAGGATCGGCACTTCGACGTCGTAGAGGGGAGTGCGCACCGTCGCGCCAAAGAGAGGTTGGTAGCGCTCGTCGTCGGGGTGCGCAACGAGCGCGACGCACGCGGCAAGAAGTTCCGGACGGGTGGTGTCGATGAGAATGTCGCCCGAGTCGTCGGTCTTGTGGAAGGTGAGCGTGTGGTACGCACCGGGGCGGTCGCGGTCTTCCAGTTCGGCCTGCGCGACTGCGGTGTCGAAGTCGACGTCCCACAGCGTCGGCGCCTCTTGGGAGTACGCCTCGCCGCGGGCGAGATTGTTCAGGAATGCACGCTGGCTGACGCGTCGACTACGCGACTCGATGGTGGTGTAGAGAAGCGACCAGTCGACCGACAGACCGAGTCGCCGGAAGAGCTCTTCGAAGACCTTCTCGTCTTCGTGGGTGAGTTCGTTGCACAGCTCGATGAAGTTCGGGCGCGAAATGGGAACAGACTTGTGGTCCTTCGGCGGGTCGCCGCGGAAGGGCGGGACGAAGTTCGGGTCGTAGGCAACCGACGGGTCGCACGTGACGCCGTAATAGTTCTGCACGCGTCGCTCGGTCGGCAGGCCGTTGTCGTCCCATCCCATGGGGTAGAAGACCGCCTTGCCCGACATGCGCCAGAAGCGCGCCAGGGTGTCGGTGTGCGTGTAGGAAAACACGTGACCCATGTGCAGCGAACCGCTGACGGTGGGTGGTGGTGTGTCGATCGCAAAGACCTCGCCCCGCGGCCGTGAACGGTCGAAGTCGTAGACGCCCTCGGCTTGCCACGCGGCCGACCAGCGACTCTCGATTCCGTCGAGAGAGGGCTTCTCAGGGGGGTTCGACATAGGCACTTACCCTAGAGTCAGAACGTGCTTTCCCTCTATGACACGGCCACCCAGGGGATCCGACCCCTCGCGATGCGCCGGCCGGGGCACCTCTCCATTTACCTCTGCGGCCCCACGGTCTACGGCCCGCCGCACCTCGGCCACGGCCGGGCAACCCTCGTCTACGACATTCTTCGTCGGTATCTCACCTGGACGGGTGTGGAGGTGCGCCTCGTGTCGAACATCACCGACATCGACGACAAGATCATCGACCGGGCGAATCGCGAAAGCCGTCCGTGGCAGGAGATCACTCACAAGTGCGAAGACGTCTGGTTCCGCGCCATGTCGGCGCTTGGTGTCGAGCGACCGACCGACGTGCCGCACGCGACCGAATACGTCGACAGCATGGTCGACATGATCGCCACGCTCGTTGCGAACGATCGCGCCTACACGACGTCCGACGGGGTGTACCTGTCGGTCACGTCGGTCGACGACTACGGCCTGCTGGCCCACCAGAAACTCGAGGACATGCTTGCGGGTGGCGGCGACCGCGAGGTTCTTGGCGCCGGCGAAAAGCGGCACCCCGCCGACTTTGCGTTGTGGAAGTTCACCAAGCCCGGCGAACCGTCGTGGCCGTCACCGTGGGGTGACGGTCGACCCGGATGGCACAGCGAGTGCGTGGTCATGAGCCTCGAACTGTTGGGTGAAGGATTCGATCTGCACTGTGGCGGTGCCGACCTGCGCTTTCCGCACCACGAGAACGAGCGCGCTCAGGCCGTCGCGCTCGGCAAGAAATTCGCCGCGCATTGGATGCACAACGGTTTCGTTGTCGACGCCGAAGGCGAAAAGATGTCGAAGAGTCTCGGCAACGTGGCCAACCTTCTCGACCTCGTCGACAAGTACGACCCGCGTGCATACCGCATGTTGTTGCTTCAGACGCACTACCGCTCCCCGGTGAGGGTGGGTCAGGACAACATCGATGCCGCCGTGAAGGCGCTTGCGGGAATCGATGCATTCTTCGGCCGGATCCCCACGGCAGGTGTGACAGCCAGGGCCGACATCCTCGATGCGTTCCGCACGGCGATGGACAATGACCTCGACACACCCGCAGCAACGGCCCTGATGTTCGACACGATGCGTCGCGCGAACGCATCGGTGGATGCGGGGAATGCAGCCGAAGCTGCTGAACTTGCCGCGGCCGTGCGCGAGATGTGTGCGGCGTTTGGCCTACCGGTGAACGATGTCGGCGACGTCGATGCCGACGCGGCCGGCAAGGCGGCGGAACTCGACGCGGCGCGCGCGGCGAAGGATTTCGCGCGGGCCGATGCGTTGCGCGCGGAACTACAGGCGGCGGGCTACGTCGTCGAAACGACGAAGGACGGCACCCGCGTACGTCGCGGGTGACGTGTCGGGATCACGCACGCCGATGAAGTTGCGCAAGTCGAAGAACGACGTGAA
Organism: Acidobacteriota bacterium; assembly: GCA_018970175.1. GTDB lineage: Bacteria > Actinomycetota > Acidimicrobiia > Acidimicrobiales > Ilumatobacteraceae > F1-20-MAGs119. The sequence continues at coordinate 27,932 of JAGWWV010000025.1, forward strand.
GAGCCGCTACCCAAAGGGGTTCTGGACGATCTGGAGCACCGTCGCCCTCGACATGGTGGGTTTCGGCATGGTTGTTCCGATTCTCGGGCGTTATGCCGAGCGATACGGCGCAAGCGGATTCGAAGTCGGGCTCCTTTTTTCGATGTTCTCGATCGCGCAGTTCTTCTTCGCACCGGTTCTCGGGCGCTTGTCAGATCGCATCGGGCGCAAGCCCGTCATCATCATCTCGCTTGTCGGCACGGCGGTCGGCAGTTTCCTCACCGGAGCCGCCGGTGTTCTCTGGCTTCTGTATCTCGGTCGGTTCATCGACGGTGCGTCGGGTGCCAGTGTGTCGGTTGCGCAGAGCGCCATCACCGACATCGCAGCACCGGAAGACCGCCCCCGACTCCTCGGCATGTTGGGTGCCGCATTCGGTGTCGGTTTCGTCTTCGGCCCTGCGCTGGGTGGTCTGGCGGCGCTCGGTGGTCCGCACGTGCCGTTTTACGTCGCGTCCGCATTCGCGTTGTGCAACGCCATTGCGGCCTGGTTCCGCCTGCCCGAAACCAACACCACGCGTGCGCCACGCACGGCGCCGGTGGGTCGGCGTCGGTTCGCGATCAACCGCTACACGGGAACCGCTCTGCTGGCGGGTTCCGCCTTCGCCGGCTTCGAGGCGACATTTGCGCTCTTCGGTGAACGGCGATTCGACCTCACCGAGGGTTCTGCGGCCGCGGTGTTTCTGGTCGTCGGCGTGATGTTGGTGATCGTACAAGGAGCCCTCATTGCTCCGTTGACACGCGCCCTCGGGTCGCCGCGCCTGTTGTCGACGGGCTTCATCGTTCTCATCGGTGGCTTTCTCGTGTTGTCGGTTGCCGACGTGTGGGCGGTTCTTTTCGTCGCGCTCGCGCTGTTGTCTCTCGGCCAGGGCGTCGTGACGCCATCGCTCACGAGTGTCGTTGCCGATTCCGTTGCACCCGACAAACGCGGAGAAGCACTGGGTGTGCAGCAGTCGGCAGGAGCATTGTCACGCATCATCGGTCCCGCCATCGCCGGACTGATGTTCGACCACGCCGGTGTCGCGTGGCCCTACGTCACGGCCGCGGTACTCACTCTTCTCGCGTTGCTTCTCGTAACGTCATCAGACAAGTCATGAAGGAGCATTTCTCGGTTCCGGCGCAGCGCGGCAATTTCCAGCCGCCGTCGATGGGGTACGTCCCGGCGCTCGACGGACTCCGGGCGCTCGCGGTGATCGCGGTTGTCTTCTACCACGCGAAGTTCAGTTGGATGCGGGGCGGATTCATTGGCGTCGAGGTGTTCTTCGTCGTCAGCGGATTCCTCATCACCTCGCTTCTTCTGGAAGAAGCCGAGGAAAACCAGAGCATTGCCCTCAAGCAGTTCTGGTTCCGTCGCGCCCGGCGACTGTTGCCCGCCCTGTTCGTCATGTTGGTCGCGGTGTCGGCATGGGCGCTGTTGTTCTCCGACTACAAGGTCGGACAACTACGCCACGACTTCCTGTCGGCGGTCTTCTACATCTCCAATTGGTGGCAGGTTTTTTTCACCGACGTCCCGTATTTCGCCCCCAAGGATCCGCCCCTCCTGCGCCATCTCTGGTCGCTCGCCGTTGAAGAGCAGTGGTACCTGCTGTGGCCGTTCGCCTTTATTGCGCTCTTGCGTTGGAGGCGAAGCAAGGCGAAGGCAGCCCAGACACTCGTCGTGGCTGCCGTCGTCATCATGTTGCTCACCGCGGTGTTGTACGACGGGTCGAACCCGGATCGTGTCAACTTCCTCTACCTCTCCACGCTCACGCGCTCGACCGGGCTGCTGCTCGGTGCGGCGGGGGCGTTGCTGTGGCGTCCCTGGACGATGACCGGCCGCGCAAAGGTGGCCGAGATTCCCGAACGCACGTTGTCTGCCGCGGCAGGCGCGGCGTCGGTGGTTCTTCTCTTGCTCGCGTTGTCGCTCACGGTCGAGGGAGCATTCCTCTACCGGGGCGGCCTTGCGCTCGTGTCGCTTTCGTCGCTCGTGCTCGTCGCGACGGCCGTGCATCCGAACGCCGTCGGTGTGCAGCGCATCCTCGGCTCGCGCCCCTTGGTCGAAGTCGGAAAACGTTCGTACGGTCTGTACCTCTGGCACTGGCCGATTTTCCTGTTCGCCGATGCGCGCAACGGCGCGGGCAACTTCGTCGTCGCCATGGTGATCACCGTGCTCGTCACCGAGGCCAGCTACCGCTTCGTCGAGGAACCGATCCGCGGGGGAGTCATCGGACGGTGGCGTGCGATCCTGAACGACCGTGACAACGAAGACCGCCGCGACATCGCGGTGACAGCAACCTGTTACGGAATCACGGCCATCGTCCTCACTGCAAGCGTTGGCATCGCTCTTGCGGCGACCAAACCCATCGACATCTCAATGGATCAAGGCCCCGACCAGGTCTTCGGCGCAACGACGACGGTCCCCATCGAAGATCCGACACAGACGACGCAACCCGGCATCGTCGCCCCCGGCACGACGCTGCCCGTGCTCTCCGACCCCAAACGTCTCCTGATCGTCGGGGATTCGCAGGCGAAAGCGCTCGCGATCAATCAGCCGTCGGGCATCGAGAAGACGTTCAAGGTTTCGAACGGCTCCATCTCGGGTTGCGGTGTCTATGAATTCGGTACCGGCATCAGTTCGAGCATCGACTTCAAGCAGAACTTCGACACCTGCCAAGGCTGGGAAGGCAAGTGGACTGCCGCCGCGAAGGAGTCGAAGGCGGAGATCGCACTTGTCGTCGTCGGTGCGTGGGAGGTGCTCGACGTGTTGCATGCCGGCACGAATTACGCCTTCTTCACCCCGCAGGCCGACACCTTGTTCAAGACGCAGGTCAAGAAGGGCATCGATGCCCTCATCGCCGGTGGTGTCGCCAAGGTCGCGCTTCTCGAGGTTCCTTGCATGCGTCCGCAAAACGTTGCCGGCGCAGGTATCCCCGCGATTCCCGAGCGCGGTGATGACACTCGTACGCGTCACCTCAATGAATTGCTGCAGCAGGTCGCGGCGGAGAACCCGACATCTACCACGTTCGTGAACGGGCCCCGCGAGTGGTGCACGAGTTCGATCATCGCGAACGACCTCGGCTACCGCTGGGACGGCGTCCATGTGTACAAGCCCGGGGCGAAGCTGATCATGGAAACGATCGCCCCCGCCCTCCTCACCCTCTAACCCCAAGGGTTCTCGGTGTGTAATTACCCGGAATACGGGTAATTACACACCGAGAACCCTCGAGGGGAAGTCGAGCGTGGGTTGGGAGATGGGGTTTACCC
>JAGWWV010000003.1 GCA_018970175.1 Acidobacteriota bacterium
CGTCCACGACCGCCGGGCGGCGGGCATGTACGGCTGGCCGTCCGCGTGGTCGCTTGTTGGCGACCACGCGGCCGTTCTCTAGGAGCTCTCCGCCCCAGACACCCCATGGCTCTTCGCGTTGGAGTGCGTCGTTCAGGCATGCATCGCGCGAGGTGCACTTTGCACAAATGGCCTTGGCCCGACAGACGTCGACGTATTCCTCGGAGAAGAAGAGATACGTGAGGGTGCCGTTGCCATCGGCGCAGCGCTTGGCCGACAAGAGGATCGGTTGCTCGAAGGGGATGAGTGTGTTGGGTGCAAGCATGGTGATGTCCATTTCGTGAGATGTGAGGCACGCCGGAAAACGAAAAAGGCCGCCGGGTTCTTGAACCCAGCGGCCTCGACTTCCGACGTTTTTTCTCTTACGTCGGGCTCCTGTCGGGGCGCTGGCTGGGTCGCTTATTCGTAAACGTGGCTGCGAACACCGGCTTGGTGGCGTGCCAATAAGCAGCCATGGCGGCTGCGTGGCGGGCCGAAGCCTGGGCGCGGTTTACGAACAACATGCGGAATGTAGGAAACCACGTCGGCAGCGAAACGTCAACCGATTTAATGCAAACCCACGCAAGTCCTTGTAAATCAGGGTTTGGGCGGCTGAATTAGGGTGCTGCCGTGACCACCGGAGCCCCGATCGAGCTGGAATTCCCGGCGGTTCCGGGGGCTGGCCGGGTGTTTCGAGCCCACCGCCGGGTGAGGCTCGGCGATGTCACCCCCCGCGGGAGGCTGCGGCTCGATGCCTGTGTGAGATACCTCCAGGACATCGCCCACGACGACGCCCGTGAAGCCGCCTATGCCGATCGCGACGGATGGGTGGTGCGCCGCACCGCAATTCGGGTGCATCAGTTCCCGGTCTTCCAGGAACCGCTCGCACTGCAGACGTGGTGTGGTGGCATTGGTTCACACTGGGCCGAGCGCTGCACACTGATCGAAGGAGAACGCGGCGGGCGTATCGAAACCGCGGCGATCTGGGTGCACGTCGACCTGGCGACCATGGCGCCGGCGAAACTGGCGCCGGACTTTCTTGCGGTGGTGGCTGAATCGGCGGGAAACAGACGTGTCGGTGCCCGGGTTCTTCTTCGGGACCGTCCGGTGCCCGACGAGCAGCGTCATCCATGGCCCTTGCGATTCTCCGACATGGATGCGCTCGGTCACATGAACAACGCTGCGTATTGGGAGGCCGTCGAAGAATGGCTCGGCGCACACCGCGACATGCGCGCACCACTCGACGTGGTGTTGGAACACCTGGCCCCCGTTCACCCGGAGCACGAAGTTGCGACCGTCGTTCGTGAGTCCACGAGTCACACGATGATTTGGCACGAATCCGCGGGCGATGTCGTCGCAGCGACGCAGATTCGTCGCGCGCTGATCAGCTGACGCGTACGTACTCGAGCAGTCCGTCGCGTTGACGGCATTGGAATTCGCCGGCCAACCGAAGGTGTTCGAGATGTGCGAATGTCTCACTGTCGGCCATCGGTCCCTGCGCGCGGGCCGAAAAGAGATGTCGCGCGATGTCCATCACCGTGGCCGGACGATCAAAGTCGGCGCCGATTTGGCGCAACTTGTCGAGACGTTCGATGTGGTGTTCCTTGATGTGTTCGACGCGCTCGACCACGTTCGTGAACGGTGTGCCGTGGGCCGGAAGAGCCATCTTCATCTGCGTGCCGAGGCTTCCGATCTTGTCGAGTGAGCCGAAGAACTCGCGCAAGGGGTCGACCGCACGGGTCATCCCTGAAATGTGCGGTGTGATCGTGGGCAAGACATGGTCACCGCTGATGAGGAGACCCGACTCGGGGTCGAGGAGACAGAGATGGTCTTCGGTGTGCCCGGGCGTGTGAATTGCCAGCCACTCACGGCCGGCAAGCATGACGCGGTCACCCTCGTCGACGCGGCGCGTCGGATGCGGCACACCGAACACCCGCGGAAACTTCGCGTGCATTCGCAGACGGGCCCTGCGCGACCACGGAATGTCGTAGCCGCGACCACCCCACGGCGTTTCGCCATTCGGGCGAATCTGGGGAGTGAGCAGAGGGGCATCCTCGACGTCGATGTCGGGTGGTTCGTATGGATCCCACCAGAGGCGGAAACGGCGGTGGGCGATGATCTCAGCACCGACGTCTTTGCGCAAGCGTCCGGCACCGCCGTAGTGATCAGGGTGGCTGTGGGTCACGAGGACCGAATGAACGCGCTTCAGGGGCACACCGATGGCGCGCAGGCGAGCCTTCAATACGGTGAAGGATTCGCGGCCGGGCATACCTGGATCAACGACGGTGACACCGCGGTCGTCCTCGAGGACGTACATGTTCACATGGCCGAGGCCGGGAAGATCGATGGGTAGTTGCGTTCGCAACACACCGGGAGCCAACTCGGTGATTTCGTCGGTTGCGCGTTGGGCTTCCTGGCGCACGGGGCGAGGAGAGTCGGCCGTCGAAGTCACGGTGAAAAACTACTTGAACACGTTCGCGCGGTAGTAGGCGAGTTCGTGAATGCTGTCACGAATGTCGTCGAGCGCCCGATGATTGCCCGTCTTGGCGGGTTTGCCGGCATCGACCTGCGGATACCAGCGTTTCACGAGTTCCTTCACGCTGGAGACATCGACGCACCGGTAGTGGAGGTAGTTCTCGATGTCGGGAAGATACGCGGCGAGGAACCGGCGATCGGTACCGATGCTGTTGCCACAGAGGGGCACCGCCTTCGGTGCGCCGATGTGTGACTTCAGAAACTGGAGGGTTTCCCGTCCTGCTTGTTCGAGGGTCACCGTTGACCGACGGATTTCTTCGAGAAGGCCCGACTTTGTGTGCATCTCGACGACGATCGGAGCCATCGCGGCCAGAACGTCATCGGGTTGGTGGATGACGATGTCGGGACCTTCGGCGACGATGTTCAACTCGTCGTCGGTGATGATCGTCGCGATTTCGACGATTCGGTCGGAAGTTGGGTCGAGTCCCGTCATTTCCAGGTCCATCCACGCCAACACGTCACCAAAACTACCGTTGTTCTAGATTCACCGTGTGCCAAAAGTTGCAATTCAGCAACTCGATCCCGATCTGCCGTTGCCCGTCGTCGCACACCGTGGCGATGCAGGGGTTGACCTCTACGCGCGCGAAGATGCGCGGGTTCCACACGGCGGTGGTCGTGTCCTCGTTCCGACCGGTATCGCCGTCGCCATCCCCGAAGGTTTCGCGGGGCTCGTCCTGCCGCGCAGTGGCCTCGCCTTGAAGCACGGCATCAGCCTGGTGAACACCCCCGGACTGATCGATGCGGGTTACCGCGGCGAGTTGAAATGCGTCCTCATCAACACGGACCCCGTCACGGACTACGACGTCAAACGCGGCGATCGCATCGCACAGTTGGTCATCCAGCGGGTCGAAGAAGTGACGTGGCAGGTGGTCGAATCGCTCGATGGGTTCGACCGCGGTGGCGGGTTCGGCCACTCCGGGCGTTAGAGAATCTCGCGCGCTTTCGTCGCCATCGGGATGTGCCAGCCGCGCTCCATCCAGCGGCGCGACAGCAACTTGCCGTTTTCGTCGCCCACGTCGAAGCTGGCGACCATCGAACCCGGCGCGACGACACCCCACAGCGCCTGCAGCCTGAACTCGTACCAGAACTGATTCCAGTCGTAGTCACGAACACCTGCGGTACCGAGCGCATCGTGGTACATCTTCAAGAGGCGCATGCCGTGTTCGTCCCACAACGCCTTGTCGGCCGACGAACCCATGAGATACGCGACGTCCTGTGCCGGTGTTGCCTTGATCACCAACTGGAAGTCGATGAACTTCATCTTCGTCGCATCGGCGTTGAAGAACATGTTCTCGAGCCGTGCGTCGCCGTGGCACATCGTGTGGGCGACCTCGCCCGTCCTCTTGATGATCGAGTCGAACTGCGCGGCGAGTTCGTGACCGAGGTCGACTGCTTCGCGGCCGATGACATCGACCCAGTCCTTCTCAATGACCGACATTGCATTGCGCATGATGTCGGGGACCACGACCAGGTTTGCGGGGGAGTCGTTGCGCGGGAGCCAGTCCATTTCGTCGAGGTCGGAGTGTTTCCACCACGCCGCATGGAACTTGGCAAGTTCGCGCAGGGCGATCTCCAGCTGCCCGACCGTGGCGCCGGCGGTCTGCTGGCCGACCTGCAGGTCGCGTATCTCCTCGAGGACGAGAACGAATTCTCCTGCATCGACATCCATGTCGTTGTAGTAACAACCAACGACGTCGACCGGGGTGCGGCTCGCCATCTGTTTGAAGAACTGACCCTCGCGCACGTAGAGCCCGAGTGCGAGACCAACCGTCTTGTTTTCCGGTGCGTTCGTCGGGATCTTGAGGACCATCGACGTCGGGCCGGAGTTTGGTTCGGTGTAGTCGACGACGAGACGAACGAGCGTGCCGAACACCCCGGTGCCGCCACCCAAAGGTTCTTGGCGCACCGAGCCGACCTCGATGTGCGGCTCGATGATTCCAGTCGACTGCAGAGCCTGTGTGAGCCACGACGCAGTGACCTGTCGTGGTGTTGCGGGTCGAGCCAGTCCGGCCATGTCATCCCCCCAGGATGTGTCGATGAGCGGTCCGGGTGTCAGCGGGACCGCGGCTTGCGGCTCAAGAGTATTCCACTGTCGGCGAGCGAAGCGAGGTCGTTGTCACTGAGCCCCAACAGTTCGGTGAAGACCGACTCGTTGTCCTCGCCCGGATACCTCGGTTCGCCCGAAGTCGTCGTGTCGGCGTCGGAGAACCGCCATGGAGCGTTGGGAATGCGAATCGTGCCGCCGCCGCGGTTGCTCACTTCGACGGTCACGCTGCGTTCGCGACCCCATTCGGTGTCCGCAACCTCACGAGGTGAGCGGATCTTGCCGGATGCCAATTGGAATCGAGCCAGGGCTTCTTCGATGGCAATCGCATCGGGCATTGTCGCCGCCCAGTCGCGCAGTATCCGTTGAATTTCGTCGAGATGGGCGAGACGGCTCGGTACGTCGGCAAAGCGTGGATCCGAGATCATGTCTCCTCGCCCCGCTCCGTTCATGAAGTTGTCGAACGTTCCGCGCTCGGCGGGGTGTCCGCTGACAACCACCTTGTCACCGTTCGCCGCGGTCAACACCGGATAGTTCGCGGGTTGAAAAGAGCGAATTTGCTCGGGTGGAACGGGTTCCGTCCATAGGTCGTCGTGAGCGTGTTCGTTCACATAGAGCATTGTCTGTGCCATCGCCACGTCGATCCACTGCCCACGACCCGTGCGACCACGCTGGATTACCGCGGCGAGAATCGCCGTGCAGGTTTCCATTGCGGTATAGACGTCGGCGTGTGAATACGGATCGTTGGCGTACTGTCCGCCACGCGCGTCGCCTTGGTACTTGGTGATTCCTGTTTCGGCGCCGACGACGGGCGCATATGCACGACGATGGACCCATGGGCCGGTGTTGCCGTAGCCGGTGATCGAGGCGTAGATGAGACGCGGATTGATCGCACTCAGCGTGGCGTAGTCGAGCTGCAAACGTTGCATGACGCCGGGTCGGAAGTTTTCGACGATGATGTCGACGTGCTCGACGAGGCGATGTACGAGCGCGATCGCCTCGGGCTTCGAGAGGTCGAGGCAGATGTTCTTCTTGCCGACGTTCTGCTGCACGAAGTAGGTGGATAGTGAGTTCACGCGGGGATTGGTAAACCGAGTGAGGTCGCCTTCGGGTGGTTCGAGCTTGATGACGTCGGCCCCGAGATCACAGAGCATCCGCGTCGCGTGCGGACCAGTGAGGACCCGGCTGAAATCGAGGACCCGCAGTCCGCTGATCGGCCTGTCCGTGCCGCTCGAACCCCCTGTCGTCCCCATGAAATCGCCACCGTACAGGGCGGGTACGGTCTCGGTCATGACGAAGAGCGACCTGCCCGCATACCGCGATTTACCCCGCCGTGGGGGCCTTCCTGCCGCCTGGGACGTGTGGGCCGGGGGTGACGCCCGGTACTTCGGGTGCCTCAACCTCCTGACACCCGAGAGAGTGGCGGCGGCGGCGAAATTGGTGGCGAAGGGTGCGGTCTTTCCCATGAATTGGGACATGCGCAAGCCCGACCCGCCGCTTTTTGGACGCAGTCCGTTTGGCCACGAAGTCACGGGCGACGAACGTTCGGTCAGCCACGACGACGTGTTGCACGCCTGGAACACGCAGTCGTCGAGTCAGTGGGACGGCTTCCGGCACATTCGCAACTTTGCGGCACAGCACGACGAACCCGGAACCGGTCACTTTGGTGGAGTCACTGACGACGAACACGGTGTGCACCACTGGGCTCAGCGCGGAATCGCCGGCCGCGCGGTGTTGTGCGACGTTGCGCGCTGGCGCGAGTCGATCGGACGACCGATCGTCCATGATCAATCCGATCCGATCGAAGCCGACGAGCTGCTCGAATGCCTGGCTCACCAGGGAACCGACCTTGAAGAGGGCGACATTCTTCTCGTGCGAACCGGATGGATCGGGTGGTACGAACGTCAGCCCATCGAGGTGCGCGAGCGAATGGCGATCGTCAGTGAACTACGCACCCCGGGGTTGCGGTCAGACGAGCGTACGGCCGAAGTTCTGTGGGACATGCACATCGCCGCAATCGCCGCCGACAACCCGGCCGTCGAAGTGTGGCCACCCGGAGCACTGCGAACGAGCGAAGAAAATGCTGAGGTTCGTTCCGATCGTCGTCGTATGCACGAGATCTTCACTCACACGCTCTTTTTGCCGATGCTCGGCTTGCCCCTCGGAGAGATGTTCGTGCTCGACCAACTTGCCGACGATTGCGCGGCTGATGGTCGCTACACGGGCTTCTTCACCTCGGCTCCGCTCAACTTGCCCTCGGGAGTGGCGTCTCCGCCGAACGCACTCGTCATCAAGTGACGTTCAGGACAACCTGACGCCGAGGTGACGTAGAGCCATCGCGGCATACAACGACACGCCGACTTCCATGGCGTCTTCGTCGAACATCACCCGGTTCGAATGGTTCGGGGCGGCCGTTGCCGGATTCTGACCGGAGGGAGTTCCGCCGAGGAACATGATCGAGCCCGGCAGTCGTTCGAGGACGTAACTGAAGTCCTCGGCTGCCATGACCGGATTCGGAAGCTGAACCACCTTCTTGTCGCCGAGAATCGAGGTCGCAACCTCCGTGGAAAAGCCCGCGAACGTTGGATCGTTCACGGTGACGGGGTAGCCGAGATGGATCTCGACCTCGGCCGACAGCCCGTGTGCCGCGGCTATTCCCATCGCAACCTGTGAGATCAGTTCGTGGACCTTTGAGCGAGTCTTTGCGCTCATGGCCCGGATGGTGCCCTCGATGCTGGCTGTTTCGGGGATGACGTTGTACGTCGTTCCTGCATTGATCCTCGCAACCGTCACGATCGCAGGATCGAAAGCATCGATGCGCCGCGTCACCATGCTCTGTAGCGCCTGGACGATTTCGCAGGCGACGGGAATCGGATCGCTGGTGAGGTGAGGCGCCGATGCATGCCCGCCGGCACCTTTCACGCGAATCTCGAGTTGATCACTCGATGCCATGATCGCCCCGCCTCGGATACCCGCCATGCCGACGGGCAACGTCGAAGTGATGTGAAGAGCAAAGGCTCCAGTGAGAGGAGAATCGCTGCCGTCGACGTTCTTCGGAAGGTCGAGCAGTCCTTCGTCGATCATGTGACGCGCCCCGTGGTGGCCCTCTTCGCCGGGCTGAAACATGAAGAGCACCCGTCCGGGAATGTCACCCTTGCGGTCGGAGAGCAGATGTGCGGCCTGCACGAGCATGCTCGTGTGTGTGTCGTGTCCGCAGGCATGCATCATGTTCGCGTTCTTCGATGCGAAGTCGAGCCCCGTGTCCTCGGGCATGGCCAGCGCATCCATGTCACCGCGGAGCAAGACCGTTGGTCCGGGCTTGTCACCAGTGAGAAGTGCGGCAATGCCGCTCGTCGTCTTGTGCAGGGTGACGTCAAGGGGAAGCCCGTCGAGCGCCTCGAGAACCTGGTCGCGCGTCACGGGAAGGTCGTTGCCGATCTCGGGATGTTGATGCAACGAACGTCGCAGCGCGACCGCCGCATCCTGCAGCCCACGGGCCTGGTCGCGGAGTTCTCTGCTGGGGCCGTGCTGTTCGATCAGCGCTTCTACCGACATGAAACCATCGTGGCACACTTTGCAGGTGACCCCAGTCAGCCCGGATGCTCCTCTCGATGGTGCGCGGGAAGGCGTCGAGATGGTCGATGTTGTCGACGAGAACGACGTCGTCGTGGGACGCGTTCCGCGCTCTGTCATGAGGCGCGAGCGATTGAGGCACCGCGCGGTCTTTGTCCTCGTGCGAAACCCGGTTGGCGACGTATTGGTACATCGGCGTAGCGAACTGAAAGACGTTTGGCCCGGGTGGTGGGACATCGCCATCGGCGGTGTCGTGGCCTCCGGCGAGACCTACGACGAAGCGGTGCGACGTGAGTTGCGGGAAGAGGCCGGGATCGAGGGAAAACCCGAGTTCGTCCGGTCGGGCGTTTACGAGGACCAAGAGGTGAGCCTCGTTGCACGTTGCTACGACATCGTCCACCAGGGGCTCGTCGAGCCCGTCGACGGGGAAGTCGTCGAGTTCCGTTGGGTGACACCCGGCGATTTGCGTGTTTTGGTCGCCACCGAGCGGTTTTTGCCCGACAGTCTCGCCCTGTTGGGGGATCGCCTCTTCGGTGCGTGATCGGGGGTCGGTACCCTGTGGGCATGCTCCCCAGTACAACGGTTGCGGTCGAATTCACGATCGAGCCCTTCGTCGAGGGCGATCCCGGCCCGCATGTCACCGCCGCAGTTGCAGCGGTTGAAAAGCTCGGGGCGACGGTCGAGTTCGGTCCTTTCGGAACCACCCTGCGCGCCACGACCGGCGATGCCGGCCGGATCGTCGCAGCCCTCCTCGATGCGGCCTACGCAAACGGAGCCACGCACGTCAGCATCCACATCGGGCCCGAGGGCGAATGACCCCGAAGGACCACCCGCTCCTCGAGGCGATTGCCCCGATCATCGACGCAGTCGGGGCGACGATCGTTTCGTCGACCGACATTGGCCCGAGCGACATTCCCTTGTCGTGGGAGGGGGAAGTCATCGGTGCGGTACGCATGCCGATGCTGCACGGTGCACTCGAGCGACTGATCGAAAGCGTCGAGAAGGAACTTGGTGGCAAACTGAAGCAACTCTCACGCAACGACAAACAGCGCGCGATCCGCCTGCTCGACGAACGCGGCGCCTTCATTCTGCGTCGTGCAGTGGAAGACGTCGCAGACGCGATGGCGGTGTCGCGGATCACCGTCTACAACTATCTCAACGCGATTCACCGCTGAACTACAGCTTGCGCAGTTGAACGTCGGTCACTCGATGGTCGGCACCCTTGTTGATCACCAATGATGCGCGGGATTTTGTCGGCGCGATGTTTTCGCGCAAATTCAGGCCGTTGATCTCGGCCCAGATTCCTCGCGCAACGTCCGTCGCTTCGGCGTCACTGAGCTCGGCGAAGTGTTTGAAGAAGCTCTGCGGGTCTTGGAATACGGTTCGACGCAGCGCGTGGAAACGGTCGATGTACCAATCGCGGATGACGGTTTCCTCTGCATCGATGTAGATGGAGAAATCAAAGTAGTCGGACACGAATTCGTTCGAATCGACACCGACCTGCAGCACATTCAGGCCTTCGAGAATGAGAATGTCGGGCTGTCGAACGGTAACTTCCTGGCCCTCGACGATGTCATACACAACGTGGCTGTAGACCGGTGCGAGAACCTCGGGACGACCTGATTTCAGTTCGCGAAGAAACTGCAGGAGTGACTTCGTGTCGTAGCTTTCGGGGAAACCCTTGCGATTCATGATGCCGCGTTCTTCGAGTACGGCATTGGGAAAGAGGAACCCGTCGGTCGTGACGAGGTCGACCTTCGGATGTTCCGGCCAGCGCGCGAGAAGCGCCTGGAGAATACGGGCGAACGTGCTCTTTCCAACGGCCACACTTCCCGCAACGCCGATGACGTAGGGCACTTTCGGCGCCATGGTGCCAAGGAAGGTGGCGGACACCTTGTGCAGGTTCTGTGTGGCGCTGACGTAGAGATTCAACAAGCGTGTGAGCGGCAGGTAAACCGCAGCCACTTCGTCGAGGTCGATCTGTTCGTTGATTCCGCGCAGCGCTTCGAGGTCCTTCTCGCGGATTGTGAGGGGGGTGGCGGCACGCAGGTCTGCCCACTCGTCGCGCGTGAAGGGTATGTACCGGTCGAGATCGAGCATCGTGTCCCCGTGTGAATGTTTACCGTTTCCAGGGGGCCGACGGCGAAACGGCACCGTTGGCCGTGAGTACCTCGACCCCGGTCTCGGTGACGAGAACCGTGTGCTCGAACTGGGCGGTGCGCTTGCCATCGGCGGTCACCGCGGTCCAATCGTCGTCCCACATCTTGTGCTGCCACGTGCCGAGGCTGATCATTGGCTCGATCGTGAAGGTCATGCCCGGACGCATGACCATCGAATTGCGGGCGTCGTAGTAGTGGAGAACCTGAATGTCGGTGTGGAACTGCTCTCCGATGCCGTGTCCGATGAATGCGCGAATGACGCCCATTCGGTGCGCCTTGGCATGGTTCTCGATCGCCTTGCCGATGTCACTCAGTGGTTGGCCGGGTGCGACCGCTTCGATGCCCTTCCACATGCACTCTTCGGCCACGCGAACGAGCAACTTGCTCTCGTCATCGACGTCACCGACGAGAAAGGTTGCATTCGTGTCGCCGTGCACTCCCTTCACGTAACACGTGACATCGAGGTTGATGATGTCACCGTCGCGCACAACCGTCGAGTCGGGAATGCCGTGGCAGATCACTTCATTGAGACTCGTGCAGACACTCTTGGGATAGCCGTGGTAGTTCAGCGGGCTCGGGTAGGCGCCGCGACGCACCGTTTCCTCGTGCACGAACACATCGATGTCATCGGTCGTCATTCCCGGCTTCACGAACTCGCCCGCCAACCGCAGGATGTCGGCGGCCATGTCGCATGCGTAACGCAGCCTTTCGACCACATCGGGTGACTTGATCTTCGGCTCGTCCCACCGCGCTACTTTCCCGGTGTCTGCATACGACGGCTTGACGATGGCTTCGGGCACCGATCGCATGGGGCTGACTACCCCCGGAACGACCCGCCCTTCGAGCGGCTTGTGGCAGCGCTTGTACTTGCGCCCACTGCCGCACCAGCACGGTTCGCCGGCTGCCGGCAACACCTCAGGCGGGGTCGTGACGCTCATACCCCGAAAGGCTACGGGCGAAACATTCGACCGGCGGCGGAGGGGTGCATTGAAAATGAACCGTTGCCGTGCTCTACTACCGAAACCACACATAGGGGGTGTGAAAAAAACAGACACATTCAGGGGAAGGAAACAGCCGTGTCAGAGCGGTTCGTGACAACTTCCCCCGATGGGTCCAGGGACACCCTCTATGAGCGCCGCAGTGCGTTGTCCCGTGACCTGTTGGGGGACAACGACAGTGACAGTGAAGTCAGATCTCGACGAGTCCGGCGTCGGCGGGGACGGGTCAAAGGCGAACGTTCCGAACCGCGCCGATCCCGGCAATTGCGAATACCCGAACTTGCCTTGGGTCTTGTTTTCGTGTTGGGTGGAGCTGCGACGGCAAGTTTTTTTGCGACGAAGCGAACCGAGACCGTTCAGGTTCTCGCGGCGGCGGAAACAATCAGCAGAGGTGAGACCATCACCGAGTCCGCCCTGACCGCGGTCGAAGTCGAAGCGCGTCTTGCAGGTTCGATGGTGCCCATCGCTGAAGCTGCGAGAGCTCTCGGACAGGTCGTTGTTGCCGACGTGCGGATGGGCGATCCGATCATGCCGGGCCTACTTTCGAAAGCACCGACGTTGAGCGAAGGCGAGGAGGTCGTCGCTCTTCGCGTCGAAGTTGGGGACGTTCCGAACGCGATCGCAGTCGGCGATCGCGTTCGTGTCGTCCTGGTGCCCGATCCGACGTCCACCACCGAGAGCGCCCCGATGGAGTTCAACGACCCCGCGACGGTGTGGGACATCTCGCGTCCCTCCGAAACAAGCACTGACTTTGTCATCAGCCTCAAGGTCGGCAGTGATTTTCTGCCGAAAGCCGCTCTCGCCGAACGTTCAAAAATTGCTCTCGTTGCAATGTCCGAGGATGTGGCGCCGTGACGTTGTCATCCAATTACGTCACGCTTCTCCCGAGCCGCTCGAAGGCGGAAGAACAGTTGAGCGATCTCCTCACAAGGAGAATCCGCTCCGAACTTGCCGCGGAGCGAATGCTGCGACAGAAGCGAGGCCTCTCTGAACCGACAATTGAGGACGAGATGGCGCTCGCGCGCACCATCATTTCAGACGAACGGCACCGCGGACCCGACGACGGAGCGGTGGCTTTCGAGCTCAACGTCGAAGACTTCGACCGTATTGCCGATGCCGTCGTGGCAGGGATTCTCGGCTTGGGCAGGCTCCAAAGATTGCTCGAGGACCCTGACATCTCGGACATCCACGTTCGCGGCTGCGCACCGGTCTGGGTCAAGTGGCGCAATGGAACGAAAAGCTGCGTCGAGCCGATAGTCGACAGCGACGAGGAACTCATCGACTTGATCCGCAGAGCCGCTACACGGCTCGTCCGAATAGAACATCGCTTCGACGCGGCAAACCCCGAATTGAACCTCCAGTTGCCGGACGGTTCTCGGTTGTTCGCGACGATGGCAGTGTCGCAGCACCCGAGTCTCGTCATTCGTCGTCATCGGTTCGACATCTCGTCCCTCTCTGAGTTGCGCAACAGAGGAATGTTCGATGACGAAATTTGCCGGTTTCTCTCGGCCGCGGTTCGAGGGCGCCGCAACATCGTCATTGCAGGCGGAACCGGATCGGGCAAGACGACCCTTCTCAGGGCACTCCTCAATGAAGTGCCACCGGTCGAGCGAATCGTCACCATCGAAGACGCATACGAGCTGGGAATCGAGCGATTTGCCGATCGACATCCGGATCACGACGCGTTGCAGTCGCGATCCGCAAACATCGAAGGCCGGGGCGCTATCACAATGGCGGACCTGACGAAGATGGCGCTTCGAATGGACCCCGACCGCGTTGTTGTCGGTGAGGTGCGCGGGGCCGAGGCATTTCCCATGTTGATGGCGATGAGTCAGGGCAACAACGGATCGATGTGCACGATGCACGCCGACGGGACGAGGTCGGTGTTCCCGAAACTGGCCGCCTACGTCTCGATGGCATCGACGGGACTACCGGTCGACACGATCAACCTCATCATTGCCAGCGCGGTGCACATCGTGGTCTACGTCGACAACTCGGCGGGGCAGAGAAGAGTTCGGTCGATTCGCGAAGTTGTCGATACCGACGGTCTGCAGATCATTTCGAACGAGATTTTCACGGCCACGGCGGACGAACCGTGTCGACGAGCCTATCCACTCCAGGAGAGGACGGCGGTTCTTCTCGAGGAGCATGGCTACTCGATGTCCCGTTACATCGATGACACTCGGCACGGTGCCCGATGATCTCGATTGTCATGTTGGGTGGAGCTGTCTGCGGTCTCGGTCTCTATGTGGTTCGTTCGGCGTTCCAATCGACAAGACTTTCGAATCCGCGAACGCGGCTCGCGGCGTCGGCTTGGGGAAAGCCGATGTGCATCGGGCTCGGATCTGCCGTCCTCACCTACGTACTGTCGGGTTGGTTGTTGGTGTCCTTCTCCGTCGCCACGGCCGCGGCTTTGGTTGTCGGATCGTCTCGGCAGCGTCACTCGTCACGTGCAAACGAAGAGGTCGCCGAGGCGGTCGCATTGTGGACCGAACAATTGAGAGACACTCTCGCCGCGGCCCACGGCTTGCAGCAAACGTTGTTGGCAACCTCACAACATGCCCCTGGGCGAATCGCGCCGCAGGTACAGCGCCTTGCGGCGAAGTTGCCGTACGCCCCGGTTGCACAGAGTTTGCGCGAGTTTGCCTCGGAGGTCGACCACTCGAGTGCCGACTTCGTTGCTGCGGCTCTGATCGCAGCCACTGAGCACGAGGCGCGTGACGTGGGTTCACTTCTTGGTCATCTTGCGCGATGTTCGCGGGACGAAGCGCGAATGCATCAGCGGATCTGGGTCGGAAGGTCGCGTACACGTTCGGCGGTCCGGATCATTTCGGTCACCGTGACAGGCTTTGTCGGGTTGCTCTTCGTTTTCAATCGCGACTACCTGGAGCCATACGGGTCCCCAAACGGACAGGTTGTCCTGATGGCCATCGTTGGACTGTTCGCAGCGGCTTTGGTGATGCTGCAGGTCGGCTCGAAGGTGCAGGTTCCGGAGCGCTTCGTGGCGGTCGGGAAATGATCGCGGTTGCGGCCGCCGGCGCCTCATGCGGTCTGGGTGTTCTATTGATGACCCGGGGCTGGCGGGGAAGAGAAAGGGGTGCAATCCCGACTCGTTGGGCCAGGCGATTGATCGAAGCTCGCCGTGAAGACAGAGCAATCCTCGTCCTTTCCGAACGGTCCTTCACGGCGGCAATCCTTGGAAATGGAATCGCGGGGGCAACGCTCTGCGGCCTCGTTCTTGTCACGTTGTTCTTGATCAATGTCGATGTCCCGAAAATGTTCGCGCCCCTTGGTATTGCGGTTGGAGCAGTTCTCGGAGTGGTGCTCTATCTCGAAAATGTTTCCAAACGAGCAGCGAGTGCGCGACGGACATTTTCCTACGCTCTTTCGAGTTACCTCGACTTGGCGAGTGTTCTCTTGGCCGGTGGTGCCGGCAGCGAGACGGCCTTGTTTGCGGCTGCTTCGACCGGCGACAGTTGGAGCTTCCGGATGATCCGTGAGGCGCTTGAGACAGCTCGGGCAACACGGACTCCAATGTGGCGCGTGTTCGGCGATCTGGGACGACGGCTCGGTGTGGTTGACCTCGAGAGACTGAGCGGAAGTATGCAGCTTGCTGGTGAGCAGGGGGCAAAGGTACGCCTTTCACTGTCCACCCAGGCTGATGCTTTGCGGACTCGGCAGATTGCCGAGATCGAGGCGCAGGCCCAGGCAGCAACCGAACGCATGGGAATCCCCACCGTCCTTCTCTTCGTCGGCTTCATCGCCCTTCTCGGTTACCCAGCCCTCGATCTCGTTGTCGGTCAGATGTGACCGCCTGTCAAGAGAACAAACAAATGAAAGGAAAACATGAAACTCAAACAACACATCGAGTACTACTGGATCCGGTTCACTGCATCGAGGGAAGCAGATATGGATCGGGGCGAGGTCAGCGCGACGACCGTCGTGATGGCGGCTGCGCTGATCACTTTGGCCATTGCCGTCGGAGCGACGATCACTTCGAAGGTTTCGAGCAAAGCCAACTCTCTCGATCTCGGGTGAATCGGATGGTCCGTACCGACCGGGGTGAAGCCGTCGCCCAAGTTGTGATTGCCGTGCCGGTTGTCCTTCTCGTCCTCTGGTTGGCAGTTCAAGCAACGGTGTTTCTTCATGGAGCGAACGTCGCACACGCTGCTGCATCCGAGGGCGCCGCAGTGGCTGCGCGGTATGGATCATCCACGGGAGCCGGTGAGCGTGCCGTTGCACGTGCGCTCACCGGCCTCGACTCGAGTTCACGTGGGTCGTGGACCGTGAGGGTGCAGGGAAAGGACGTGCTCGCAACAGTGAGTCTTCGGCTTCCACAAGTCATTCCGTTCTTTCCAACGTCCGTGACGAGGTCTGCACGAGAGCCCATCGAAGTGTTCATGTCGGAGGACGAGCGATGAGGCGGTCATTGGTGGTCGACAGGGGAAGTGCCACCGTGGAATTGGTGTTGATCGCCCCCGTTCTCGTGGTTCTCGCCTTGTTCGTGGTTCTTGCCGGACGTTCCGGTGAGGCTCTTCGACAAGTCCAACACGCGGCTGATCACGGCGCCCGGGCGGCTTCACAGGCCCCTCTTGACGATCGTGAGTCCACGGGTCGCAACGCCACCCTCGAAGATCTACGGATCAGTGGTCGGACCTGTCGTGACGAGGCGGTGAGTGTCGAGCTGACGAAGCTTGGCCGACTCGATGCCGTGAAGGTGAGCGTTTCATGTCGAATCGATCACGCAGGCCTCGCACTACTCGGCATGGTGCCTCGTCGTGTGAACGCAGAATCTGTGGAAGTCGTCGACTTCTATCGAGCGAATTGAGGAGCACCGATGTCTGATGATCGTGGATCCGTCACAGCCCTCGTCGTTGGGTTGGTCATGACCTTCATCGCGTGCGCGGGGCTGGCAGTTGACGGAGGTCGATTGGTGACGTCGAAGGTCCGCGCCTCGGACCGCGCAGAAAATGCGGCGCGAGTCGGAGCGCAGTCCCTGACGAATATTCGACTCGGTGCACCAACGATTGACCAGCCCGAGGCAACCCGCGCAGCTGCGGCTTTCCTTCGTTCCATGGGTGTCTCGGGAACGGTGCAAGCATCACCATTCGAGGTCTGTGTCGAAGTTCGTGAAACAGTCCGGATGACATTGTTGTCGCTTGTTGGGGTCGGGTCGCGTGCGGTCAGCGGTCAACGCTGTGCACGTCCGGTCATGGAGTGAACGATGAAAATGTTTGACCAGGCATCGATTCAATTTGTCATCGTTCTTGCGCTGATTGGAGCATGTCTGTGGTTTGTACTCGCTTTCGTCATCGAAGTGTTGCGAACTCTCGGACGTGCCAATCATTGGATCGGCCCCACTCCGCAATGGCTCCGGGTCATGGCGGTGTCGATTTCCTCACTTCTCTCGACACCAAAGCTTGCAGCCGCGGAAACGGGCGAGGCCCGACAAGCTGCCGAACGAAGTGACGGTGGCTCAGGAGTCGGCGGGTTGCTTCTGGGTGGTTCCATCGCAGCCAATGTCGCGTTCGCCGGGATTCATCTTCGGCGACATTTGGCGTCTGTTCGAGCACAAAAATTCTCGGAAGGTGATGTCGGCAAGGTCATGCCGTCTCCGCCCGCGGATGAACTCCGACCTCCTCCTGAGTGGGACCTTGTCGTACGCGTCTTGGGAGCCCCGGTGATCGAGACTCGTTGTGGGGTGCGGGTTCCTTTCGAACGGGGGAAGGCGCTCGAGCTTTTGGTGTGGATGATCGAACACCGTGAAGCCTCCACACGCTCGGCGGCGAGGACCGCATTGTGGGATGGTGTGGTGAAGGACTCAACGTTTTCCAACGTCGTCTCAGAGGCCCGCAGAGCGCTGAATTCAGTCTCACCCAGAATGGACGATGAGTGGATTCCGCGAACCTTCACCGACGAATTACCTCTGGCCCCGGGGATCGTCACTGACGCCGAGATTCTCGACGTCGCCTTGAAGCGCTTTGCCTCGCAACCAGATGAGCACCTTTCGCACTTGGTGGAAAGCCTGGCCGGCGTTCGGAACCTGCCCTTCGCGGGAGCCGACTACGCCTGGGCGGACGGCGAGGGAATCACGACGTCGCATGTGATCAAAGTCGTCAAAGCAGCCGTGCTGGTGGGGGAGCATGCGATTGCGCGCAATGACAATGACTTGCTGTTCATGGCGACAGAACGTGGACTTCGAGTGTTGCCCGGACACGAGGAACTCGTCTCGTTACGAATGAAGGGCCACGCCCGGTGCGGGAATCGAACGGCCATCAAGTACGAGTGGGAGAGCTACGCGCGCGCAGTCGAGGCCGACTCGTGGGCGGGAGCTGCACCGAGTCCCGAACTCGAAGAATTGGCCAGAGAGTTGTCAAAGCAATGACGATGAGTTACTCTCTTTTTCACACACCCGCCGCTGCGGTCTTCGGACCGCCCGGCGGGCTTATATTTTCTGGCGGCTGATGTGATCCGGCCAGTTGTTCTCTACGTCGATTACGAAAATCTTCGTCACTGGCAAGCCGACGCATTCGACCAGCACCCCGTGGATCTCAATGTGGTTGGTCTGGGAGAGTTGATTGCGGCCAGGAGACACGAAGAATCTCGCCTCATGCAAGTACGGGTCTATCGAGGTACTCCGAACCGAAAGACCGATCACGAGCGGGCTGAGCGCCAAGAACGTTGGCTTCGGCGAAGTCAATGCGATTCACGTTTTGTCTTCGTTACTCAACCTCTGAAGTATCGGTGGGATGGAATGAACTATCGTCCAATCGAGAAAGGCATCGACGTTTCACTGGCGATTGATCTAGTGATGCACCCATTCAAGTTTCCGCGTTGTGCCGCAGTGCTTCTCTCACGAGACCAAGATTTTCAACCCGCTCTCGATGTATTTGTCGAATTCGCGGCAGGTGAAACGCCCCTTGAAGTTGCCTCCTGCCCATCGCTCAGCAGGCTTTACCTGGGCACAAGCAAGCGACCATGGTGCCACTTCTTGTCGCGCGAGGATTTTGAGGCGATTCGCGACGTCGGTTAATCGGCGAAGGCGCCGGTGAGGCCGGCGAGGGAGAGCGCCTCGTTGATGGTGGCGGCGGTGTCGACACGGATTCCTTGTACCTTGGCGGATGCGGAAGCGGGGACAATTGCGCGGGTGAAGCCGAGGCGCGCGGCTTCGGTGAGGCGACGGCCAACTTGTGCGACCTGACGCACTTCGCCGGCGAGGCCGACTTCACCGACGACGACGAGGTCGGCGGGGAGTGGTTTGTTCGCGACGGCAGAGACGAGCGCGAGACACATGCCGAGGTCGGCGCCGGGTTCGGACAACTTCACCCCACCAACGACGGATGCATAAACCTCGTGACCGGCGAGCGACACTCGCGCGCGGCGTTCGAGGACGGCGAGAAGAAGTGCGAGACGACCCGAGTCGACGCCTTGTGCGGAGCGCCGTGGTGGAGCGCCACCCGACACGGGATTGGTGAGCGCCTGTAGTTCGACGAGGAGGGGTCGCTGACCTTCGAGCGTGGGAACGACGACCGATCCTGGAACACCGGTACGACGGTCGGCGAGAAAGAGTTGACTCGCATCGGGCACGCCGACCATTCCGGTCTCGGTCATTTCGAAGAGTCCGAGTTCGGACGTCGGGCCGAAACGGTGTTTTGCGGCGCGAAGGAGGCGAAGGGCGTGGTGGCGTTCGCCTTCGAATGACAGCACGGTGTCGACGACATGTTCGAGCACCCGAGGTCCGGCGAGACCGCCTTCTTTGGTGACGTGTCCCACCATGATCACCGGCAGGTTGCGGTGTTTGGCCTCTTGCACGAGTCGATGCGCACAGCCCCGAACTTGGACCACCGATCCCGGGGGTGACGACAGTTCGGGGTCGGCGATCGTTTGGATGCTGTCGATGACGACGAGGTCGGGGGAGACCTGTTGGATCGCATTGAAGATGTTGGGCAGGCTCATTTCGGCGAGCAGCCACACGTTGTCGCTGAGCGCACCAAGACGTTCGGCCCGCAGCCGGACTTGCTGGGTGCTTTCTTCGGCCGTGACGTAGAGGGTTTTCTTTGGCCACGCGGCGAGTAGCTGCATGAGGAGAGTGCTCTTGCCGATTCCGGGTTCGCCTCCGAGCAGGGTGACTGAACCCGGGACGAGACCGCCGCCGAGGACGCGGTCGAGTTCGGGGATGGTCGTGGGTTGTGGCTGGCCAACGGCACTGTCGATTTCAGTGATCGGCTTTGGCTCACCCGGTGCAATGAGCGACATGCCGACGGCGAGTGAGGCGAGCTGAGGTTCGGGGCCTTCGACGTCTTCGACGAGAGAGTTCCATGCGCCACACGACACGCACTTGCCCGACCATTTCGGGAACGAGCCGGTGCATTCGGTGCATCGGTAGACCAGTCGAAGTTTTGCCATCGCGACAACGATAGGCGACGGGTGTCGCGCGCTATTCCTCGACTTCGACGTAGCGAGGGCGCCGTGATTGTCGGCGCCACACGCGGAAACCAACCCAGCCGATGAATGCGAGCCATGCGAGAAGAAGGGCCCGTGCGACGAACGAGAGAATCCCTCCGATGGTGCCTGCCACATCAACTTCGTTCGTGGTGGTGGCAAGGTCGACGGGGGTGCCGTCGGTGGCGACACGCCATGTCAACATTCCGTCCTGTGCGGCTCCGGTTGTCGACTCGACCTTGCCCGGAAGTTTCGCATTGACCTGCAGGCTGATTGCCTTGCCGAGGTCGAGCCCCGCGTCGCGCACGGTTTCCTCGTAGGGCGTTGCGCCGACGACCTGGAGGAGTTGATCGTCGGCAAACGCCTGCAAGCCGCCGGTGACTTCGAGTCTTCCCGTCAACTTCCATACCGAGTCGCGCGACTTGCCTTCACGGGTGATTCGCACGTCGCGGAACGGACCACGACTTCCATTGATCTGGGTGAGCAAGGCGCTCGCCTGTGTTTCGTTGTCGAACGGGTGCGAGAGAAGAACCCGCAGACCGCCGTCTTCAGTCGCCTCGGGGCCCGTGATCTTCCAACCTGCCGCAACCATGTCGGAAAAGTCGAGGTCGGTCGACAGGCGCGGTACCTGTTTGACGATGTCGCTGTCGGCCGTGACGAGTACGTCGAGCGAACCTGACCCGTCGCGTTCGACGGTGATGGAGACGATCGAGTCGACCCGACAGGATGTGAGGAGAACCACGCAAGCAACACCCGCAACAAGTGCGGCGAGTCGTTTGCGCAGTCGGGTCACTCGGGAGTGGCCGGGTTGCCGTCGCCGGCGCCGGCGAGTTCAACTGCCGACGGCGGCTGGAAACCCTCGACGGCGCGGAAGCAGAAGCGCGATGAACCGGCCTTGTCGGGGTCGTCCTCGGTGTCGACGACGATGATCGTGCCGGCGACGAACTCCTTGTAGAGAATCTTCTCCGACAGCGGGTCTTCGACGAATCGCTGGATCGCACGACGCAGCGGACGAGCACCGAGCTGCGGGTCGTAGCCACGCTCGGCGAGAAGCTCTTTCGCGCTCTGCGTGAGTTCGATGCCGAGGCCCTGGCTTTCGAGCTGTGAAGCCAAGCGCTTGGTCATGAGGTCGACCATCTGCATGACTTCTTGCTTCGCCAGTTCGTGGAAAACGATGATCTCGTCGATGCGGTTCAGGAATTCGGGGCGGAAGTGCGCCTTGAGTGCATCGTTGACCTTCTCCTTCATGCGCTCGTACGAAACCGCTTCATCGTTCTTCGTGAAGCCGACGTTGGCCTTGCGCAGGTCTTGCGTGCCGAGGTTCGAGGTCATGATGAGCACCGTGTTGCGGAAGTCGACGGTGCGACCCTGGCTGTCGGTGAGGCGACCCTCTTCGAGGATCTGCAGCAGGGTGTTGAAAACGTCGGGGTGAGCCTTTTCGATTTCGTCGAAGAGAACGACACTGAACGGGCGACGACGCACGGCCTCGGTGAGCTGGCCACCCTCTTCGTAACCGACATAGCCGGGGGGCGAACCGACGAGGCGACTGACCGTGTGCTTCTCCATGTACTCGGACATGTCGAGAGCAATCAACGCATCATCGTCACCGAAGAGGAAATTGGCAAGCGTCTTTGCGAGTTCGGTCTTGCCGACGCCGGTGGGTCCGAGGAAGATGAACGAACCACTGGGACGCTTCGGGTCCTTCAGGCCGGCGCGTGTGCGGCGAATACTCTGCGACACCGCCTTGACGGCGTTTTCCTGGCCAATGATGCGCTTGTGGAGCTCGGCCTCCATGTTGAGAAGCTTCGCGGTTTCTTCTTCGGTGAGCTTGTAGACGGGAATTCCCGTCCACAAGCTGAGGACCTCGGCGATTGCCTCTT
The DNA here is from genome assembly GCA_018970175.1 of Acidobacteriota bacterium. Classification (GTDB taxonomy): domain Bacteria; phylum Actinomycetota; class Acidimicrobiia; order Acidimicrobiales; family Ilumatobacteraceae; genus F1-20-MAGs119. The sequence continues at coordinate 21,650 of JAGWWV010000003.1, forward strand.
CGTTGACCTCGTCGAAGAGGTCGACGCCCTGCGCCTTGACCTCGGCCTCTCTGTGCGCACGCTCTTCGAGAAGCGAACGCTCTTGGTCGCGAAGTCGGCCGGCCTCTTCGAAACGCTGTTCCTCGACGGCCTTTTTCTTCGCGTCCTGAACTTCGGAGATGCGGTTTTCGAGGTCCTTCAGGTCGGGTGGGGTCTGCATGCGCTTGATGCGCAGACGGCTGCCGGCCTCGTCGATGAGGTCGATGGCCTTGTCGGGCAGGTGACGGTCACTGATGTAGCGATCGGCCAGATTCGCTGCTGCGACGAGGGCCTGATCGGTGATCGTGACGCGGTGGTGCGACTCGTACTTGTCGCGAATGCCCTTCAGGATTTCGATCGTGTGGGCAAGCGTGGGTTCGTCGACCTTGACTGGTTGGAAGCGGCGTTCGAGGGCCGCGTCTTTCTCGAGATGCTTGCGGTACTCGTCGAGCGTCGTTGCGCCGATCGTCTGAAGTTCACCGCGGGCAAGCATCGGCTTGAGGATCGATGCGGCGTCGATCGCGCCTTCCGCAGCGCCCGCACCGACGAGCGTGTGGATCTCGTCGATGAAGAGGATGATGTCGCCGCGTGTCTTGATTTCCTTCAGCACCTTCTTCAAGCGCTCTTCGAAGTCACCGCGGTAGCGACTGCCGGCGACAAGTGCGCCGAGGTCGAGCGTGTACAGCTGCTTGTTCTTCAGTGTCTCGGGAATGTCGTTGCTGACGATCTTCTGTGCGAGACCTTCGACGATTGCGGTCTTGCCGACGCCGGGTTCTCCGATGAGGACGGGGTTGTTCTTCGTGCGGCGCGAAAGAATCTGCATGACGCGTTCCATCTCGCGGTGGCGACCGATGACGGGATCGAGCTTCTTTTCCTTCGCAGCCTGCGTGAGATTGCGTCCGAACTGGTCGAGGATCTGGCTGCCGCCCTTGTCGCCTTGTTCTTCCTTGCTGGCAGATGCGCCGCCGGAAGGCTGACCTTCGGTCTTGCCACCGGCCGGACCCTGGTAGCCACTGAGCAACTGAATGACCTGCTGGCGCACGCGACCGAGGTCGGCACCCAACTTGACGAGAACCTGCGCGGCGACACCCTCGCCCTCGCGGATGAGTCCGAGGAGGATGTGCTCGGTGCCGATGTAGTTGTGACCCAATTGGAGCGCCTCGCGGAGCGAGAGCTCGAGAACCTTCTTGGCGCGCGGCGTGAAGGGGATGTGACCCGAGGGCGATGAACCGCCCTGCCCGATGATGTCTTCGACCTGCGCCCGCACGGCCTCGAGGGAGATGCTGAGCGATTCCAACGCTTTGGCCGCGACACCCTCACCCTCGTGGATGAGACCCAAGAGGATGTGCTCGGTGCCGATGTAGGAGTGGTTGAGAAGACGTGCTTCTTCCTGCGCGAGAACGACCACTCGCCGCGCCCTGTCGGTAAAGCGTTCGAACAATTTGACCGCCCTTCGCCACTGCCGTGTCCGGCAATAAACAACTGAAAGAAAGTGTATCGGCAGCGTTGGGGGAGTCTGCACCGCAGGTCCTAACCTGCGGGCGTGTCCGTTGGCTCCCCGCTTCTCGATTTGCCCACCATGGGCGCCGACCGCGAACGGGTCGAGCAAGCAATGCTCGCCGCGGTGCGAACCTCGGACGATTATCTCACCGAAATCGCTTCACACCTCATTTCTGCGGGGGGCAAGCGACTTCGTCCGGTTATGACGATTGTCGCAAGTCTCGTGGCCGACTCCGTGCCGGGTTCCGCGTCGAACGACGCAATCCAGGGTGGAATCGCCTGTGAGTTGGTGCACCTCGGATCGCTGTACCACGACGACGTGATGGACGAGTCCACAACCCGACGCGGTGTCGAAACTGTCAACGCGAAGTGGGGAAATCTTCAGGCGATTCTCGCCGGTGATTTCCTGCTCGCTCGTGCCTCGGAGATTGCCGCATCGCTCGGTACCGAAGTCGCGGGCTTGCTGGCCCGGACGATCGGTCAGTTGTGTGAGGGGCAGATCGAGGAACTGCGGTTCACCTACAAGCCCGAACGACCGCTCGATGCGTACCTCTCGAGCATCGAAGGGAAAACGGCATCGCTCTACAGCACGGCTGCCCGGATCGGCGGAATCGTTGCCGGTCTCGACCGACCGGCCATCGACAGCCTGACCGCGTACGGTACCGCCTACGGAATGGTCTTCCAGATCGTCGACGACATTCTCGACATCACCGCGACTGATGCAGAACTCGGCAAGCCGGCGGGACACGACATGGTCGAAGGCGTCTACACATTGCCCGTGATGCACACCCTTGCCGCGGGCGGCCCGGGGGCAGATGAACTGCGACGGATGCTCGGTCGGCCGTTGAACCGTCGCAAGCAACGTCGCGCTCTCGACATCGTCAGGTCGGGCAACGGCGTTGAACTCGCTATTGCAACGGCGAAGGAGTTCGTTGTCCGGGCCGAGACCGCATGCGACGCGCTACCGTCCACGCCGGCAACGAACGCGCTGCGCAGGGCGACCGAGTCGCTGTTGTCGTCAGTCGTTCGCTGATTGCACTGCGTCAGCGGCTGACAATCCGCTGAGCACCGCACCTTCGACACGCGGGCCGGCAAACGCATCACCTGCGACGACCATCGTGCCGGCGACATTCGCCCAATGTCGCTCGGGCCAGTTGCGCTGGGGTGTGGCAAAACGCCACCGCTTGAAATCGGATGCGGTGATACGTGTGCCGCCGAGATACGGCGACGCGGCTGCGATGAGAAGCGCCTTCGCCTCGTCGTGGGGGGTATCCCAGTGCGCTGCACTCCACGCCGGGTTTGCATGAAAAGTGACCGCGGGAACGGGTGACACGCCCTTTGCGTGGTTGTCACCGATGAACGAAAAGACGTCGTCGGGGTTTTGCAGGGCACCCGGTGCGGGAACCGCGGATGATCCATCGAGAACCGCGAGCAGGCCGAGTGTTCGTTCGTAATCGATCGTCCGTAGTTCTTCGGGGAATTCGACGCCTGCAGTGAACGCAAAGCCGAAGCTCTGCGGTATCGGTGCCGTGAGAATCACTGCGTCGCTGTGGTGTGTATCGCCCGTGTCGAGAGTGGTGACCCACCCGCCTTCGGGAGCGGGTAGCACCGAAAAGACGAGAGATGAGGTGCGTACGTCGATATCTGTCGCGAGATGCTTGGCGATAGACGTCATTCCATGACGACCGACGTAGCGGGGATAACCGTCTTGTTCCGAACCGAATCCGTGGCACCAGACGCGGACGACATCGCGATCGAGCCATTCGTCGACGATCCGCTGGAACCTCGGGTCGCGAACCGTGAAGAACTGTGCGCCGTGGTCGAAGACGGCCTCGCCAATGCGGCGTGTGGCGAGTCGACCACCAACGCCGCGCCCCTTGTCGAGCACGACGACAGAATGACCCGCCGACCGCAGTTCGCGCGCCGCGATGAGGCCGGAGAGACCGGCACCGACGATGACGACGTTCATGCCGTGTTCACGCCGTGGCGAAACTGCGGCGATAGGCGCGCTCGGCGCGTCGGAGGAACCCGATCAACTCTTTGTTGAAAGTGGATGCGTGTTCGACCATGAAACCGTGGGCAGCGCCGGAAATGACGACCAGTTCGGCGGTGGGGATCTTCTCGGCCAGCATTTCACTGTCACCGCGCGGAGTGAGAATGTCTTGGTTGCCGACGATCACGAGTGTCGGAACGCGAATCGCGCCAACCGCTTCGCTGAGATGTTCGAGTTGCTCGGTACTGGAAAGAATCGCGTTGACCTGTGCCTGGAAGTCGGTGCCCGGCCGACCGAGTGCGAATGGCCCGAGCCAACCGAATGCCGGCCACAGACGACGAAGTGAACGCGGACCGATCACCCAGCGCGCCGCTTCCCGTCCGAGAGCGTCCATCCCCTTTGTCGCCGCGACTTGTGACCACTTCCCCAGAAGTTCACGGCGCCATTCGGGATTCGTTCCCGAAGTGCAGGCCAGTGTGAGGGAGCGGGTTCGGTGCGGGTACTTCACCGCGATGATCTGGGCTATCGCACCACCCATCGACGCTCCGACGATGTGGGCGGTGTCGATTCCCTCGGCGTCGAGAACCTGCATTGCGTCGTCGGCCATGTCTTCGAGAGAAAACGGAACATCGGGACGATCGGATCTTCCGACTCCGCGGTTGTCTGGCGCGATGATTTTGTAGAGCGGGGCAAGCGCGAGGCGTTGCATGTCCCATCCGTGTAGGTCGGCACCGAGACCCTGGATCATGAGGACGGGTGGAGCCCCGGGGCGACCGGCAGCCTGGTAGTGAATGCGGACACCGTCGCGCATCGTTGCGTACGACATCAGGCCACCTGCATCGCGGCCGGAACGCGCACGACGCTCGGCCATTCGTAGAGACGTTCGATCACTTCGCGGGTGGAATGTCGCGGCGCAAAGTGAATGAGGTGCGCGTTGTCGCTGGGGTAGGCGAGGCGACCGTGCTGCAACATCTCGACGACGTGGTCGGGCACGGGTGCACCGACCAGATTGGCGAGTCGGCGTGTCGCCCACCATCCGGGCCCGACAACGGGAACGGGAACCCTTCGACCCATCTGTGCCGCGCGACGAGCAGTAATCGTTCCTTCGGCGGCCACGTTGATCGCGCCATCAAAGCGATGGTTCGCAGCGAGGCTGAACGCAAGTGCCGCGTCGTGGTCTTCGATCACCGTGAACGGAGGGTCGGAGGGCAGGAGAAATGGAACGGCTGGCAACCGCAACAACCGACCGAGCGGACTGGGTACGTGTGCACCAAGAACCGACGCGAGCCGCAGATTGGCAACTGCAACACCACGCGAAGCGCGCAGGTCGGCTGCTTGCTGTTCGAGAAACTGGAGCATGCGGCCAAACCGCGACGCGGGAGCAGGTTTTGTTGCATCGTTGGGCGTCAGAGGGGCGTGGCTTCGTGTGCCGTACACCTCGAGACCCGAGCGAACAATGACAGCTTCGAGCGAGGGTGCTTGATGTGCCGCATCGAAAACCGAGCGGCCAACGTCGGCCGTGGTGCGTTCGGCTTCATCGGGTGAGAGACGGGCATTCGGCTCCCACACACCCAAGTGAACGATGACGTGCGGAGCGAAGTCGAGGATGATTTGGGAAACCGCGGCCGTGCGGTTCAGTGCAATGCGGCGAAAGTCGGTCCGACGCAGGCGTCGCCGTGGTGGGTCGGCGTCGACGCCGAGGATTGGTCCGACCCACGAGGCTTCTTCGAGCATCGAAGTTGCGAGGGAGCCCAGTTCACCGCCGCAGCCAGTGACGAGAACCTTCTGCCCGGCCATCGGGTCACCGCAATTCGTGGACTCGAAGAATCAGTTCACGTGCGAACGGGTCGAGTTGCCGTCCGGCGATGCGTTCGGTGATGGTGATTGCGCCGGAGGTGTCGTCGATGAGGCCGCTCCAACGGATGTAGCCACCCATGATTCCGATGATGCGATCGCCGACTTCCTCGGCGTGAACGAGGATCTTCGCGTCGCCCGTGAGCAGGTTCTGTAGCTCCGTGTAGAACGACCTGAGCCACGCATCGATGTCATCGGCGCCCGTGAGCGGCCGGTGAAGATAGGGAAGATTGAGTTCGTCGTAGTTGTGCAGGTTGTGGGGGGCACCGATGATGGAGATCACCTTGGCGAAGTTGTTTTCGCGCAACCAGATGATTTCCTCTTGTCGCCTGACCCTGCGGTGGTTCACGCCATAGCCACCGGGCCGCTCGCAGATGGCGAGGCGGTCCTTGATGATCCAAGTGAAGTTTCGGGGTTGGATCCCGAGAGCCCACTTGCCGCGCAGTTTTGGTGGCATCACTCCAACTCTAGACGTTGACGGCTACGAAAGACCCGTCGTCCACGGCCGATGTCACACGATGGATGGAGACCTCGTGCGACCTCGAGGACCCTCTCGACCGTTGCGGAATCGGGTGGATACGGGTTGGAGAGCCATCGACGGATGGCCCTGCGGGCAAGTGGAACGGGGGCGCGTGCGAGGCCGATTGCGTCGTGAACGTCGATCGCCGAGGCAAGTTGGTCGAGGAGATGTTCGTCGTCTGCGATCAGGTTGGCTTCACGCGCGATGATGGCGGTGACGTCGCGCTGCGCAATCTTGTCGAGCAGCGGGAGAAGTTCGTGGCGGACCCTGTTCCGACGAAAGCGTGGGTCGACATTCGATTCGTCGTTTGCAACCGTGATGCCGAGCAGTCGGCACAAGTCGTGAGTCTCGGCGCGCCGCAGGGCGAGCAGCGGTTTGGACGGCGAACGTCTCATGCCCGCAAGGCCATCGGTGCCCGAACCCCGCATCAGGTTGAGGAGAACTGTTTCGGCCTGGTCATCGGCCGTGTGTCCCGTGAGGACTCCCTCGGGGAGGGCCGCACGACGCGTTGCCCGAGCCCGTGCCTCGAGGTTCGGACCGTCGTCAAGATTCACTCGGTGCGCAACGAATCCGGCCCCGAGACTCCGAGAGAAGTCGGACACGAAGTCGGCTTCCATCGCCGAACCGGGACGCAGACCGTGGTCCACATGATGTGCCGTTGGATTCAGACCCGCGACGAACGCCAGATACAAGAGCGCCATCGAGTCGGGGCCACCCGACACGGCACAGTCGACCGGGCCGGCGGAAGGAAAATTGCAGCGTTTGAGCAGATCGCGAATGAAGATGGATTCGCGAACGTCGAGCGTCATCTATCGCTTGCGTCGCCCTGGATAGCGCGAACTGCTGACCTTTTGCACGTAACCGAGGATGACCCCCACGAGTGCTCCACCGGATGCAAGCGCGAGAACGACTCCGATCCACCAGTGCCAGGGGTTTGCTGCGATCATGCCCTCACTCTAGCGAGGAGGATGCGGGCACACCGATTTGCCGCCCCCGTCAATGATTCAGCGGTCATCTCAGGGTTCGAACGTGACGGCAACTTCGTCGATTGCACCGACGAAACGACCGAGGAGCGACTCGAGCGAGTCGAGTTCCGTCGCGGAAAACCGACTGAGAATCTGGCTGAGTGCCTTGAGTCGGCGTTCGCTGATGATCGCATGACGCTCGCGACCGGCGGCGGTCGCACTGACCGTGACGACTCGACCATCACTCGGCAATGCGCTGCGCTCTGCAAGGTGAAGTTTTTCGAGTCGCTGAATCGCGCGGGTTGCAGTGGACGGATCGACGCGGAGCGCCTCGGCGAGGTCCCCCATGCGCCAACTTTCACGCTCGACGAGCAGATCGAGAGTGTCGACCTGGCCCGGGTCGAGGGCCGAGTCCCCCTCGCCAAAGAGCTTGTCGCGGAGGCGGTCGGCGACCGCGCCACGACGCAGCTCGCGCCACGAGAAACCAATACTGGCGAGAACGTTGATGTCGGGAATCTGCGACTCGGTGGGCACCGAAACCGCGGGGACTGCTGGCTGGGGGGTGCTGCTCATGAGTGAAACGCTAGCCACCCCCCGCGTCGGAGGCGTGTCGCAGCCGAAAAATTCTTGGTCAATTTCAGGTAAGTTTTACGCAAGAAAAAGGAGCGAATCATGAACATTCGCAAGTTTCTCGCAGGGCTCACTGCCGTTGCAGTCGTTTCTGGTGCGCTGCCGTCACTGTCAGTCGTGGCCGGATCGCCACTTCCGGCGGGGGCAGGCGACTTCGTTCCCACCGTCGATCTTGCGGCGACGCTCTCCGACCTCGCGCAGCTAGCAAATACTCAGTGCAATGTTGTGTCGAGCAATGTCACCAGCCTTCCCGTGGGTGAACCGTTCTCGTTGCCCGTCGACCCGATGAAGGGTTTGCTTCTCGTCAACGGCTTGAAGTCACGCGCCGACTCTGCGGTGGCGATGGCGTGTACTCCCGCAATCTCGATGGCGGGAACCGAGCGGACCGTCACGGGCACCATCACCAGCCAGGCGTTGGGTGCGTCAGGCACGTTCACATTGGCATGCACGTTCGAACAGAATCTGAAGGTGACCGCTGATCTCGTGGCGGGTCTCGGACTCGCCAAGGGAGCGTCCGTCACCGTGAAGTCCGCGGACAAGACCATCCCGATGACGTGTTCGATGTCGGCGACGTTGTCGGACGGAACATCGATGTCCGGGACCGTCGATGGTGTCGCAAAGGTCGGATCCGACAACTCGGATGCCTGTGTTGGTGACGGTCAATTGTCGTGTGTACCTCTGGCGATCGACGCCAATGTCAATGTCACGTCGACGACGGGCAAGCTCAGTGGATTCACGGGAAAGGGCACCTACTCGTTGAAGCCCTCTTTCACCATCGCGAAATTGAACGATGAACTCGGCAATTTGAAGAACTTCATCGGCAAGCAATCGGTCGGCGCGTTCTCGGTTGTCTCGCGCCGCTTCGTTCCACGGGCGGTGCCCACTGCGGGAACGATGAAGATCGACTTTGCACCCGGCGCGGCCAGGACCGACATCGTTCACCCGGCAGTGCGCGATGGCGTGTCGATGCTCGCGGAAGGGTCGTATCTCGCGGCGGCTGGTCCGCGCTCGACGAAGTGCGTGTTCGCTGTTTCGCGCGCGAAGAAATCGTTCACCCTCGCGACCGTCACCTCATCTGCAACCGGTGTGACCCCAACAAAGTCGGTGACCACCACCCAGTTGACCCGCTTGAAGAAAGCGCTCGGCGTGAAGAGCGGCGCGAAATTGACATTGAACGCCACCTGCGGGGCGACGAAGGCCTCGCAGTCCGTGACTCTTGGCTGACGCGCGGTTCAGCGCATGATGACGGCGTCGGGTCCCCACGGGACCACCTCGCCCGGCTCCTGAAAACGGTCGGGGAGTTCCTCGATCATGTTGAGAGTTGCCGCAAAACGACCGATGCCGACGAACAGTGCGACGTTGAAACCGAGTTCGATGATTTCGGCCTCGGTGAAGTGTTCCTTCAGAAGGTCGTAGAAGGCATCGTCGATCGCCAGGTGGTTCGTGGCAAACAGTTCGCCGAAGCGAATGGCAACGCGCTCACGCTCGGTGATGCCGTCGGCCTCCATCGGCTTTTCGAGCGAACAGACGAGGTCTTCGTTCAGGCCGTCGGCGAGCGCGTCGGGGTAACGGATCGCCATGCAGCTACGGCACTGGTTGTGGAACGCCACGCGAAGTCGAACGAGTTCGATGAGCCTCGGTGGCAACGTGCGGTGGATCTTCAACGACGCGGCGAAGGCCGACATGCCCTTCGTCATTTCGGGTGCGTGCGCGAAGATTCGCGTGAGACCGAGTTCGAGGGGCGTCTTGTCATCGGCGCGCGACATCTTGCGGATGTCTTCGGGCAGTTCTTCGACCGAGAGCTTGCGAAGGCGTGTCATGCCCGAACTTTAGAAGATTCGCCGACGGTTGTGAACCGCCGTCACTTGCCGCCGCGAACCCGTCCGAAAAAGTCGGAAATGGCCGTGATTTGGGTGTCCAGCGTGGCTCGCCACGTGTCGCGGAATCCGGGGGGTGACTCCGCTGCGATGGATTCGAGATAGTCGACGACGAGTTGGGGGACGTCGGCGATCGTCGGCAGGACCTCCATGTAGTAGGAGAAGTCGCTGCAGGCTTGGTGGCCACCGTGTGCGAGGTCGACGCGTCGATGTCGATCGTCCCGCTTGGTGAGGCGGGACCACAGAGGGTCGGCATCCGTCGAGGGGGGAGTCGTTGTGTCGCCGGTTCCGACGAGAAGAAGCGCCGGTACCGAAACTCGGTCGATCAGCTCGTTGGGGAGAGTGCGCGTGTACGCCTGTGCACCGGCAATGGCGCGGATGCGAATGTCGCCGTCGAGTCCGTGGATACCGGTGTGGCTGATGATGGCCGTGAGGCCTCCGTAACTGTGGCCGGCGACGAACACGGACGATTCGTCGACGTGCGTCGGCGAAATTGGGGCGATGTGTCCCGCAAGAGTTGCGTCGATGAGATGACGAACGTCGCCGAGGCGTTGGCATTCGTTCGTGATGTCGTCGACATTCGCCCCGGTGAGCCAGTCGAACAACGTGTCTCCGGTGTGGTCGGCAGATACGACGATGTAGCCATTGGCGGCCAAGCCTTCGCACAGCTTCGTGTAGATGTGGCGCAGTCCGGTGCGTCCGTGCGACCAGACGATCACGGGGTGACGTCCGGCTGAGGGCGGTGACGATTCGAGGGCGATCGGTGAGTCGAATCCGACACCGGGCAGGAGGTCGTAACGCGTCGAGGTGTTGCCGTGTTGATCGGTCGGGTACCACGCCTCGACCGTGAGGGAACGCCCATCACGGGTGTCATCGCGAATGGCAACTGTGACGTGACCGACGGCCATGGGGGAACAGTAACGTCTCGTCATGGCTGAATTCACGGGGAAAGTCGCAATCGTCACCGGATCATCGAGTGGAATCGGTGAGGCAATCGCCCGACGCTTGGGTGGGCTGGGTGCGACGGTGGTCGTCAACTCGGGCTCGTCGGTCGAGGCCGGCACACGGGTCGCCGGGTCGATCGGTGGCGGCGCCGTCTACATGCAGGGGGACATTTCGAAGAAGGACGACTGCGCTCGCCTCATCGACGAGACGGTCGCCAAGTTCGGCAGGCTCGACATTCTCGTCAACAACGCCGGGTGGACGACACCGGTGCCGCATCACGATCTCGACGCTCTGACCGACGAAATCTTCATGAAGACATTCGAAGTGAACGTCTATGGAACGTGGTGGTTGAGCAAACTGGCGGTGCCACACCTGAAGAAATCCGACGACGGCAACATCGTCAACATCACGTCGATTGCCGGTGTGCGTCAGGTTGGTAGCTCGATGGCGTACTCGATGACAAAGGCGGCCCTCAACCAGATGACGAAACTCATGGCGAAGAGTTGTTGGCCGGTGCGCGTGAACGCCGTCGCACCCGGGCTCATCGCGACGCCCTGGACCGAGGATTGGGGCCCACAACACCAGGCGGTCAGCGCGATGGCGCCACTCAAGCGGTCGGGAACACCCGACGATTGTGCCGAGGCGACACTTGGTCTGTTGCGCAGCCGCTACGCAACCGGCCAGATCTTCGTCGTCGACGGCGGCCTGACGCTCGTGTCCTGATCGTCGGTCAGCGACTGCGAACGAGTCGTCCCGGACGTTCGCCGGTGTCGCTGTCGTCGAGGCGAGTCACGGTGCCGTTCACGAGCGTTGCCTTGTAGCCGGTCGACGGTTGCAGAACCCGGGAACCGCCGGCAGGCAGGTCGTGTCGAACGAACGGCGCCTGAATCGTGAGGTTGTCGAAGTCGATGACGTTCAGATCGGCGCGCTTGCCGACCTCGATCGAACCACGATCGTTGAGGCCGTAGAGATCGGCGTTGTTTTTCGAGAGTTTGTTGACCGCGAATTCGATACCGATGCGGGGACCGCGCGACCGATCACGCACCCAGTGCGTGAGATGGAACGTCGGCATCGTGCAGTCGCAGATGAAGTTCACATGGGCTCCTGCGTCGGACAGACCCGTCACGGTGTCGGGATGAAGCAACATCTCGTGACTCGCATCGAGATTGGCCTTTGCAAAGTTCGAACCAAAAATCGCGTAGAACTCCCGACCTTCGTTTTCGAGAAGAAGGTCGTACATCAGCGACTCGGCGGTGACGCCGAGTCGACGTGCCCGGCCGACAACCGATTCGTCCCGAAGCGGTTCGTAGTTGATGGGGAAGGTGAGCGGGAACGTCGCGTTCAATGCGCGCGCATACAACCCGACGACGGCCTGCATCGAACCCGCGTTCTCGGACGGCACGCTTCGGTCGGCGAGAACGGCCGCCTTGACTTCCGGCTTGCGCATCTCGCGAACGCGCTCGGCTATCGGCAGATGAGCGAGGTCGCGCAGGTATGTCGCCTTGCGCATGAACATGTGGTACGTGCCGAGACTGGTCATCACCGTGACGGCGCGCGGAGCAATCTGCGGGCGGAGCTTCGCACCACGGGCGTTTTCTGCACTGACGGTCTCGAGAACTTCGCGCCAGTGATCGACGTCCTCTGCGATCTGAATCGTGGTGAAGGTGATCGGGCGACCGCTCTTGCGTGACACGTCGGCCAGCATCATCACTTCTTCGACGGGCTTTGCGCGTTCGCCACCGAGGGCCTCGAGAGCGCCGACGGTTCCGGCAGGGATTGCTTCGAACACGCCGCGTCCCATTGCCGTGGCGATCGCCGTGAGTTCCCCGTCGGCGGCAAAGGTCCCGGGCACCGGAGTGCCGGACAACGAACGGTGTCCGATCGTGCGTGATGTCGAGAACCCGAGCGCACCGGCGTCCATCGCCTCACCGACGAGGCGGGCCATCGCCGAGATTTCGTCGGGGGTGGCATCGAGGTTGTCGACCCCACGTTGGCCCATCGCGTAGAAACGCAGTGCACCGTGTGCGACCTGCGTGCCGATGTCGATCGCGTAGCGACGCGTGGCGAGGTAGTCGAGGTACTGCGGGAACGTTTCCCACGCCCCCCACGGGATTCCCTCGGCGAGCGCGCTTCCGGGGATGTCTTCGACGCCCTCCATCAATTCGATGAGCGGCGCCTCTTCGCCCGGTCGGACGGGTGCAAACCCGACACCGCAATTGCCCATGACAAGCGTGGTGACGCCGTTGGTGGCGGACGGTTCGAGGTCTTCGTCCCACGTGACCTGACCGTCGTAGTGCGTGTGGACGTCGACCCAGCCCGGCGTGACGACCATGCCGTCGGCGTCGATACGACGTTTCGCGTCCCCCGATGCCTCGGCGCCGACCGCGGTGATGATGCCGTTGGAAATGGCGACGTCACCTGTGAAGGCCGGTGCCCCGGTGCCGTCGACGATGGTTCCCCCACTGATCACGATGTCGTGCATGGGCGAAAAACTAACCGAGAAGTCTGTCCATGAGAGCGGTCAAGCGCCGAGCCGGCTTGTTCGATCGCGCCTCGAGCGCGTCGGCAATGACCGGCAACCGCAGGCCGGCGTTGACGCCCAGCCAGCGCAGAGGTTCGGGCTCCCAGCGCCGGTTGTGGTGCCGGACGAAGGGGAGTGAGAGATCGGGCGAGTCGTGCCCGCAAATGGCTGCGGCAACGGTGCGGCCCGTCAGGTGCGACAAGGCGACTCCGTCACCGACGTACCCACCCGCGGCGATCCGACGGGTGGAATGGTCGACAGTGATCGATGGGTGCCAGTCGCGCGGGACCGCCAGCGGGCCACCCCAGTGGTGGGTGATGCGCGCATCGCGTGTGGCGGGAAACATCTCGTGCAGCGTCGAAACGATGCGGTCCTTCACACGTTCGTCGGTGTCGAACCCGCTCGAAATTCGGCTGCCAAATCGGTAACCGGCTCCACGACCACCGAACGCGATGCGACCATCGGCGGTGCGTTGAGCGTACGTCACCATCAAGCGTCCTTCGGCAAGAGTCTCGCGGTTGGCCCAACCGATGCGGTGCCAGACCTCGTCGGGGAGAGGTTCCGTTGCGACCATGTAGGAATACAGGGGAATCACGGTCCGTTTTTCTCCACGCAACTGCGACGTGTACCCCTCGGTTGCCCGTACCACCCAGTTCGTGTCGATGCGCGCCGGCCGACCGAGGTACGTGCCCGTGACCCCCGCATCGTCGATTGCATCGACGCGAAAGTGACCGACCAGTTCGACTCCGACGTCAAGCGCCCGTGCGACCAGGCCGTTCACCAACTTGAGTGGATGAAGTACGGCACAGTGGGGAGAAAAAAGTGCGCCACGTGCATCGTTGACCACGACGCGATGTGAGAGTTCGTCGCTGTTCATCCATCGCACGTCGGAGTCGTCCAGGCCATGACGTTGCTGTGTCCGGATCGTTTCGCGAAGACGACTCTCCTGCACCGCGTTCGTCGCGACGGTGAGCGTGCCCGACTTCTTCCAGTCGCAGTCGATCGAGTGCATGTCGACGTACCGACCGACATCGTCGACTGCGGCAATGGCGGCTCGTTGCATCGCGAGGGCGGAGTCCCGTCCGTGCAGATTCTCGAGGGTGTCGAGTTCGACGGGAAAGAGCCCGCTGCACCACCCGCCGTTGCGGCCGCTCGCACCGAAACCCGGCTCGGCGGCATCGAGCACGACCACGTCGAGTTCGGGTCGCATCTCTTTCAGGTGAAGCGCGGTCCACAAGCCCGTGTAGCCGGCACCGACGATCACAACGTCGAACCTTCGCGAAGCATCGACTGGACTCGACTCGAATGCGAGGCGCGATTCGGCCCACAGCGACGGGGGCCACGGGTTTTCGTGCATCGGTGGGTCAGGGAGAGACGATGCCGCGGCCGACGACGAGTGGCAGGTCGAGGAAGGTACGAATCCCGGTGGGTGCCGCGCACACGGCGGGGATTGCGTGCACCGCCCTCATTGCCGTCCCGACGAGGCCGTTCGTTGTCCACTTGTTTGCTTCGAAGTGCAGTCGCGGTTCACCTTCGATCGTGCAGACCCACGCCGGGCTCTGCCAGTGCGGCGCCACCGACTTGTGGGCCTTGTAGATCGCTTCGAGACGGATGACGTCGCGATCACGGACGACGCCGCACCATTCCCAGCGCTGACCTGCGACTGTGCCCTTCGGTACGGGTCCGGCGGCGATGGTGAGGTCGTCGGTCGCCAACTCAACTTCGGATTCCACGGTCAACTCGTCGAGCTCGAGACCAAGACCATCGGCGACCATCAGCACGCTTTCTTCGAACAGCCCGCTCAACCACTTGCGGTAGCGCGCGGTGTGCGACTCGAAGCGTTCGGGGTCGAAGGAGAATCCCATTACGTCGAAGATGATCTGTGGCGAGGGATAGAAGGAAAAATCGGAGTGTTCGCGCACGAGAACCGAGTCGATACGTGCACAATTCGAGGAAAAGACGAGTGGAATCAGTTCGGCCATGAATCCCGGATTGATGCCGGTGCCGTGAATCGAGACCCCACCCGCGCGACAAGCATCTTCGAGACGCGCCACCACGTCTGCTCCATAGGCCTTCGGATAGACGTAGCCGACCGTGGTGACGACGTTCTTTCCGCTGCGCAAAAGAGTGCAGATGTCTTTCGTGTCTTTGTCGGGGTCGTCGGCGACCTGTGCCGCGGACAGTGGCATGTGCATCACGACGTCGGCGTCGAGCGCGAGGATGTCGCCGATGTTGTTGGTTGCCGTGATGCCACACGAGTCGAGACCGGCGATGTCGCCCGCATCTCGACCGGCTTTTGACGGCGTTGCGACGTAGCAACCGACGATTTCGTAGTCGGGGTGGCGCAGAATCGTCTTCAACGACGCAAGCCCGACGTTTCCGGTTCCCCATTGAATGACGCGGTACACCATTGTCAGTTCACCTTTCGTTCGCGGCCGGCCCAGAATTCCTCGCGCAACTTGAACTTCTGCAATTTGCCCGTTGCGGTGCGGGCAAGCGTCTCACGAAACTCGATGCGCTTCGGGCACTTGTATCCGGCGAGTTTCGTCTTCGTGTAGGCGATGAGTTCGGCCTCGGACAACGTTGATCCCGGGGCCTTCACCACGAGTGCGAGAACGAGCTCGCCCCACTTCTCGTCGGGCACCCCGATGACGGCAACTTCGGCGACGTCGCTGTGCGAAAAGATCGCGTCCTCGACCTCGATCGAGCTCACGTTTTCCCCGCCCGAGATGATGACGTCCTTCTTGCGGTCGGAGATGGAAAGCACGTGGTTGTCGCCGATCGTGCCGCCGTCACCGGTGTGGAACCACCCGTCGACGATCGCCTTGGCGGTTTCGTCGGGCTGATTCCAGTAACCGTTCATCACGACGTTGCTGCGCGCCAGAACCTCGCCCGATTCGTCGACACGAAGTTCAACGCCAACGGCGGGCGAACCCGCGGCCGCGAGGCGAGCGGCGCGGTCGGAGGGTGACAGCGCGTCGTATTCCGCACGCCGACGGTTCATCGTGAGAACGGGGGCGGTTTCGGTGAGACCGTAGATCTGGGCGAATTCCCACCCGAGCTCGGTTTCGACGCGTTCGATCGTGCGGGTTGGCGGCGGCGCACCGGCCACGACGATGCGGACCCGGTCACGCCCCGGAATCGGTCCGTTCCATGTCGATGCGGCGTCGAGAATCATGTTGACCACGGCGGGTGCGCCGCACAGCATTGTCACGCCGTGCTGGTCGACCCGGCGGAGAATCTCGGCCCCGTCGACCTTGCGCAAGATGACGTGCCGTCCACCCATTCCCGTGACCGCGTACACCATGCCCCAGCCGTTGCAGTGGAATTGCGGCAACGTGTGCAGGTACACATCACGGTCGTTCACGCCCATCTGCCAACCGAACACCGTGGCATTGAGCCAGAGGTTGCGGTGGGTGAGCTGCACACCCTTGGGGCGTGCGGTCGTTCCGCTGGTGTAGTTGATTGTTGCGGTGGCATCCTCGTCGGGAGTCCACGGGCGGGGCTCGACTCCGAATTTGTGGAGCACGTCGTCGGACTCGGCGCCGATGACGAATCGATGACGAGCGGTGACTCCGGCGAGCGCGTCGTCGAGTTCCGGGTCGACGAGGAGCACCTCGGCACCACTGTGTTCGACGATGTACTTGACCTCTTCGGCCACGAGACGGAAGTTCACCGGCACAAGAACCCGACCCGAGCCACTGACACCAAAGAAAGAGGTGTACAGGCGAGCGGCGTTGTGGCTGACCATTGCCACGCGGGCACCTTGGGCGACGCCGAGTGCGTCGAGTCCCGCCGCTTGGGCACGGGCCCGTTCGGCCACTTGTGCATAAGTGAGATCGGGCCACGGAGCGGCCGGCTGATCGGGCTCGTCGACGAGGGCGACGCGGTGTCCGTACACCTGCTCTGCGCGCCGCAGAAAATCGACCACTGACAAGGGAACCTTCACGTCTGCCTCCTTGCAGCAAACCATAATGTTTCGGCATGGGTTGCCCGACTGGAGACGTGGAAGTGCGCTATCTCCCCGCCGACCGAATGGTCGTCGAGCGCATCATCCACTGGCAGGTCGACCACTACCGCAATGCGTTTCCCAGCTTCGACCACGACGATTGGATCGATTTCTACGGACCCCACATGCGGGGCCAGGACGGTCCGTTGCCCGTTGTCCTCGGTGCGTTCGAAGGAACCGAGTGCGTCGGCACCGTCGCAATCGTCGAACGCGACGACCTCGACGACGTCGACCAGTACACACCGTGGATCGCTGCCATGATCGTCGACCCATCGCGTCGCGGCTGCGGCATCGGCCGAACGTTGCTGAATGCGGCACTCGGGCGCTGCCGCGACCTTCTGATTTCCCGTGTCTACCTGTGGACCCACGACCAGTTCGATTGGTACCGACGACTGGGCTGGGCCGAAGTGGAGAGGAAAGACTTCAGGGGCGTGGGCATCACCATCTTTGCCAGCGATCTTTGATCGGTTCGGGCGCTTTGCTCAACGTGAGAATCGCCACGTGAAGCTGTGCTGCAGCACGCGTGCCGTACCGACGATGTCGAGGTTTGATGGAGAAGCGGTGTTGAACGCATCGGGCGGGCCCGATTGGGGTTCGACGCACACGCCGTTCGGGTTTCCGGTGTAGACGACCCAGTAGCGACACGTGCTCGACAACTGCACGTTCACTCCGTTGACAACCAGACGCGGGTCGGCATCAGCATCGGTGAAACAGTCGTCCCATGGCGGGTCGGTCGGGGGGCACGTGCGTGTCGTGGTGAGGCCTTCGGCGTCGCGGACGAACATGGTGTCGAACGAGACATCGAGCACCGTCGGAGGCAAGAACCACGGGTGCCATCCGACTTGTGCCGGAAATTCGCGGTCCTTGCCGTGCACCGACAACTCGAGGTGCAGAGAAGTGGGGCCGAGCGAGAGTCGTTGTTCGCACCATGACGTGAAGGGCCATCCGACGCGGTTGAGGTCGAGTCGCGCGACGAGTGACGAGGTGCCGACACCGACGACGTTCCACTCGTTCAGAAAACCCACACCGTGCATTGCGTGCGATCGTTCGTTGGCGGGCATGTTGACGACGTCGCGACGGAACTGGAACCGCCCGTCACGCAGCCGACCCGCCCAGGGCACCATCGGGTAACACCCCCAGCCGAGCACCGGGTCGACACCGACGCCGTCTTCGACGAGCAGCGGCGCGCCATCGAAGGTCACCTGGGCAACGCGACCACCGTGGGTCGCGTCGAAGCTCAGTGTGGTGCGGTCGTTTGCGATGTCGAACCGGGCCACGGTGCTTCCTCTTCGTTCTGTTGCGCGATGCGCCACGCCCACCAGATGAGAACGAACTGCAGCGGCAGACGCGCCCAACTGACGAACTGTTCTCCGGCGGGTCGGTCACGCCAGTCCCACGTCATGTACAGGTTCGCCGGGTAGACGCAGACGAAGAGCCAGATGGCTGCGAGTGCCCCACGCCGGCGGGTCGCTGACCGCAGGAGCATGAGACCGATCACGATTTCGGCAACACCGCTCGCAAAGGTCCAGAAGGACTCGTTCGGTGGCAGCCACGGCGGGACGATGTTGTTGAAGAAGTCGGGGTTCGCAAAGTGAGCAATGCCCGCGAAGAGAACGAAGATTCCGAGGATCACCTCACCAACCTAGACAAACAACCCTGACAGACGAGGCGGGAGACCAAACGCAACGTGGCTCTCAATGGAGCCCAGAGCGGGAATCGAACCCGCGACCTTCTCATTACGAGTGAGATGCTCTGCCGACTGAGCTATCTGGGCGAGGCTAAAGAGCCTACCCAGTGGGCCTCGGCATCGCACCGCTAGCCGACAAGGTCGGCGTACTGCACGGTGGGAAGGCGCAGGAACAGGGCGTGAAGCAGCAGCTCCTCGTTCACGTTCAGGGCGAGGCGTCCCATCGTGCGGTGGATGTCGTCGACCGCAGCGGCGAACTCGCCGAGGCGGTGGGCATTGTGGGAATGCGACATGGCATCACGGTAGACCGCTGCCATAACGGAGAGCCCGGCACGCAACTCGTCGGTCTTGTGTTTTCGCAGTCGACGCTTCTGCGAATCCTCGAGATCTTTCTTGCCCGAACCACGTTCCCCGGAGATCTTGATACGTGCCTTCAGATCCTCGAGTTCGCGCTTAAAGATTGCCTCGAGTGGGGCAGCTGCGGCATCGATCTGCGCGAGGATGTTCGCGACAAGTTGCGCGACCCGATGACCCGTTCCGTCGAGATCGTGTGGCGCGGTTTCGAAGGCGCGTCGACGTGCTGCGTAGTCCGCTTCGCCCGCGAGCAATCGGGCCCGGTCCAAGCTGCCACGCGCCCCGACGGCCGCCGCCGCCGCGACGTCAGCCGGCACGCCTTCGGCGACGAGTCGTTCTTCGATGAGCGCCGCCGGGACCTCACCGAACGTGACGTTGACACAGCGGGATGCGACAGTGACGAGAAGGGGGACGACTGCGTCGGTGAGGAGAATGAACCGAACCTGCGGTGACGGTTCTTCGAAAGTCTTCAACAGACGAACGACCGCGTTTTCCGACATGAAATGAATGTCGTGGAGAATGATGACGACCATGCGCGACTCGACCGGGGAGCGCGACGAAAGAAGGACGAGATCTTGGGCCTGCTCGGCAGTGATCGACGCACCTTCGCGCCGGACTTCGTGCACGTCGATGTAGTTGCCCTCGATGATCAAACGCGCTTCGTTGGTTGACGGGTCATCGGAGCCGGTGACGAGACACGCCGCGAGTGCGCGGGCGGCTTCTTCTTTTCCGCAACCCTCGGGTCCGACGAGGAGATAACCGTGAACGGGACTGTCGACCAACTGTTTGAGGAGGCCGATTGCGTGGTCTTGGCCAACGACGGAGTCCCAGACCGATGCCATGCGATGAATTTAGGCGACGGGAGTCAGGCCGACAGGAGGCGCTGCATGATGCGCCGGAATTCGACCGTGTTTCGGTCTGCACGCGTGTGTGCCTGGCCCAGTCCGAACGGAATCGTCTTGTCCCACAGGCGTTCGATGACTTTCAGATCCTCGGCCATGATCTCGAGTTCGTAGTCGATGGCGTGTTGCGCCTTTTCAGCGGTGTCGCAGTCGTTGCGGAGCATCGCCGTGTAGACGCGTGTCGTCGTGTCATCGAGGGGTTGGAGGGCGGTGAAGAGAACATTCAGCACCCCGGTGATGGGCAACTCGAGACGCAGAACGATGGTGAAAGGAGCGCCAAAGGTGTACGTCATGTTGCGTGGCTGAACGAGGGGATGCTCGCCCGTCTTCACCAACGGGTCTTCATTGTTGTGGATCGTGTGCGGGTACTCGACGACGAATCCCCAGCCATCGTCACGTCGTTGCACCTCGTAGTCACCGATCAACTCGTCCTCGCCGGCCCCGAAAGTTCCTGCATGGACGAAGGGGAAGTGACCGAAATCGAGAAAGTTGTCGACGAACTGTCCCGCCGCGGCGCGGATGTCGACGGGTGGCAACCAGATCTGCCGAAGAGAAGAATCGCCCCACTCGGCGATCTCGGGAAGATCGCACACCGGGTCGTCGAGTGCGGCCCACACCAGGCCGTAGCGCTCTTGCAAACGGTACGGCGACAGATGGGCGGTGGGCGGAACGGTTGCGTCGACGCCGAGTGCGGGGATGTGCGCGCATTGTCCGGCCGCGTCGAAGCGCCAACCGTGGTAGGGACATTCGATGCAGCCGTCGACCATGCGGCCATCGCTCAGTCGAGCGTTGCGGTGTGCGCACCTGTCGGCAAACGCGGTGAGGCCGGACTCTCGTCGTACGACGACGATGCCTTCGCCCAACAGCTCGACGCGAGACGGAGTGTCCAGTGCGAATTCTTCGGGGCGACCGATCGGCAACCAACCACGCCGCAGTCCGGGCGAAGTGTTCGTGAGCGACGTCGGCGAAGTCACCGTTCTTCACGCTCGTACGGCACGCCGAGAGCTGCGGGGGCACCGATGCGCTTGTGGGCGAAGCGAGTGGACACGAGAACGAGCACCACGATCGTCATGACGAACGGCAGGGCGTCGAGAACGTCACCCGGGATGTCAAAGCTGCGCGACTTGAGCACCGTGCCGAGCGACTGCAATGCACCGAACAAGTAGGCACCGAGCAGCGTCAACCCCGGCCGCCAGAAACCGAAGATCACGAGCGCGATTGCGATCCAGCCCGCACCCTTCGTCATGCCGTCGACCCATGTCGGCACGATTGCAAGGCTGTAAAAGGCACCACCGAGACCGGCGAGCGCCCCGCCGAGCATCGTGTGGATGTACCGGTACTTCACGACGTTGATGCCCATCGCGTCGGCTGTTTGGGGTGACTCGCCGACCGCGCGCAACTGGAGACCGATCTTCGTACGGAAGAGATACCACGACGCAACCGCGCACATCACCCATGACAGGTAAGTGAGGATCGTGTGGTTGAAAAGAAGGGGGCCGACGATCGGGGTATCGGCGAGTCCGAACACGTCGAGCCGGCGGATCTGCCGCGTGACGGGATCTTCGGCCACCTTCCAGATGTTGGCGAAGTAACTGGACAAACCAACCGCACCGGCGAAGATTGTGATGGACAGACCCGCGACCGTTTGATTCGCTTTCAACGTGACGCACAGGAATGCATGTAGGGCGGCCACGACTGCGCCCGCCGCCATGGCGATGCAGATTGCTGCACTGAGGGTGAACCATGCGGAACCGCCGACGTGCAGGGACGCCCACGCACCCGTGACCCCACCGATGAGCATCATGCCCTCGACGCCGAGGTTCAGCACGCCGCTACGTTCCGTGAAAACGCCACCGAGCGCAGCGAAGAACAACGGCGTTCCGTAGAAAATCGCCGACCACGCGATGACGATGAAGATGTTGCTGTTCATGCCGTCACCGCCTTGCTTGCTGCGCGATTGGCCCGGAGCCTGTATTTGGTGAGGATCTCACCGGCAACCGCGGTGAAGAGAATGAGCCCCTGCAGGGTTCCGACGAGTCCGCTGGGGAAGTCGGGGCCCTGTAGCGAGTAGCCGGCGTTGGTGAGACCACCCAGCAGCACCGCGACGAGGATTGCACCAAGTGGGTTCAATCGGGCAAGGGCGGCAACGACGATTCCCGTATAGCCGAAGTTGTTCAGCTGCAGTCCCTTGGCGTCGAGGTAGTGGGCAAAGTCGCCCACCTGGCTGGCACCACCGATACCGGCGAGTGCCCCCGACATCGCGGTGACCGCCACGATGGTCCACTTGGTGCGGATGCCCACGTAACGGGCCGCACGCGGCGAGTCGGCAATGATGCCGATCTCGAAACCGAGGCGGCTGCGCTTGTAGATGATCCACAGGACGATCGCGGCGACGACCGCGATGAGGAAACCGAAGGAAACGCCGAACCCGAAGAGTTCGTACGAGGGCCAGTGCGCTCTTTCGTCGAGCGGCTTACCCGATGGAAATCCAACCGAGCGGGGATCGCGCCAGTACGAGCGCGAGTTGAAGATGAGATAGTTGAGGATGATTCCCGCGATGTAGTTCATCATCAACGAAGTGATGATTTCATTGGTGTTGAACTGCGAGCGCAACACGCCGACGATCGATGCGTACATCGCCCCGAACAACATGCCGGCGACGACCATGACGATGATGGTGATTCCCACGGGGACCGATCCGCCGAGCCACAAGCCGACTAACGCCGCTCCGACCGCTCCGACGTACAGCTGGCCTTCGCCGCCGATGTTGATGACGCCGAGGCGGAACGCCGCCGCCGCACACATACCGGTGAAGGCGAGAGGAGTCGCGGTGCGGAGCGTTCCGGTGATCGACCTCTTGGAGAGGAAACCACGGTCGAGAATCCGCCAGTAGACGTCAAGGGGGTTCTTGCCGGTTGCGAGGAGAACCACCGCTCCGACGATCAACGCACCGAGAAGGGAGATGAACGGAATCGCCCAGTTCAGCCAGCGCGGCTGTTTGAGACGGCGTTCGAGTCGAATCGGCGATTTCACCGCGAGGCCTCCATCTTCGCCCCGCCCATCAAGAGCCCGAGTTGTTCGCGGGTCGCATCGGCCGCAGGCATGTCGGCGACCAGACGCCCTTCGTAAATGACGACGATCCGATCGGCGAGCGACATGATCTCCTCGAGGTCTTCGCTGATGAGAAGAATCCCGACACCGTCATCGGCTGCCTCGACAAGTCGTCCCCGAACCGTCTCGATGGCACCCACGTCGAGTCCACGCGTCGGGGACGCTGCCATGAGAACCTTCGGCCTGGTCGAGAATTCACGAGCCAGAAGGACTTTCTGCACGTTTCCTCCCGACAACAAGCGAACCGGTGTCGCGGTGTCGGGCGTCTTTACGTCGTACTTGGTGACGAGATCGGACGCTTGCGTGGCGATGACGTTGCGTCGCAGCAGCCCGAACTTCGACAACAGGGGAGTGCGGTAGTTCTTCAGTGCCATGTTGTCCTCGACCGAGTGGCCAGCCGCGAGCCCCGTATGGAGACGATCCTCGGGAACGTGGGCCACACCGCCTGCAATTGCGGCGCGTGCCTTTCCGTTCGGAACCTCGTTGCCGGCGACGGCGATTCGCCCGCTCGTAGAACTGCGCATACCGGCGATCACCTCGGCGAGTTCGCGTTGACCATTTCCCGCGACACCCGCAACACCAACGATCTCGCCACGACCAACGGTGAGCGACACGTCATGAAGAGCGTGGCGGCCCCGGTCGTCGTCGCAGTTCACCTGTGACAGTGAGAGAACCACGTCGGCCGGCACGCCCGGGTTGCGGCGCACCACGCGCGAGAACTCGACGCTGCGCCCGACCATCATGCTGGCCAACTCGCGCGTGGAGGTGTCCATTGTTGCGACGGTGCCGACGGTTCGACCGCCTCTCAGCACCGTGATGCGGTCGGAGACGCTCATCACCTCGTCGAGCTTGTGGGAGATGAAGATGACGGTGCGGCCTTCGGCGGTCATCGCGCGCAAGGTCCGGAACAGGGCATCAGCTTCGATTGGAGTGAGCACCGCCGTTGGTTCATCGAGAATCAGCACCTGCGCTCCGCGGTACAGCACCTTCAGAATCTCGACGCGCTGCTGTTCCCCGACGCTCAGCTGCCAGATCTTTGCGTTCGGATCGACGGCCATGTCGTAGCGTGCGGCCAGTTCATTGACGCGATCGATGATCGATTCGGCATCGATGAGGAAAGGCGTCTCCTGGTTCCCGAGGATGACGTTCTCGGCGACGGTGAACGGCTCGACGAGGCGGAAGTGTTGGTGCACCATTCCGATGCCCGCGTCGAGCGCGGCCTTTGGCGAGGCGAACGACATCGGCGCACCATTCAGTTCGATGGTCCCCTCGTCGGGTCGGTAGAGACCCGTGAGGATGTTCGAGAGAGTTGACTTTCCGGCACCGTTCTCACCGAGGAGCGCGTGAACCTCACCCTTCAGAACTTCGAAGTTCACTCCGTCGTTCGCGACGACGCCGGGAAAGCGCTTCACTACCCCCGTCATGCGCACAGCGCTGTTCGTCATCTCACATGCCCCTCACCGACGAGTCCTCACTTCCGGCAAGACGCTAGTAGAAACGCTGAGGGACGGGCCCAAAGGCCCGCCCCTCGCGTTCATGTCCGATTGTCTGTGGGATCAGCCGGCGGGAATTTCGCCGTCGACGCCTTCGACGAGGTACTGCATGCCCATCAATTCTTCGTAGGTGTGCTGCTTGCCTGCGGCGAGCTGCTCTTTGCCTGCGGTGTCCTTGATCGGGCCGGTGAACTCTCCACCCGGGTTTGCGGCAAGTTCGGCCTTCTTTGCGTCGATCGTGGCGCGTGTCTCTGCAGAGACGAGATCGCCGTAGGTCGACAGACCAACGAAGCCGTCACCGATGTTGCCGTAGTAGTTGCCCGCAACCCATGCACCATCAAGCACTTGCTGCAGACGCGGAATCTCGTAGACGTCCCAGTGGTACTGGGTGCCCGTCAGCCACACATCGCCGTAATTGGCGCTGTTGTCCCGGTTGTAACCCGCCCACGGAATGCCCTTCGCTTTGGCCGCGTCGCCCGTTGCTGGTGAGTCGATGCCCTTCATGCCGAGCACGTCGACGCCCGCGGCGATGAGAGCCTCGGCCTGCTTGCGCTCGTTCGGCGGGTCGAACCAGCTGTTGACCCACACGACCTTCACGGTTGCGTCGGGGTTCATCGCGCGAACGCCGAGCGTCCATGCATTGATGCCGCGAACGACTTCCGGAATACCGAACGATGCGAGGTAACCGAGCTTGCCGTTCTTCGATGCTGCGCCAGCGGCCATACCCGTCAGGTAGTCGGTGTCTTCGGCTGCGCCGTAGAACTGCGACAGGTTGCCCGCGCTCTTGTAACCAGTTGCAAACTCGAAGCACACGTCAGGGTGCTTCTCTGCTGCTGCGAGGAACGCATCCTGAAAACCGAACGAGGTACCGAAGATCACGGTGTTGCCGTCGGCGATCAGGTCTTCGATGACCTGGCTGACCTGCTCACCTTCGGGCACGTTCTCCTTGTAAGTGGTTTCGATCTTGTCACCGAAGTGCTCTTGCACCTTCTGGCGAGCTTCATCGTGGGTTTGTGTCCAACCACCGTCGTTGATCGGGCCGACATAGACCCAAGCAGCCTTCAGCGCGCCGCCGTCCTTCGGACCACAGGCAACGGGCGCAGCGCCCTCTTCCCACGGCTTGAAGTTCGCCGACCAATCGCCGGCCGGAGCCGCCGCTTCGCTGGACTCGGTTGCCGCTGCGGTGTCGGTTGGCGCGGTCGTGTCTGCAGGTGCAGTCGTGTCCGCGGTCGCCTCGGCCGCTGCGGTGGTGTCTTCGCTGCTCGAGCCGTTGTCGTCGCCACAGGCAACGAGACCGACACCGAGAGCGATTGTGGCTGCGAGGGGCAACCACTTCTTGCTCAAACGCTTGTTCAAAATTTCCTCCCCGGAAATGGCTGGTGCGTTGAAGAGATAATAGGTGTGAGGCCAACCCCCGAATTCAGTCCGCCCCGGCCAATCACACGCCTGTGACCAACTGTTCACAAGTCCGGCGGCCCGTTCGGATCGGGGGCGGCGCGCCGTAGACTCCCCTTTCCCAGGAGAGGTGCCAGAGTGGCCGAATGGGGCGCCCTGCTAAGGCGTTGTCCGTGTTAAAGCGGACCGTGGGTTCAAATCCCACCCTCTCCGCCAATATCCACAGTGAAAACACTGGGTTTTCTCCCAGCCCATTGCATTTGTCCGCGGTGACGGATAGACCGACAGGGTCTTGCGGGCGGAATCTGCAGGAGCTGGATATGACCAAACACTCCCCCCTGTTTCGGGTCGTCGCCTCGATCGGCTTGGCTCTCGGTCTCGTCACCGGGCCGGCCGTCGGGGCGCCATCTGCCCGCGCGGTATGCATCTCTTTTATTGTCGAGCGTGGCGACTCTTGGAGTCTCCTCGCCGAGTACGCCGGAGTTGGGCTGTCCGCACTGTTGAAGGCGAACAACGCCACGGCCCGCACCGTCATTCTCCCGGGCCAGTCTCTCTGCGTCCCCAAAGGCGCGACCTTCAGCCGACCGGGGACCAGCGTCGAGGCCGAGGCAACCGCCCCGAAACTTGTCGTTCCGAAAGTCCGATTGTCTGCCGCGGAATCCACGGCCATCATCCGCGAGATCTTCCCCGACAAACTCGAACGGCGCGCACTCAAGATCGCCAAGCGAGAGAGCCACCTCAACCACGTCGCGCACAGCTGGTGTTGTCTCGGGCTGTTCCAGATCTACTTCGGTGCCAACAAAACGTTCCTCGGAACCCTCGGCATCACCAACGCCTCGCAATTGCTGGACGCCCGTACCAACGCCACCGCGGCCTACGCCATGTACCAGCGCTCCGGCTGGGCCCCCTGGGACGTCGCCCAGTAGGCACTCGGCGCTTTTGCCTTTACACTTCGACCCGCACCGAAATCACAGGTGCATGCGCTCGTAGCTCAATGGATAGAGCATTTGACTACGGATCAAAAGGTTAGGGGTTCGAGTCCCTTCGAGCGCGCTGGCGGAGACCGAGACCCGACAAAGGTTTCCAGGTCCTGCTCGACGGTTCAGTCTGTCCGCGTCAATCTTCCAACGAATCGTCGCCCAAGGTTCGCTCCTCAGCTGCAAGATCGGCGGTGACGGGCGTGTCACTCGACAGACAATCGACAGCCTCATTACCCGCCTCGGTGATTCCCAAAGGCCATGACCCCACGCCTCATTGGAACCATGGGGAATGGGTAGGGCGACGCTCCGACGACTTGGTAACGGACCGGTTCAGTCGCCGATGTTTCAGCGCGAAAGCGCTACGCGCGCTGAGCGAGAACAATCACTCGGTCGCCGGCGCTGAACGCAATGCGTTCGTCTTTGGGCGGGTTGAGCCGGATTCCTGCCGAAAGAAAGCCGGGCCGGCCTACAGCAGCGGCACACTGATATCCGATAGCAACAACATCTGAATTGCGGGCTTCAGCGATGACCTCGGCAAAAGTTGCAGGTGATGTTGCCGCGTAACGCTCAAAGGGGTGCTTGTCAATCCCAGAACCGTGTGCACCAAAGAGATCACTGAACACTTCAACGAGTTGAGGGTTTTCACTCAATTGTGCAAGAAGCAAGCTGATGAGTTGCTGGCTCACGATGAAGTCATCGCCATTGCCATCGCTTGCTAATTCAACATCGTCCGGGTCGCGCAACTCGGTGACGATGTTGCCCTCGGTCGTGGGGTGAACTGAACGCAAGTGCATCAAACTCAGAAGCACACGAGCATCGGCTTCGTCGATCTGAAAAGGCGGGTTCTCACACAAGATGAGGTAGTGGTCGAACTCACCCGACTCCGTGGCTGCAACGATTGACGCGCGTGCAATGGTGTCGCCTTCCACAAATTGCAGCGATTGATTGGCAAGACCGAGTCGGTTGATGTGAGCACCAACCGATGCTGGGTTATGAAGGTCGGGGTTCAGCAGCACCACCAACTCAGACCCCGAGGCCACGTCTGCCTCAATTTCCATGATGACGCGTGGCGCCATCTGGTTCCATCCGATGATGAGCGATCTCTCGCGCTTGAATTCGGCCGAGGCCGGTTGCTTCTCCGCATTTGGTTGCCAGCGCTCGGGCACCAGATCCAAGTTGAAAACGGAGTCATCTTCCGCGATACCAATGACCGAATCTCCATTGGCTACAACGGTGGAAAGCGGTGGGCTGAGCAGGACTGAGCCGTCATTCTGTTGCAACCCGATGATTGTCGCGTTGGATGAGGCGAGTAGTAGTTCGCCAAACGTTCGACCAACGAGGTTTTGAGGAACGACCTTTGCGTACATTTCATCACCGTCGAAGTCGAGCAACTCTTGGTAAATCAATCCAAGGCCAGCGGCTCGAGAGGTTTGTGCCGTAATGCGAGCAATGATTTCCGTCGGCGAAATAGGAACAAGGCGATTACCCACAACTTCACGTAGGGCTTGCGAGGTGTCTTCGCCCTCGATTTCAGCGATGACTTGAACTGTTGATGATTCACCAAGAATTTTGTGCAAAGCCAAAATCACCTTGACGCCGTATGTGTTCGACTCTTCTCCTTCAGGGTTAAGCACGATGATTGATTTCGCATCGTGAGGGTTCATTCGCAGAAGGTCGGCGAGACGAGTTGGGAGACCACTTCGGACAACCAAGCGCGAGTTACCCATCTCAGCGACATCACGGTTCAACGCATCGGTGACCTCAACAACGTCGTCGGGGCTGAGGATGACAATGACGTGGCCGGGGTTGCTTCGGTTGGCCTCAACGAGTTCCGAAATGATGCTCGGCAACTTGGCGTTGCGCCCGATGATGAGCGTGTGGCCACTTTCAATCACCTCTGACTTGCCGCGACGTAGTTCTTGCAGTCGAGTGTCGAGCCCACTGGAAATCAGACCGATGATTGCGGCACCAATGAAAATGCCGACAATAGTGATGAGCACACCGAACACGCGGTAACCCGACGCTTGGTCGCCGGTGAACGTTCCTGCATCGAGATAACGGCCCGCGGCGAGCCAGATACTTTCCAGAAAGCTGGTCGGCTCATTCGACGGCCCCAGCTTGAAGACCCATGTAAGTGCGGAAACTACAAGGACGAGAACTGCGGTGATTGTCCCAAGCCACAAGAGAACGGCACCGATGCCACGGGCCAAACCATTGTCGAATCGATAACGAAGGCGTTGTTTGAGGGTGAATCGAGCGGGCATAGTGAATTTCACGCTAGCAACCGAGAGTCACCGCTCTTGCCAACGGGTGATGCTGAAGTGATGGAGCCATGGCTCCAACGAATCTCTCATCGAATGATACTTCTCTGAGCTCGCCGTCGTCCTGAACAGCAAGAAAACAAGCATCGTGAAATTCTGGTTATACGGAAGTCTCCTAAGTGGGAGATGTGACGGCACGGCGTAGTTGAGGAACAACCTGGCTGGTCACACGATTTCGCAGGACACCCATGGATTACGTTGTGAGGATTTCGAGTCCGTTCGAGCGCGCTGATTCACTTGATGCGGCGCGCGCGTTCGAGCTCGAGTGACGCCCGATGGAATTGACCGCGATTGCCTCGGTCATGACCAGTCCAAGTCCCCCGACTGCGAGCGACCCATGCCATTGCTGGCGCCATGCATTGACCACACCGTGGACTACCGAGTATTGGCACATCGGCGAAATCCACAGACGGTTCTTGAATTGGACACCACGAATCGTGGGCGAACTGAAGAAGAGCGATATCGAGGAAATACTACTCAACCCGCCCGAAGTAACGTTGAGGTCGATGTCGAAGAAGAAAGTTCTTACGGCGATTCTCGGGGCGCTTGTCGTCTGTGTGCCCCGTGCAGAAGCGGCGGCACCAAAGCCTGCGGCGCAGACGTACGACGGTGGTTCATTTGCGTGGCCGACCAGTCCGGGCATCGGATACATGGGGCTGTACATCGACGACGACATCTCCCACACGCGATTGGTGTCGACACTCAGGAATTCGACGGGAAAGTTGTGCAAGTCGCTCGACGATGCGATCTGTGGCGGGTCGACCGTGTCGGTGTACGCGATCCTCCCTCCCTGTGGATCGACCATTCAGATCGACTGCATCGAATCGATTGGTTCGAAGGCCAAGAGCGCAACCACCGAGACGGCAACGTTTTCGCGACTTTTCCCCGAAGCAGGACTTGCCGACTTCGCCGGTGATGCGTCGGCGAAAATTCCAACGGGTTCTTCGCCCAGTATTTGGACTCTGCCGAACACGCCGCACAACGCCGGGAACGAGTACATGGCGATCGTCTCGGTATCGGGGCAATCGACTTCATCGCGCCAATCGCTGACGTCGCCGACGATTCATGCGTCGCTGTACCCGGTGAAGGTTGTGACCGGGAGCTTTGCGCGCAATGTGCCGTCGCCCGAGCGCGGCGGAGTTTCACATCCATCGGGCGAGCCTTGGGCCAATTGCGCGACCGTCGCCGAAGGCTCGTGTGCCGCCCGCCAGGACTTTCCGGCGGATACCGCTTTTTCGTTGTCATTGCGTTTGTCGACGCCACCCACTGGTTGGCTGCACGGGCGCATCTTCGACCCGGACATTTCATTTTCGACATCGGCCGGCGTGACGACGCTGCGGGTACAGGCGAACCCCGCTCAGGTACCCGCGGTCGCGACGTGGACCAAGGTGGACAGACTGCCGGCGGCTCTCGTGACGGGTGGTTGCACGTTGACGTCGATGTGTGGGCAGTCCAATCCACAGAGTGCCGGTGCGGAGTCAGCCGTGGAGGGTTGGCGGCCGTTCTACGAGGACAAAGCGTCGTGGGTGCGGGGACACTGGATGTACATGACCCTGACGAGTTCAATGGTCACGCCTCCGTCGGGCCCACCAGGTAATGCGTCGTCAACCAACTGTCTTGCGGACACCAGTGTTCTCCACGGTTTTGTGACCACGAACGCCACCGGTTACGCCGCTGGACCGCCGAACTACTCGCAGAGTGACAAGTCGTTTTCGTACACTGTCGCATCACCGCACTACAACGAGCGCGGCCAAGAAATCGTCGGCACGTACAACTTCGTCATGCGCAGTGCGACGGCGCGGTGTCTGTACGGAATCGGCGAGGGAAAGCTTTCCGTTACCGTGGCAATCAGCCAGAGCGATGGAAAGGATCGAACGGCCGATGTCGCGGTTGCTGATGACGGCACGTGGTTGAAGGTGAGTGTGAGTGGTTTCCACTATTCATCGCCGGTCATCAAGACGACGCTGACGGCCGGGGAGGGAGTGGTCGCGCCGACGACATCGGTGGTGCCCAGCACAACGTCAACCACGGTTGTCCCGTCGCCGACCACGACGACGACGTTGCAGGTGCCGTCACGACAGCCAACCGTGACCACGAAGCGGTCGGCATCGGCCGTGGCGGTGGCGCGCTACGCCGGCATGAAGGTTGTGTCGGGTGCGCGTGTTGCTCTGAAGGTGAGACCAGGTTCCGTCGCGGTGTGTCGGGTGCGGGGTGCGGCGATCATCGGCCTGAAGCCGGGTGCGTGCAGGCTCACCGTTTCAGTGACACCACGCGGTGGAAAGACGTCCTCTCGAAGTGTGAACCTCGTGGTCGCGGGTTGATCGGGGACGAGGGAAACGACCGTGAGTACTGAACCGGCCGTGAAGAACGACGGCCGAATTCTCGGATTCGACGGCGTCAGGGCACTGGCCGTTTTGTTGGTGTTTGCGTCGCACATCTGGCTCGGTGTTCCCGAACTCATGAAGTACGGGTGGTACAAGGTGTTCCCCCGAGGCGGCTTCCTGGGCGTCAACGTCTTCTTTGTTTTGAGCGGCTTTCTCATCACGTATCGGCTCTGGACGATTCGGGCGGGATCGCGTCGCGCGGGCTTGCGCAGCTACTTCGCCGGTCGCTTCATGCGGATCATGCCGCTCGCCCTGTTGTTTCTCGCCGCACACGTCGTCTATGTCGCGCTGATCGGCTATCCACCCGACTACGGGCTCTCCGAGGAGATCACGGGGATCGTGTCCACGATCTTCCAGTACTCGAACTTCGCGATTCGCGGGAACACGAGCGTCTTGAAAGACAACGTCGCAATTTGGTCTTTGTCGATCGAAGGCCAGTTCTACATCGTCGCGCCGATGCTGGTCATTCCGCTCGCCATCGCCGCGCGCAAGACCCGTTGGGCGGGTCTCGTACTGGTGGCGATTCTCATCCCGCTCGTTCTGAATGCGGGCCGCGTCTTTGACGAGAAAGGTTGGTTCGACGTCTACATCAGAACCGACACCCGCATCAGCAGCCTCGTCATTGGTGTGCTGGGCGCGTTCATCTGGTTGAACTTCCGCAACGCTTTGCCTCGCGTTCTCGGCTTTCTGTCGCTGCTTGCGGTTGTTGCGGCCGGCATCATCGTCGCCAAGGGGCGTGCAGACGGTTCGTTCATCTGGAAAGGCGGCATGGCGCTGTTCGACTTCGCCTGCCTTGTCGTGATTCTTTCGCTCTCATTCGCGTGTTGCCCGTTGGTGAGGATTCTCGAACTTCGTCCTCTCAAGTGGTTGGGTGAGATCTCGTACGGCCTCTACTTGTGGCAGCTACCCGTCGTGTGGATGTTCAACCGTCACGGTTTGTCACTTGACTGGCGACTTCGTTTGATCCTGATACCCGTCATCGTCGTGGCGATGTCGGCAGCGACCTACACGTACTTCGAACGACCGCTGATGCGCAGCGCCATCGCGCGGTGGCTGCGCGGTCCGGGTGGGAATCCCCGCCCCGTCGAGAGCGCCGGCGCTGCATGACCGACGGAGTGATGTGAATCAGCCGAAGGAGTCGACACCGAAGCACGAGATCATCGCCGCAGTGAGTTTGGTGGCGCCATCGCCACTGGCATTGTCGGTGCTGAGAGCGATGAACCCTTCAACGACGAGGTCCTTGCCCATCTTGTCGAACTCATCGACGAGACACTGCTTTTCTTCATCGGTCACGGTGCTGGCGTCGACCGCCTCGGTCGACAGAAGCTCGACAAGTTGCTCGTTGCCGAAGCACGAGAAGATCGGCGCCATCATCTCTTCGTCCGACGTGGGGTCGCCCGCCGAGTCGAGCAACTTCTGACCACTCAGTCCTTCGTCGAAAGCTGACTGCAGTTTGTCCTTGTAGGTGGCATCGCCGAGAACCACGTCTGCGACGCAGCCTGCCATCTCGTTGTCGACAGCGAAGGGCATGTCCTCGTCGCCGGCATTTTCCAGGAAGGCTTCGGACACGGCCGCCTTCAACTTGTCGCCGGAGTCACCTCCGGAATCACCTCCACAGGCGGCGAGTGCGAGGAACATCACGGGAACGATTCGAGTAGCGACTTTCAGGTTCATGGCTACCTCCTTGTGCGCAGTATTGCATAGGTACGGGTGTCGGAATGGCTGAACCGTCAGAGCGACAGGCGTGGTGCGACGGCTGCATGGATGGCGACTTGAACGTCGGATTGGGGGGTGCCGCCGATGATGATCCATCGGTTGGGATCAGTGGCTGCGATGTCCGCAAAGCCGTCGGCACCCTCACGTGCGAAGCGGTCGAGATTGCGTTTGGCGAGGCGGCGGTCGGCTTCGTTGCGGGGAAGCTGGATCCACACGACGATGTCGGGAAGGTATTGGTCGAGTACCCGGGAATTGATGTCTCGGATCGTTTCGGCACCGAGGCGTTGGCCGTAGCCCCGGTAGGCGCGTGTCGAATAGATGCAGCGGTCGCTGACGACGAGCTGGTCGACCATCAACCCTTCGTCGGGTTCGGTGGGAGCATTTGCAGGGTAGTCAGCTTCGTTGCGCTTACGTTGGCCTTGTCGTTGCTGCCGAAAGCATTGAATCCGTCGACAACTGCTTCATTGCCCATCGTCTCAAACTCATCGGTGATGCACTGCTTCTTGTCATCGGTCTCCGTGATTCGATCTTCGATCCGTCCGGCGAGGAGCTCGGCGAATTGGCCGGAGGTGAAGCGCGAGAACCCGAGACGGGTCATGTCGGTTTCTGATTCGGGGTCACCGACCGAGTCGAGGAACTTCTGGTCCGACAGGGTCTTGGATACTTCGGCTTCGAGACCACTGACACCTCCACTGATTCAACTTCGGCTTGTGTTAGGAGAGCGGCAAGTCGATGGCTCACTGGTACCGAGTCATGGCGGAGCTCGCAGGCCGTGCGTATGCGGAACAAATCTCTGTTCTGCGCAAAGAACACGATTTCAGCCAGGCGCATGCAAATGCTCTCGTGATGTATTCACTGGGTTCGACATCGTCGCGCCGTGTCGATACTCCCGATACCTATTTCGACGCTCTGCCCTCCGAACAGGCCGCGACGATGCGGTCGATTTTCTCGACAAGTCGCAAGAAGCACCCGAAAATGGATCTCGTGACCGTCTGTAACCAGCCGATGTTGAAATTGGACGAGAACTACGTCCTCGGAGCATCGGCAGCAGAGCAACACATTCTGCTGGGACCCTGGGGTTCCGATGTAGTCGCGCGGGCCAGAAAACCTCTCGACGGATACCAAACCAACAAGACGACGATCAAGGTCCCCATTGATTGAAAACCTGGTCACAGTCTCCTTCTGCGATTGGTCGACAATCGATTGATGGAACTCGACTGACTCCTCAACCGACGTTGAGAGTGATGGTCTTTTGGTCGCGACTTCCGCGGCGAGTTGTGATTTTGACCGAGACTCTGCACCTACCACGCTTGAGCGGAACAACATGAGGAACCACGTAACGACAGATACTTCGCGACTGCGGCGTCACTGTGACCTCGACACGATCTCCGGGTCGACTCGTGACGTTCAACTTCCGTAAGAGCGAACCGGTATCGATCCCACCTGCGTCACGGGCAGTCATGGCTTGAGCAACCTGAGCAATTGTGGGCTCTTGTGCGACGTCGGGTGCAACGGGGCTGTCCGCTGGTTCGATTGAATTCGGCGCGGTTGGCGATGGAGGAGTCGTGGTTGCGGGAGTTTGTTTGGCAACGGTCAGTTCGAGATTTGTCGGCTGTGTCGTCGTGGTTGCGGGAGTTTGTTGGGCAACGGTCAGTTCGAGATTTGTCGGCTGTGTCGTCGTGGTTGGGAGACTTGGAGATGTCGGCGCTTCCGGAATGAGTTCAGGAAGCGCCGTTCCATAAATCAGCGCGTTGGCTCGCTCGATCGGTGACGTCACGGCGACGACCTGTTTTGTGGCTGGAATACTGCGTTGACGCGAGGCGACTGCCCACACATCGTGCAGTCCATTCGGCAGGTCGAACTCGTACGCCGGACAATCCATTCCACGCGCGAGAACTTCATCCGGGCGAACGGGTTCGACTGGATCATCGACGAGGCACTTGACGATTGCACCACGATCAGAGACCGAACGTGCCTGCAGTGTGACGATCGATGCTCTCCCACCCATTGTCAGAATTGAGACCATCGGCGGCTCGAGTTCGCGTTGCAGCAGTCGCATGTCGCCGATTGGCGTGGGTCCGGTAGTGCCGCCGACCGAGTAGTAGATCTCTCGTGGTGCAAGATCGCGCACCCACACGCTCTGAGCTGTTTCCGGAAGATCGACGACAGTCGTGGCGTACCAGTCGTGAGCGCAGCCAATGAGGGCACTGGATGCTCCGAAGCGATTCGCGTAGTAGGCCGCAACTTTGCCCGGGGCAGTAGGCAGATAGTTGTCGGGTTGTGAAGCGTCAACTTTGCTGCCATTTACTGTGATGAGAGCACGCGGAGCCGAGGTCGAGGGCCCAAAATTGAGCACGGCAACTTCGGCGAAATACGGGGTGTACCAGTCGTTGCGTGGCGCACCTTTCGTGATGTTGTTCGTCACACGAAAACAGAAATTGTCGCGCTGCACGTCCGTCCACCACGCATCGTTGAACATGGCTGGAAAGTCGCGAACACGACGCTCATTCGAAATTCTGAGGAGTGACTTGAGGTTGGGGACCATGCCATTGTTTTGGTAGATGTTGCCGCGAAATATTGTGTAGCGACGCAATGCTCCGCTGTATCCGAAATACTGAGGTTCCCCGTCTTCGCTCCACCCATAGATCTGGTCATTGTCAAACCTGACCGATCCTTGATTAAAGGCTCCATAGGCCCCATTGTGAAAGGTGCCTTCGGTTGTCCAGTTCCTTCGACCATCTGTGGTGAGTGATCCAGCGGATCCAACCACTGCCATTGATGTGTTGGTCCATACGATGCCGAGCCCGTCAAAGACGTTCGCCGAACCGAACCTTGTCAGGTAGTCCCCCGGTGTTGGGCACTTCGCATTGCCCGATCCGCATGTCGCCGTGGACCATTCGGCGAACGTTCCTCCTGCATTGTTGACACCCCCATCCAAGAGCCCTGGGGTAGCGTCCTTGGCGACCGAACCGAAATTTGCTTCAGCTCGCGTGAACTCCGCGCCGATGGGGATTCTCCAGGCACTCGCATCGGTGATACGACGTGATTCGGCCTTGCTGTACGGCGACATGTCGAGGGGCTTCCCGGTCAGGTTTCTTGCTTCTTCGGCCGTTGCAACGCATTTGCTGAGGTTGTGGGTCTCAAAGCCACTCCACGACGCGAGAGGGGCGTAGTTGGTGAGAAGGTCTTCGTCGGGCAGGCACGACTTGAGAGCGTCGATCAAGCTGACTGACTCAGGTGAGCCGGAAGCAGTTGGTGCGAGCCTCCACATCTTGTTCGTCACCGTGTCGAGAACCTGTCCCTCGGGGATTTGCATGCTCGTGTGGAAGCCGATGATCGCTGTCGCCTGGCGCAGCACCGCATTGATCATGTTGATCTGACGCAGGTCCGGGAGTCTGTCGGGTGTCACTACTGACTTGTAGAACTCATCAAAAATCGCGATTTGGGCAGCGTGAGACATCATGGTCATGACGAGTACGCCGAGACGCTGCCAGTCGCTCGTGTCCTTGTTGGTGAGAAAGCGTTTGGAGATGAGTGTGCACTTCTGGACCTGGAACAACAGCCCTGAAGTTGATGACGTCGTTTGATCGAAGGATGCATTACCGACAAAGTCCTCGGTCAGCGTGGTGATGAGCTGAAGCGGTGAGAGTGTCAATGTCTTTGCGGCCAAGCGCGCGAGGTCCGAGCGCTGGGTCGCAGTGAGTGCGGCCACCGATGTCGAGCTGTCGATGAGCGGATTGTCGATGAAGATGTTGCGCCACGTTTCCTCGACTGCCGTTGCCTTCGACCGCATCGAATTCCACGTTGCGGTCGCGGAGTCACGGCAGGTGTTTTGCGCGAGATTCTGCACCGCTGCAGTCAGTTCATTTACTGATTGCTGTAGGGAGTCGATCTTCTCGAGTGCTGCGTCTAGTTTTTGGTTGATTTCCTCAAGTGTCTTTTGGATCTGGACCAGTGCAGCTGCGGTTGCCGCGTCCCCGCCGCCGCCGAACAGCGACGTGAGGAATGGCGGTGCGCCAAGTGCATCAAGAGCCATGCCGATTCCTGCGCTTGCGAGGGATGCTCCAACCATTGCGCCGGCGTTGCCAAGTCCACCCAGTGATTTGGCAATTGCACCGGTCTTGTAGGTCGATCCAGAGGGCGTCTTCAAAGTCTTCGACGGTGAAGCGGTTGCGCCGCCACCTGTGCGAAGAGATGGACGGTCGGGTATGGGAGGTGGGCTCAGTTGATCGACGCGCGGGCTCGCTAATTGCGCACGGGCTGCGGTTCCACCCGTGTCGTAGTGACGCGGGTCCCATGAACCGCTCGTTATCGGTGTTTCATAGCCACGGTCCAGTGGTCGCGACACTGCCCGTTGATAGGCCTCAACCGAATAGTTGTCGTAGGGACTCTCGTAGATCGGGTTGTCTCCTCCCACGTTGCGGTCGCGGTTGGTTGTGGTCTCGGCGACGCCGCAAGAACTGAGAAATACTGCAACGACAACGAAGCGGCAAATGCGGATCTTGCGTCTTGACGAAATCTGGACACACTCGCTTTTGCGGAAGTTCATATTGGATAATCTATACAGTAGCGAAGCATATGTGCTGTCAGGTGAAAACGTGATGCGATGAGTTCCCGAGTGACACGTGGCAACGGACGTCGGACTGCAGATTTGTTGATCGATTGTGCGATCGCAGAACTCGAAGAAAAGGGGTACGACGCTTTCAATATTGATGCCGTTCTTGAGCGATCGCGCGCTTCGCGAAGTTCCTTGTATCACCACTATGGAAGTCGGGCCGGCTTGCTTGCAGCCGCCGTGCTGCACGACATCGAAGCGAAGTCAACGCGCGACAACGCCGACTTTCGTGACGCGATTGTCCGGTGCGTCACGCGAGATGACTTGAAGAGTATCGTCGAGCGTGCGGTAAAAGGGTCAGGATCGGCGTCGCGGCGCAGTCTGCGGCTCGCGCGTACACGCGCGTACCAGCTCGCCGAGCACGATGAAGGTATTGCTGCCCGGATCGCGCTCCTCACGAAAACCGAGTCGGCAAAGTTGGCGGATTCGCTCTTCGATCTGCAGGAACGCGACCTTATTCGTCGCGACGTCGATGCAGCGGTGCTTGCTCTCTGGATCGGGTCAGTCTTTTATGGGCGTGTTGCATTCGATTTTACGAACGCGACGCCGTCACAAAGCCGCGCATGGGAATTGATCACCATTGATTCATTGATGGCAATGTTGTCAGGGTTAAAGGTGCGGTGAGACGGCTGCGTGGATGGTGGCCTGAACGTCGTCTTTGGGGAGGGTGCCGTCGATGATGATCCACCGGTTGGGGTCGGCGGCCGCCATTTCCGCAAAGCCGTCGGCGATTCGGGCGAAGAAATCAGCACCCTCGCGTTCGAAGCGGTCGAGATTGCGCTTGGCAAGGCGGCGCTCGGCTTCGTCGCGGGGAATCTGGATCCACACGACGAAGTCGGGAAGGGTGTGGTTGAGTGCCCAGGTATTGATGTCGCGGATCGTGTCGACGCCAAGGCGTCGGCCGTACCCCTGGTAGGCGAGCGTCGAATAAATGCTGCGGTCGCTGACGACGTGCTGGCCGGCCGCGAGTGCGGGCTCGATGACCTGGCTCATCAACTGCGCACGGTCGGCGGTCATGAGCAAGAGCTCGGTGCGCGGGTCGATGTCGGTGTTTTCGGGATCGGCAAGAATCTCGCGCAGCATCGCGCCGATGCGCGTGCCGCCCGGTTCACGCGTGGCGACTGCTCCGAGTGTCTCGGCGAGTCGCTTGACGTGCGTGCTCTTACCGCAACCCTCGAGTCCTTCGAACGCGATGTATGTGCCGCGGGCCATCAGTCGTCAGTCTTGTCGGCTTTCTGACGTGTCGCTGTTTTCTTGGCCGCTGCTTTCTTCGCGGGGGCCTTTTTGGCCGGGGCTTTCTTGGCGGCGGCCTTCTTCGCGGGGGCCTTCTTCGGGGTTGCTGCGCGCGCACCGCGCTTCTTTGGCGCCCCACCGTTTTCGGCGATGTACTCGCGGCGCAGTTGCAGGAGTTCGTAGGCGCGCTCGGGGGTCATGTCGCCGAGGATGTCGCCGCGCTTCAGGCCAGCGTTGGTTTCGCCATCGGTGACGTACTCGCCGAAGCGACCTTCCTTTGCAACGACGGGTTTGCCGCTGACGGGGTCGTTGCCGAATTCCTTCAGAGGTGGCTTCGGCGCGGCACGGCCGCGGCCGAAGGTGCGGGGCTGGGCGAGAAGTGTGAGTGCCTCGTCGAGAGAGATGGTGAGCAACTGTTCTTCGCTCTGGATGGTGCGACTGTCCTTGCCCTTCGAGATGTACGGACCGAAGCGACCGTTCTGTGCAGTGATTGGTTCGCCGTCGGCCGGGTCGTTGCCGAGAGTGCGCGGAAGGGAGAGAAGGTCTTCTGCATCCTTCATGGTGAACCGCTCGATGTTCATGGTGGCGAACAGCGACACCATCTTCGGCTTGTCCATGCCGGGCGGGGGGTCGTCGGGGGTACCCCACTGGACGTAGGCGCCGTAGCGACCGGTCTTTGCAAAGACGGGCAGTCCGTCTTTCTGGCCGATCGGCTCGTCGCCCTTCGGCGCGGCGAGCAATTGCAGTGCGACGTCGAGGGTGAGGTCTTCGGGCGTCAACGTGTCGGGAACGCCGGCGGTGTTCTCGCCGCAGCGAACGTACGGTCCGTACTTGCCAGGCTTCACCACCACGTCGTCGCCGGTGTCGGGGTGCGCACCGAGCGGGAAGGTGTTGATTTCCGCGGCATCGATTTCGTCGAGGTTGTCGGCGACGATCTGCTTTAGGCCCGGTTCCTCGCTGCGCTTTGCGGGGTCGCCGAAGTAGAAGTGGTGCAGCCAGTTGCTTTTCTCGCGTTCACCCCGCGCGATTGCGTCGAGGTCCTCTTCGATCGTCGCGGTGAACTTGTAGTCGATGAGTTTCGTGAAGTGGTTCTCGAGGAGCCGAATCACCGAGAACGCCGTCCACGTTGGGACGAGGGCGGTTCCCTTCTTGCGGACGTAGTCACCACGGTCGACCATTGTCGAGATGATCGATGCCCACGTGGATGGACGTCCGATGCCCAGTTCCTCGAGTCGCTTCACGAGGCTTGCCTCGGTGTAGCGGGCGGGTGGCGTCGTGGCGTGGGCGTTGCCGACCCATTCGCTGACGAGCACGGTGTCGCCGGCCTTGAGTGGGGGAAGGAGAACGGAGTCGGACTCGGCTTCTTTGTCGTCGTCATCGTCGTCGGGGAGGTCTTCGTATGCCTGGCGGTAGCCCTTCTTCGTGATGGTCGTGCCGCTGGCGGAGAACTCGCAGGTTGTCGAACCCGCTGCAGCTTCGAGCTTCACGCTGACGGTGACTCCGGTGGCGTCGGCCATCTGTGAAGCAAGGGTCCGCTGCCAGATGAGACGGTAGAGAGCAATCTCCTGCTTCGATCGCAACTGACCTTCGACTTGCTCGGGCGCGCGCAGCGGAAGGGTCGGGCGAATCGCCTCGTGCGCTTCCTGTGCGTTCTTCACCTTCGAGTTGAAGGCCCGCGGTTGCGGCGAGAGCATGTCGTTGCCGTACACCTTGCGGATGGTGTCGCGCACTTCGCCCATTGCCTCGGCGGCAAGGACGACGGAGTCGGTACGCATGTAGGTGATGAAGCCGTTTTCGTACAGGCTCTGGGCGAGGCTCATCACTTGACGGCCCGACAGGCGCAGCTTGCGGCCGGCCTCTTGTTGGAGCGTGCTCGTCATGAACGGGGCCTTCGGTGACGAGCGATACGGCTTGTCCTCGACGCTCGCGACCCTGAGCGACTGACCTGTCAGTGCGCCGACCAGTTCATTGGAGCGCGATTCGGTGACGACCACGACGTTGGCGGCGGCAGACCCTTGCTGGTCGAAGTCCTTACCGGTTGCGACGCGGACGCCGTCGAGAGCGGTGAGGCGCGCGGTGAAAGCGGGTGTCGTCGTGGTCTTCGCATCGATGTCGAAGTAGGCGGCAGACCGGAATGCGATGCGTTCGCGCTCGCGCTCGACGATCAACCGCAGCGCGGGGCTCTGCACGCGACCGGCCGACAGGCCGCGATTCACGCGGCGCCACAGAACGGGGGAGACCTCGTAGCCGTAGAGGCGGTCGAGGATTCGCCGGGCTTCGGCTGCGTCGACCAACTTGTCGTTGATTTGCTTCGGATTGGCGATCGCCTCGGCAATTGCGCTCTTCGTGATCTCGTGGAACACCATGCGGTGGTAGTCGACTTTGGGACTGAGGTATTCACGGAGGTGAGACGAGATGGCCTCGCCCTCGCGGTCTTCGTCGGTTGCGAAGTAGACGACGCTTGCGTTCTTCAGGTCGGCTTTGAGTTCCTTGATGACCTGTCGTCCGCGTTCGGTCAGCTCGTATGCAGCCTTGAAATCACTGTCGACATCGACGGCGAGACCCTTGCTCGGCAGGTCGGCGATGTGGCCGACCGATGCACGGACGACGTATTCACTACCCAAGAATTGCGAGATTGTTTTCGCTTTTGCGGGGGATTCAACGATGACGAGGGGCTTGCTCATGTCCGTTATGGGCTACGCCAAACGATGAGCAATTGTCAAGCAACAGCGCTCGAACACTTGCAAACCGTGGGTTTTGGCGGCTTCCCGTGGCTTTCGGTCACTTGTCGCCGCTGGCGACCAGTTCCGTTTCGGTGGTTTCGATCGCGGCCAAGTGGTGTCCCTCGACGTCGATCTTCGGCAGGGCGCGATCGAGCCATTTCGGAATCCACCAGTTGCGGTCACCGAGCAGTTCCATCGTCGCCGGCACGAGGACCATGCGGACGATCGTGGCGTCAATGAAGACCGCGAACGCCATGCCGAGGCCGAACAGTTTGAGCTGGCGGTCGTCGCCGAGAACGAAGGCTGCGAAGACGCAGACCATGATGAGGGCGGCCGCGGTGATGACGCGGGCCGTGGCGGCGAGACCGTCGGCCACCGCGCGGGCGTTGTCCCTCG
Organism: Acidobacteriota bacterium; assembly: GCA_018970175.1. Taxonomy (GTDB): domain Bacteria; phylum Actinomycetota; class Acidimicrobiia; order Acidimicrobiales; family Ilumatobacteraceae; genus F1-20-MAGs119. The sequence goes on from JAGWWV010000003.1 coordinate 63,792, forward strand.
TGCGGTCGTATTCCTCTTTGATGCGTGAGAGGAGAAACACCTCATAGTCCATGGAGAGACCGAACACGATTGCAAAGAGCATCATCGGTGCCCACGACTCGATTGGTCCGGCCTTGCCGACACCGATCAGATCCTTGCCCCAACCCCACTGGAAGATGGCAACAATCAGGCCATATGCGGCGCCGATCGAGAGAAGGTTCATGATCACGGCCTTCAACGGCACCAGCAGACTGCGGAAGACGGCCATCAACAAGATGAACGAAAGAACGAGGACCGCACCGATGAGCCACGGCAGGCGTCCGCCGAGGTAGTCGGCGAAGTCGACGCTCGCCGCGGTGAAGCCTCCGACCTTTGCGATGACACCGGTTGCGGGGATGACGTCGTCGCGCAGGGAGTGGACCAACTTCGTCGTCGCTTCCTCCTGCGGTGCGCTCTTCGGGTAGACGATCGCGAGAGCAATCGGTTCACCGTCAACTTGGGCGTTGTCGCCGAGGGGGCTGGGAACCGCGAACGCCACGTTCTCGGCCTGCGAAATCGTGCCGAGGAATTCCCCGAACCGTTCGGGTGACGCCGCGGTGTCACCCTGGACCGTGACGAAGAGCGGGCCGTTCACGCCCGGGCCGAAGCCTTCGGCAAGGAGGTCGTAGGCCTTGCGCACGGTGGTGCGTTCGGGTTGATTGCCCGTGTCGCCGAAGCCGAGTCGGATGTCGAAGAGCGGTAATGCAAGGAGCACGAGCACGGCCGACGAGGCGATGAGCGAGAACCACGGGCGACGCTGGACGACGCGACTCCACCGGTACCAGAACGTGAGCTCGCGCGCCTTCGGTACGCGAACGGCAAGGGGCCGGCGCAGCGGCTTGATGACGAAGCTGATTGCAACGAGGGCGATCGATGCGAGAACCCCCGCAAAGAACACCCCGAGTGAGTGGGTGAAGATTGCTGCGAGCGACATCACGACGAAGAGTGCGAGCGAGCCGACAGCGGCACGTGACGTGACGTCGATGCGATGTTTCACCATGCCGAGCAGGGCGGGAAGCAGGGTGATCGAGGCGACCATCATCACGAGAACCCCGATGGCCGCGCCGGTCGCGAGTCCGCGAACGAACGAGAGTCCCATCAGGTAGAGGCCGAGGAGCGAGATGATGACGGTGATGCCGGCGAAGATGACGGCGCGTCCACTGGTGTCGATCGCATCGACGATCGCGTCTTCGACGTCGAGTCCCTCGTGCAGGCCTTCCCGGTAGCGGGTCACGATGAAGAGCGCGTAGTCGATGCCAACGCCCAAGCCGACCATCGCAACCATCGAAGTGGTGAAATCGGGCATCGACACGACGTGACTGAGCAACGTGACGACGCCGGACGCGAGGCCGAGACCGAGCAGGGCCGTGCCGATGGGAAGCCCCATCGCAAGGATCGAACCGAAGGCGAGCACGAGAATGACCATCGCGGCGAGCAGGCCGAGGGCCTCGCTTTCGGGCATCTCGAACTTCGCAAATGCTTCGCCGCCGTACTCGATTTGGAGGCCCTGCACGGCGACTTTGTCACCGATCGCGGTGATCTCGTCGGCGACCTTCATCATGTCGGTCTGGCTGCGGTTCGTGATCTCGAGCCGCGCGAAACCGATGTACCCCGACTGGGCGATCTGCTCGGGGTTCGCGTACGGGCTGACGACGTTGACACCTTCGACCTGGTCGACTGCGGCGAGCAACGTGTCGATGGGTGTGCGATAGGTCTCGTCGGTGAGCGGACGCTCGCTCTTGAAGACGATCTGTGCGGAAAAGCCCGCGGCCGTGGGGTTCACTGCCTCGAGGAGTTCTTGCACCTCGCGCGATTCCGATTTCGGAAGGACGAAGTCGGTGCGGAAGTTGCCGCCCGCCGCGCCGGTGAGCGCTCCGACGACGAAGAAGAGAGGAATCCAAAGACCAAAGACGACGAACCTGCGTCGACGGACGCAGAATCGGGCAATCGAGGAGAGCATGCGGACCTTTCGGGGGAGTGGCCGTCCGTCAGGCTAGGGCAGGTGGCGTTAGCGTTCGTGAGAGTGAGCGCAATTTCCCCATTCCCGTGGCGTGTCAGGCGTCTCGATCGTGGGTGGAGTGCGCTCATCGACAGCGATGGCCACGAGGCCCGCGTCCGCAATATCGGCGCCGACATCGCCGTCGGTGACTACGTGACCATCGACACAGGCGAAGAGCGAATCGAATCGGTTGCACCGCGGGCTTCGGCCCTCGTGCGCCGGGCATCGTTCGAAGGTGCCCGGGCGGTTCCCCACGTCGTTGCGGCGAACATCGACGTCGTCTTCCTGCTGCAGGCGGCGCCGAGCGGCGTCAACCCGCGGCGCCTTGAACGCGAACTCGTCCTCGCCTTCGACAGTGGCGCACGTCCGGTGGTGTTGCTCACCAAATCCGATGCGGTGACCGCCGAACAGATTGCACACGAAACTGCGGTCGTTCATGGGGTCGCCCCGGACCTTGCCGTTCACGCGGTCAGTGCCCGCGACACCGCGACGCTTGCCGACCTCGGCCCGTATCTTGCGGGAACGATCGCGTTGCTCGGTGCAAGCGGTGTCGGTAAGTCGACCCTTGTCAACGCGCTCGTCGGCAGCGACGTCCAACGCACGGGCGAGGTGCGCGAGGGCGACCAGCGCGGCCGACACACCACGGTTGCAGCCGAGCTTGTGGCGTTGCCATCGGGGGGCTGGCTCATCGACACGCCGGGTTTGCGGGCCGTCACGCTGTGGACGAGCGGTCACGGAATCGAACGCGCGTTTGCCGACATCTTCGCGCTCTCCGAAAACTGCCGATTCCGCGACTGCAAACACGAAGAAGAGCCATCGTGTGCCGTGCGGGCGGCGATCGAAGCGGGGACGCTGTCGGTCGCGCGTCTCGTGGCGATGGAACGTCTCGTTGCCGAAGAGGCCGCGGTCGAAGAGGAACAGCGCGAGCGCGAACGAACCGAGGACAGGCGCGGCTTCCGCAAGCGGACTCGCGGTACCGACCAGAACTAGCGTGTCGACGATGTCGCCCACACTCGTCGTTCTCGCCGCCGGTATGGGGTCGCGCTACGGCGGCCTGAAACAAATCGATCCGATGGGGCCATCGGGTGAGACGATTCTCGACTACTCGGTGTACGACGCATTGCGGGCCGGATTCGGTCGGGTCGTCTTCATCATTCGACCCGACTTCGAGGACGCGTTCCGTACCGGCGTCGCCGCGCGATTCGCCGATCGCATCGACGTCGACTTCGCCTTCCAGACACTCGATCGTCTGCCGTCGGGTTTCGTGGTCCCCGATGGTCGCGAAAAGCCATGGGGAACGACGCACGCCATCCTGTGTGCCCGCGAACAAATTCGCGACAACTTCGCAGTCATCAATGCCGACGACTTCTACGGGCGCGACTCCTACGGTGTGCTTGCGACACATCTGAATCGGGCAGCTTCTTCGTCGACCGATTTTGCGATGGTGGGCTTCACCTTGCGCAACACGCTGTCCGCCCACGGCAGCGTCGCGCGCGGTGTCTGTGCTGCGAGTGCCGAGGGCTTTCTCACGGCCATCGACGAGATGACGAAGATCGAGCGCGACGGCTCCGCGGCAAAGAACACCCGCGACGACGGCACGATCGTTCGGCTGTCGGGTGATGAGCCGGTGTCGATGAACATGTGGGGTTTCACCCCGCGTCTCTTCGATCATCTCGACCGTGTGTTCCGCGAGTTCCTCGTGGCGTCCGGAAGTGAGTCGAAGAGCGAGTGCTTCATCCCGCTCACCGTCGGCCAGTTGGTGAACGAGGGCGTCGCAACGTGCCGCGTTCTGCGCACCGACTCATCGTGGTTCGGGGTCACGTACCGCGAGGACAAAGAGGTCGTGCAGGCGTCGATCGCCGGTCTCATCAAGCGAGGCGACTACCCGCGCAGCCTCTGGTCGTAGTTCGGTCCGCGTTCGTCCCGCGCGGGGAGCCTTGGTTACCGTGTCGCCATGGAATTCGCTCTGACTGCCCGCTGCGAGGAATACCGCGAGAAACTCCTCGCGTTCATGGACGAAAAGGTCTACCCGGCCGAGCCCGTTTTCGAACAAGAGCTCGAAGCATCGGGCAACCCGCATGCCCACACTCAGATCATGGAGGATCTGAAGGCAGAGGCAAAGAAGCGCGGCCTCTGGAACCTCTTCCAGCCGCACAAGGAATGGGGCCCGGGACTCACGAACGCCGAATACGCGCCCCTCGCCGAGATCATGGGCCGCTCGTTCATCGCGCCCGAGGCCTGCAACTGCAATGCACCCGACACGGGCAACATGGAAGTCCTCACAATGTTCGGCACCCCGGAACAGCAGGACACCTGGTTGCGCCCGTTGCTCGAGGGGAAGATCCGCTCGGCATTCGCAATGACCGAACCCGCCGTCGCATCGAGCGACGCGACCAATATCTCGTTGCGCATCGAACGCGACGGCGATCACTACGTGTTGAACGGTGTGAAGTGGTGGACATCGAATGGTCTGCACCCGCTGACAAAGATCCTCATCGTGATGGGCAAGACGAATCCCGATGCACCTCCGCACCAGCAACAGAGTCAGATCCTGGTCCCCATCGACACGCCGGGGGTCACCATCAAGCGCAACCTGAAGGTGTTCGGTTTCATCGACCACGAGGGACACTCCGAGACGGTCTTCGACAACGTGCGCGTCCCCGCATCGAACCTTCTCGCCAACGAGGGTGACGGCTTCATGATCAGCCAGGCGCGTCTCGGGCCTGGTCGCATTCACCACTGCATGCGCACCATCGGTGCGGCCGAGCGTGCCCTCGAAATGATGTGCTCGCGGTCGCTGTCGCGCACGACGTTCGGCAAGCGTGTTGCCGAACGTTCGAACATTCAGGATTGGATCGCCGAGGCGCGCATCGAGCTCGAGATGGTTCGTCTTCTTACCATGAAGACCGCGTGGCTGATGGATACCGTCGGCAACAAGGGTGCCCGCACCGAAATTGCGGCCATCAAGGTGGCCGCGCCAAACGTCGCGCTGAAGATCATCGACCGTGCGATCCAGGTGCACGGAGCGGGTGGCGTCAGCCAGGACTTCCTGTTGTCGCGCATGTACGCCCACATCCGTGGACTGCGCCTGGCCGACGGGCCCGACGAGGTGCACAAGATGACGATCGCCCGCGCCGAGCTGCGCAAGTTCGATCCGTCATTCCGCACCGATGGTGTGGGCAACGCCACCCCAGGTGGCGGTCGGGGCTAGGTCGATTCCGACCATTGCACCACCGGTGCCCGAGGCGCCAACCAGCGTCTGCGCACCGTGGATGTCGGCGAACTGCTTCACGATTGCCAGTCCGAGACCCGACCCCGGCATCGCGCGTGTTGCTGCCGCTCGGTAGAAGCGATCGAAAACGTACGGACGGTCGTCGGGGGCGATGCCCGGACCCGAGTCGTGCACCTCGATTCGGGTACCACGGACGAACACGTCGATCGGAGTGTTCGGGGGACTGAACTTCAGCGCGTTGTCGATGAGGTTCGACACGGCACGATCGAGTTGGTTCGGTCTGGCCGGCACGGTCGCGGCATCGGATGCGTGGAGTCGAATCTCGCGGCCCGATCGTCGTTGTGCACGCTCGACGAGGTCGCGCATCGCGTCGTCGAGGCGCACCTGAACCGGGGTTTCCGACGAGCGTTGGTCGCTCGCCAGGGCGGACAGTTCGCTGGACAGCGCCGTGAGTTCGTCGACCTCTGCGCGCATGTCGTTCACGATCTCGCGTCGCGTCTCGGCGGGCAGGTCGGGCCGCTCGAGCAGTTCGGCGTTCGCACGCAGGCTGGTGAGCGGGGTACGCAGTTCGTGACTGGCATCCTGCACGAGTTGTTTCTGCTGGGCGAGGCTCCGGCCGAGAGCGCCCACCATGGTGTTGAAACTGGTGACCAGGTTTCCGATCTCACCCGTTGCATTGATGTCGATAGAGTCGGAGGTGTTCTGGGTTCTGGCGATGTCGTCGGCCGAACGCGCGAGTTGTTCGATGGGCCGCGTGGTGCGACGGGCAATGATCCATCCGACCAGGGTGGCGAGTGCGATTCCCACCAGACCGATGATGACGAGCCACGTGCGCAGTCCCGATCGCGCATCTTCGATGTCGGTGATGTCCCGTCCGAGCTGCAGCGCACCTCCGGCGGGCAACGAGAGCGTGTAGACGCGGTAGGACTTGCCCTCGACCTGCGCATTCGCGAAGCGCCCGACGAATCCGACGTTCGCAACGGCAAGTTGGAGGTCGTTTCCGTTCACGGGAAGTTCAGCCGGGCCGAGACTCGCGAGGATCGCACCGTTGGCGTCGACCACCTGCGTGACGGCGTCGAATTCGGGTTGGAGCAGTGTGGGTCCGAGTGGCGCGCGTTGACGACCGAAGATGTCACGACGATCGAGCGCCCGGTCGATCTCGCGCACGATGGTCGCCGCGCGGGACTTCAACGAATCATCGACCTGGGACCGCAGTTCGTGGCTGGCGATGACGTAGGCGCTGACGGCGAGCACGCCGACGGTGACCAGGGTGACGAGACCACTGGCAAGTGCGAGCTTCTTGCGGAGGTTCATGCCTTCACCGTGTAGCCGACACCGCGAACGGTGAAGACGACGCGTGGCTCGCCACCCTCTTCGGTTTTCCGCCGCAGGTAACCGATGTAGACATCGAGGGACTTCGACCCGGTCTCGAAGTCGTAGCCCCAGATTTCCTCGTAGAGCTGGTCTCGCGTGACGACGAGGCCGGCGCGCAGCATGAGCGCCTCGAGAAGGTCGAACTCGGTCTTCGTCAGATGAATCTCACGACCGTTGCGGTGCACTTCGCGCCGGGCGGCATCGAGGACGAGGTCGCCCACCTCGAGTGTCGAGGCCTCTTCCGTGGTGACGCGACGGCGCAACAACGCCCTCACACGGGCCAGGAGTTCGTCGATGGCAAACGGTTTGACGAGGTAATCGTCGGCTCCCGCATCGAGACCCGCGACGCGGTCGTTCACTTCGTGTTTGGCCGTGAGGAGGAGAATCGGCACGCGTGAACCGCGGAGTCTGGCTTCCTTGCACACCGTGAGACCGTCGGCGAACGGCATCATCACGTCCATGACGACCGCGTCGGGTGGGACCGACGTGATGGCTGCAAGCGCGGCCGCACCGTCGTTCACCGCAGTTACTCGGTAACCCTCGAGTTCGAGAACGCGCGTGACGGCGGAGCGAACCGCGGGGTCGTCTTCCGCCACGAGGACGCGGGGTGCATCACCATTCGAGGCCGTCGTCATGGAACAAACGGTACCGACACGGGTCGACTCACCGGAGCGCACCGGATCGGATTCTTCGGCAATCCTTACCCTTGGACGGTGCCGTCAGAGGCGACCGGAACGCAGAAGATCCTTGACCTCGGCGGCACGGATGCGCACGTCGGCGATGTCCCCGAGTTTCTGTGCCGAACGCACCTGGGTGGCGATGCGAGGGTTGCGAACGAACGTGTCGGAATGGCGGTCGAGGAAGTCCCAGTAGAGAGTGGTGAACGGGCAGGCGTCGTCACCGGTGCGCTTCTTTCGGTCGTATCGACAGCTCTTGCAGTAGTCGCTCATCTTGTCGATGTAGGCACCGCCCGACGCGTAGGGCTTGGTCGCCATGCGACCGCCATCGGCGAAGAGGGCCATGCCAACGACGTTCGGCACCATCACCCATTCGGCCGCGTCGACGAACACCCGCGACATCCAGTCGGTGAATTGCCGTGGATTGATTCCCGAAGTGAGCGCAAGGTTGCCGAGAATCATGAGGCGCTGGATGTGGTGAGCCCACGCGCGCTCGTTGATGCCGTCGACGACGTTGCCGACACACTTCATCGACGTCTCGCCCGTGAGGAAAACCGGCGGAAGGTCGAGGTCGGCGGCGAGGGCGTTCTCGTCGCGGTAGTCGGGCATCCACATCCAATAGAGACCCCAGACGTATTCGCGCCATCCGATGATCTGTCTGATGAACCCCTCGACGGATGCGATATCGGCCCGGCCGTCGCGGTACGCCTGCTCGGCTGCGCGAACGACTTCGTTGGGCATCAACAGTCCGTTGTTGAGATACGGCGAGAGAAGCGAGTGGGCGAGGTGCCAGTTGTCGGCGAGCATCGCATCTTCGTGCGGACCGAACATGGGGAGCAGGTTGTCGATGAAGTGGGTGAGGCGACGCAGTGCGCCCGCACGCGATGTTGCCCACCAACCAACGGGGGCTGCTCCGCTGCCACCCAGTTGGGCGATGTCGTCGAGCACCGCGCGGTCGATGTCGTCGAGGTCGTCGGCGAGCGGTGCAGGCCAACGATCATGGCCGTCGCGCGGCGGCGGCTCGCGGTTCTCGTCGTCGAAGTTCCATCTGCCGCCCGCCGGTTGGTCGGCGTCCATCAACACGTCGAGGCGAGTGCGTTGATGCCGGTAGAAGTCCTCGAGCTTGAAGGTCTTGTAGCCCTTGGACCGTCGGGCGTCGACCCATCCGGAGAAGTCGTCGTGGTGACAGAGAAACTGGTTCGACTTCACCGTCTCGATCCCCAGATCGGCAAGAAGAACACGCGAACGGTGGCTATTCGGCTCGGTTGCGACGACGCCCGACGCGAGGCGTTCGGTGAGCGTGGTTCGGAACGACTGTGCCTTCACGTAGTCGACGGTGAAACCTTCGCAACGCAGGTCGTCGGCGAAGTGGCGCATGGACGAGAGATAGAAGTGCAGCCGTTGCAGATGCCACGGTTGTGAGTCGATCTTCTCGGCGGACTCAATGAACAGAACGCGGTGTGTTTTCGGCGTCGCTGCTGCGAGTGCGCCGATCGAACGGTTCAGCTGGTCGCCAAACACCAGAACCGACGGAAGGTTCTTCATCGGGCGATGCGTCCGGCATCGAGAATCGATGAAGCAACACCGACGGCACGGTCGAAGCCGGTTTCGTCGATGCGTTGGCGTAGTCGGGCCACCGACGCGACGACGGCAACCGAACGCCCGGACGCGCGGACGCGGCCGGCAAAGCCCATGAGAATGCCGAGACCCGCATCGTCGAGCACGCCGACCGAGTCGATGTCGAGAATCACCGTCGGTGATGTCGCCGCGGCCAGTTCACGGTTCAGGAAGTCGGTGAGTTTCGGAAGAGTGGACATCGACACGTCGCCCTCGATGCGCACCACGAGATGCGCGCGGCCGTCACGGCCCTCGTGCAACGAACTCGTCACCGCCAACATCGGAGGTGAACGCTACTTGCGGCTCGAGCGCCATGCTCACTTGCGCATCGAGCGTGATGGACCGTCGGAGAATGTCGAAACCTGCGAACGTGAGGTTCGTGCGGCGCGAGATCTCGACGGTCACCGCACCATCGACGATGTCGATCGACGTTCGAGGTGAGCGGAGGAGGGCTGCCTCGCCGTAAGGATCGGTCGCAACCGCGACCCGCCGCGAGATGTCACGCGCCGTCTGCCACAGCGCCAGTTGGTCGCGGGCGACCAGCGCGAACTGGGCGATCACGACGGTGAAAACGGCGAGCAATGGCAGAACGAGCGCGAGCTCGACCACGGCCTGTCCCTCAGGGTGCGACGGTGGTCTGCGTGGTCTTGTCGAGGACACCGTCGAACACCGAATCGAAGAGATCACCGATGCGCCCCGCGCCGCCACCGGCCGTTGCCCACGTGATGACGAGGACGGCAATGACCGCGGCGGCGAGAAGGATGAGGGCGTATTCGGTGGTCGCCTGGCCCTCGTCATCGGAGTCGAGCAGGCGGCGCAGTTGATGTGGCAGGCGGATGTTCATGGCAGCGGTCCTTTCACGTTCAAAGAGGAGAGGGCGCCGATGAGAATCGGCACGACGGTGAGAGCGACGAACGACGGCAGCACGCAGGCAACGAGGGGGAACGCGAGCTTGATCGGCAGTTTCGCCGCATCGACCTGGGCCTGACGGCGACGTTCCGAATGGGCCTCGCTGACGAGTCTGTCGAGAACCGCTGCGACGGGAAGGCCGTCGCGTTCGGCGGTCGAGAGGGTGTTGGCGATACCGACGGCGGGTGCTCCGAAGACGACGAGGAGTTCCCCAAGGGCATCGGCCAGGCGTTCGCCCATGGCGCATCGATCGAGAATCCGTACCGCCGTGCGCTGAACGTCGTCTGACCCCCACCGTGCGATGCAGTCGAGCGCCTGGTGCGACGTGCGTCCGCTCTTCAGGAGAACGACGAAGAGGTCGACGAATTCGACGAGTGCTGCCGAGGTTTGGGGTGCGCGTCCGCGCCACGGCACGGGGAACCGATCGATCAGTCGAACGAGCACGTGATCCTCCTCATCCATCGTCGCCCGACGAGGTTCAGTGCAACGCCGCCGACGACGCACACGAGCCCGAACGGACCACCGAAGTAGGCCGAACGAACCGATGAGTTCGTGACGCTCATCAGGACCCCGAAGATGACGGGAAGCCACGACAGGACGCGGGCGGCGAACACCGCCTGGGCTGCGAACGTTCGTCTCTCGGTGCGTATCGCGTGGCGTTCACGCAGTGCCCACGATGCGCGTTGCAGCGCAAACGAGGCGCCTGCACCTCCTGCGGCCGCTGCAACGAGCGACCTGATGAGAAATGCTTCGTCGGTCGACCGGCGGGCCGCATCTTCGAGAACCTCGGGATCATCGAGCGGTGCGCCCGTGCGACAGTGCAGAAGGAGAACACGCAGCGAGTCGACGAGTGCGGTCGAATGCGACTCCCCAACGGTTGACTGGATCGCACCGCGCAGCGATGATCCGAGTCGAAGGTGTCTGTCGACCGCATCGAGAAACGCGGCGGCATCGAGGGCCGGTTCGGCCGATTCGCGACGGGCGCGCTCCGGCTGCGGTCGACCAACGAATCGAACGGGTCGGTCGGCAAGGCGCCGAAGGGCGAGGGCCCGTACGACGACCGCGGGTACCACCGGACGAATGACCTGCATCTTCAGTGATCGAGAAGGGAGGAAACGATGTAGTTGCCGTCGGAGCCCAGCGTGTCGTCGATGCGAACCACGTCGGCGATTCGTCGTTCACCATCGATGGATCGTTCGACATGGACGACAAGGTCGATCGCCGATGCAACGTACGAACGCACCGCGGAGAGCGGCCAGTTCGCAATGGCCCGGAGAACCATCGATTCGAGGCGGTGGAGGGTGTCGGCGGCCGAGTTTGCGTGGCACGTGGAGATCGAGCCGGCATGACCGGTGTTCATCGCCTGGAGCATGTCGAAGGCCTCGGCACCGCGCACTTCGCCCACGAGGAGGCGATCTGGGCGAAGGCGCAGTGCGTGACGCACGAGGTCGGAGAGTTCGATTGCCGCCACTCCCTCGGTGGTTGCGGGTCGCGTCTCGAGATACACGACATGTGGGTGGCGGACGCGCAACTCGTTGGTGTCCTCGAGAACGATGAGCCGTTCGGATGAGGGCAGCAGCTCGGCCATCGCCCCGAGAAGAGTCGTCTTGCCCGTCGACGTTCCACCGGAGACGACGATGTTGAGACGCCGTTCGAGGGCACTGGCCACCAGATCGGCCGTGCGCGCATCGGCAAACGAGGTGAGCGAATGACGTCCGTGCGCGAAGCGACGGATCGCAAGGTTGAGTCCGTGCGGGCTGACGGGCGGAATGGCCGCGCAGAGACGCGAGCCATCACGCAACCGTGCATCGACGACCGGCGATGCCATGTCGACGCGACGACCGAGAGGTGCAAGCAGCCGTTCGACGAAGGCGGCAGCCTCGCCCGAGCCGATGTCGTCGAGCCGTGAGAGTCCCGACGTGCGTTCGACCCACACCTCGGTGTCGTTGTTGACGACGATCTCGCGGACGTCGGGGTCGTGGAGAAGTGTGAAGAGTTCCGTGGACACCGGTGACTCACTTGGTCGTGTGTTCGGCGATGAGTTCGGCGAGCGCCTCGTCGAGGGCGCGCGGAACCCGGTGTGACAGCAGGCCGGCGTCGACCGCACGACTGATTGCAGGGTCGTACGGAACGGTTGCGCGCACCGGCACGTTGAGAACGTTGGCGACGTCACCCGATGTCAGCGCCCGGCCCGGTTCATTGATGAGGATGCATCCGTCGACGGGAAAGCCGTCGTTGTGGGCGCGTCTCGTTCCACGGCGTAGCGCGAGATAGCAGGGCCTCGTCACGAGATAGGAAGCGGTTGCGGCTTCGACGAGCGGGTTGCCAAGCACGGTGGTTCCGACGTCGACGACGACGGGTCCCCGCAACGAGGTCAACTCGGTGGCGAGGGACAACCACTGTGTTTCCGTCGGCTCGGTGGCGAACGAACGGGGAAGAAGGCGCAGTGCGGAATTCACTTCGCACATCCCCGACCCTTCGGGTTCGGCAATTCCGAGCGTCGCGGGAAGGTCGCCGCGAAGATCGACCAGGTATCCACCTCCCCGATGGCGTGCCGCCAACAACAAACCGAGGGCTGCGGCCGTCACCGTGGTGCCGCTTCCTCCCTTGGCCGACCTGCAGAGAATGATCATGTGGGGTCCTTTCACACGGTTCGATGTCGTCGGCTCCCATGTGTGCGAACGTGCGGTCACATTCGGCAGGTCGAATTCAATGGTTCTTCGGCTACGGTGCGAGCGTCATGGAGGTGTCCGTGCGCCTGGTGGGCTCCGCCGCCTTCAAAGCGGTTGGGACGAGCGATCCTCGTCCGGCGGGTTCGATTCCCGTCCACCTCCGCCAATTCGTCGCGAGTCGAATCCGAATGGTGCTGTTCTGCGCGTTCGGGTTCATCGCGCTGGTGCCACCGTCGGGCGCGTCGGCCGACCCGGCCGAGCCGGGAAACACCGAGAGCATCGTCGAATCGATCACCCCGACCAATCAGGCCGTGAGGGTCGACATCGTCGGTGGCGACGCATTCGTGCGGTTGCGAGTCCAGCCCGGCCATTCCGTCGAAATGAACGGGTACTACGACGAACCGTTCGTGCGCATCGATGCAAACGGCGAGGCGTTCGTGAACGTTGCTTCGCAGACCCACGAGTTGAGTCGAACCCGATACGGAGCGACTGCCATCGACGAGCAGCCGACATCGAGCACTGAGCCGGTGTGGCGACGTGAATCAACGAACGGGACGGTCTTGTGGCACGACCACCGCGTCCATTGGATGAGCACCGATGCCCCGCGCGCAACCGACGAGCGCGGCCTGGTGCAGCGATGGACGATGCCGATGACGATCGATGGTGTCGCAACCGTCGTGTCGGGCGCCCTCTACGTTCGCGATGCACCCGGGTCGTGGTGGTGGCTGCTCGCCGTTCCGGCCATCGTTGTCGGCTATGTGTTGTCGCGTCGTGGTGCACCCCGGGAACTTGCCGGTGCCGGTGCGGCGCTCGCGGTCACCGGCGCGTTCATGTTCTGGGGGCTACCTTCGCAGGCGCGCGGCGCACCGGGCATGTTCGCACTCGGTCTGCTGGTGGTGGTCATGTCGGTTGCGACGGCGGTCTTTCGACGTCGTACCGAGATTGTCGATGCACTCGTTGCGTCGGCGGCCGTTGCTGTGTTGGTGGCCGTGGTCATCGAACGCGATGTTGTCACCAACAGGTTCGTTCCCGGCCTCGGGGATTCCGTCGTCGTGCGTCTGTTGACACCGCTCGTTGCGGGATTGGCGTTGGGAACGGGAGCCCGCGCGTTGAAGCGACTTCTGGGCAAACCGGAAGTTGCCGCGTCGGCGTGACGCCAGCGGCGTCAGACGGCGAGAAGGTCGCGTGCGCCGGTGTCGCTCGACGGGTGACGCAGCTTGCTCATCGCGCGGGCTTCGATCTGACGAATGCGCTCGCGCGTCAAGTTGAAGTGTTCGCCGACTTCCTCGAGCGTGCGGGGTTCGCCGCGGTCGAGGCCGAACCGCAACTTGAGAATTTCACGCTCGCGTTCGTCAAGCGGGGCGAGAAGACGCTGGATTTCTTCGGGGAGCAACGCAGTGGCGGCAACCTCGAAGGGTGACTCGGCCGAGCGGTCTTCGACGACGTCGCCAAGTTCGGCGTCGCCGTCTTCGCGCAACGGTTCGGAGAGCGACAGCGGCTCGGCCGCGAAGCGCAACGCCTCGGTGACCTTGTCCTCGGGCATCTCGACTTCCTTGGCGAGCTCGGCAAGCGTGGCCGGCCGGCCGTACTTCAGCTCGAGGCGCGAGCGGGCCTTTTGCAAACGGGCGAGCGTGTCGCCGGCGTGGACCGGAAGGCGGATCGTGCGGCCCGTGTTGGCGATGCCGCGGGTGATTGCCTGACGGATCCACCACGTTGCATAGGTGGAGAACTTGAAGCCTTTGCGCCAGTCGAACTTTTCGACGGCGTGCATGAGACCGAGGTTGCCCTCTTGGATGAGGTCGAGGAGCGGAAGACCCGATGCCTGGTACTTCTTCGCGATCGACACGACGAGTCGCAGGTTCGACTGAACGAAGGCGCGTTCGGCGGTTTCGCCTTCCTTGGCGACGCGACGCAGTTCGCGCTTCTTTGTCGGCGTCAACGACTTGTCGTTGGCGTTCAATTCGGCCTGTGCTTCCTTGCCCGCTTCGATTGCCTTCGCCAAGCGAACTTCGTCGTCTTTGGTGAGGAGGGCGTACTGGCCGATGTCGGTGAGATAGAGCCTGACGAGATCTTCTTCGTCGCGGTCGACCCGATCCTTCGCCATACGCGGCATACGATACCGACGCGTCTCACTCTCACAACCGAGCGGAGACCATTTATTTTTCGTTGAGGATTCGCTAATTTCGGGGTATGTCAAACCCCCTCCTCAACGACAAAGTTCTCGAGCGAAACGCATCAAAAGGTACGGGTTGGGCGGCTTCCGAAGCCGACGCCGGCAAGGCCTCGGCAGGTACCTGGGCTCCTCCGGTCACCGATGGACCCGTGAGTCCGTGGGCCGGCACCGCCCGCATGACGGCGAGCGGTGCGGTCAGCGCGACGCTGGTTCTCATGGCGCTGCTTCTTGTTGCCGCGGTGTTCGGATGGTCGACGGTCAGCGAGCCCGCACCCGGCCAGATTGCATTCCCCGGCTGGGTGATCGGCGCGGTTCTCATCGCATTCGTGTGTGCGATCGTTGCGATGTTCAAGCCGAACCTTGCACGGTTCTTGGCGCCGGTTTACGCACTCGCCGAGGGCGCGGCCATCGGTGCAATTTCGCACGCGTACAACATCGAATATGACGGCATCGTTCTGCAGGCCGTCGGTGCAACCGCCGGCGTCTTCGTCGTCATGTTGGTGCTCTACCGCACCGGCATCATTCGGGTGAACGACAAGTTCCGTCGTACCGTCGTCGGTGCGACCGTCGGCCTCATGGTGTTCTACGGAATTGCGCTGTTGTTCCGGCTCTTCGGCGCCGAGGTCTCGTTCCTCAGCAACGGAAGTCTCCTCGGTATCGGCATCAGCCTCTTCGCGGCCGGACTCGCGGCGATGAACCTGGCGCTCGACTTCGACTTCATCGAACGGGGCGAGCGCGAAGGTCTCCCCAAGCACATGGAGTGGTACGCGGGTCTCGGAATTCTCGTCACGCTGGTGTGGCTGTATCTCGAACTGCTGCGCCTGTTCGCCAACTTGCGCGAACGGAGCTGAGGCGCGACTAGTTGGCGCGGCGTGCCGTTGGCCGCTGCGAGAGAACTTCGTCGGGGATCTCTTGGCCGGTGACTTCGTCGGTCCAGTAGGTCCCCGCCTCCAGGCGGGCGAGCGCGGTCTCGACGTCGGCCAGGTCTTGTTCGATCTCGTCGAGGTTCGGCACCACTGACTCCGGATTGCTCACGTCGACAGCATAGGCAGATAGCGTTCCGCGCATGCCCACTCCCTTTCCGCCCTTCGACGGTTCCGCACCCAAGCAGCAGCAGTTCTCCGAGTATCCCGAAATGGGAATCGACCCGGCGAAGCGCCACACCGCAACAATGGACACGTCGATGGGAACGATGGTCATCGCGCTCGACCCGATCAAGGCGCCGAAGACCGTCAATAGTTTCGTGTTCCTCGCCCTCAACCACTACTTCGACGGCATCATCTTCCACCGCATCATCAACGGTTTCGTCTGCCAGGGTGGCGATCCCACCGGCACCGGCCGCGGTGGCCCCGGTTACCGCTTCGAAGACGAACTTCCGAAGGCCGGCGAATACAAGATCGGCTCGTTTGCAATGGCGAACGCCGGTCCGAACACCAACGGTTCGCAGTTCTTCATCATCTCCGGCCCCGACGGCTGTCGTCTGCCTCCCGCCTACGCGCTGTTCGGTCAGGTCGTGAAGGGTCTCGAGGTCGTCGAGGCGATGCAGAACGTTCCGACCGCGGCGGGTGACCGTCCGAAGACCGATGTCGTCATCAACTCGGTCACCATCACCGTCGCCGACTGATCATGTCGCCGCTCATCGCAGTCGCCGGACGCACAGCAGTCGCGGGTCGGGTGTCGCGTGATGCGGTGGCGTTCGCCGGACGCCGCTACATGGATTCGGTGTTGCGCGGAGGTGGCGAGCCAGTCGTGGTGTCGCCGCAGCACATCACCCACGACGTTGCGGTCGACCTGGTTGGGCGCTTCGACGGTTTGTTGCTGATGGGCGGACCCGACGTCGACCCCGAGCTGTACGGACAAGAGCCCCACGCCACCACCTATGGCGTCGACCGCTTCCAGGACGACTTCGAAATCGGGCTGCTGCGTGCGGCGCTGGAACTCGGTGTGCCCGTTCTTGCGGTGTGCCGCGGAATTCAGTTGGTCAACGTCGCGATGGGCGGAACGCTCATTCAGCACATCGACGAATCGGGCGGGCCCCAGCACCGTCCGTCGGCATTCCCCGCCGGAGCGGAATTCGCGGTGCACGACGTGACCATCACCGAAGGATCAAAGGTGCACAAGGCGCTCGGCACCACCACCATCACCGGGTCGTCGTTCCACCACCAAGGCCTCGACAAGTTGGGTGATGGCCTGATCGCCGTTGGTTGGTCGTCCGACGGTCTGGTCGAGGCGGTCGAACATCCCGATCGATGGTTGCTCGGCGTGCAGTGGCACCCCGAAGACACCGCGCACGACGACCCGCCGCACCAGTCTCTCTATAGTGCCTTCGTGCGCGCGGCCGGTGCGTTCAATCAGGCGCGACGTCGGGCGTAGTTTCGCCGGCCAACTCGGGCTCGACGAGAACCCACCGGAAGAGGCGCGTGACGGCTTCGCCGAGGGGGCGACCCACCAACACGTCGGCGACGGGAACGTAGGGAAGGCGCAACGGCACGCGCACCCATCTCGGCAAGGTTGAGATTGCCGCTGCGGCGATGGCCGAGTAGCCGATGCGCGCCGGCATCGGCAGCGGTGGGGTGAGAACGAGGTAGCGCGCGGCTTCCTTTGCCTCTTTCGAGGCGTGCATTTCCGTGCGGAACATGCGCAGTTGGTCGCGCAGTGCGCGTTCCGACTCGGGTGGGGCAGGCACTCCGAGCGCGCGCGCGACGCGAGCGGTGTCGGCGACGTATCCGTCGCGTTCATCTTGGTCGAGCGGCTTTTCGCCGAACCTTTGGTGGGCGGCGAGGAAACTGTCGACCTCGGCAATGTGCACCCAGCGCAACAGGTGCGGGTCGTTGGCCGAATAGGGCCGGCCGTCGGAGGCGGTTCCGGTGACGCGGTTGTGCACCGCGCGCACCCGTGCCACGGCCTCGTCGGCCGCGCGGGCCGAGCCGAACGTGGTGGCTGCAAGGAAATCGGCCGTTCGCTGCAGGCGACCCCACGGGTCGTTGCGGTAGTCGGAGTGCGTGGCGACACCGGCCATGGCGAGCGGGTGCATCGACTGGAGGAGAAGCGCGCGGAGGCCACCGATGAACATCGATGCGTCGCCGTGGACGCGGAAGATCGGACGGCTCTCGTCGAACCAGCGCGGCCCGTCTTCGTTCATCAACTCGAGCATCCGGGCGTTGCCGTCGGGCCCGGCGATGCGCGACCGGATCGCGTCGCCGATGGTCGTGCGGAGACCGGCCAACTGAGACTCGACCTGCGGGGGGATTTCCAACTTCGCCATCTCCGACTTCACCTGGTCTCCATCGTGCCAGCGTACGCTTCCTTCATGCCGTCTCCAGCCGAGGAAAAACTGCTCTCGACCCGGTGGATGTTGAAAGCCGCGGTCATCTTCTGGGGTGGCTTCCTTGTGATGGTGGCCACACGGCACTCGTTCCACCGACTCACGAACCTTCTCCTTCTTCTTCTCGTTTCCATCTTTCTGTCGCTCGCCATCGAGCCCGGTGTCAACAAACTGGAATCACGCGGCTGGCGTCGCGGGCGTGCGACGATCACCATTCTCCTGTCGGTCATCGTCGGGGCAATCGCACTCATGTCACTCTTTGCGACGCTCGTGGCGACGCAGCTCGTCGACTTGCTGCGCAACAGCGAGAAGTACGTCAACGAAACGGTCGACTTCATCAACCGCAACTTCAACGCGAACATCGACCCGCAACAGGTGAACGAGCGCATCACCGACCCGAACGGTCCGGTGCAGCGGTTCATCGACTCGCAACAAGACAAGGTCGTCAGCGTCTCGGTGCAGGCACTCGGGTTCTTGTTGCAGATCTTTTCGGTTCTTCTCTTCACGTTTTATTTCGTCGCCGACGGCCCGAAGTGGCGGCGCATCATCTGCTCCCGAC
The DNA here is from genome assembly GCA_018970175.1 of Acidobacteriota bacterium. Taxonomy (GTDB): domain Bacteria; phylum Actinomycetota; class Acidimicrobiia; order Acidimicrobiales; family Ilumatobacteraceae; genus F1-20-MAGs119. The sequence goes on from JAGWWV010000003.1 coordinate 82,347, forward strand.
TGGCACACGAAAGGCAACTGCGTGTTCTCGAAGCGTGGGAAATTGCCGTCAGCAAGACGGGTGGATACCTCTATTCACGCGCGCTCCTCGCGCTCGTCTCGAGCTTCTTCCACTGGATCGCGTTCCAGGCCATCGGAACCCCCGCGCCGATCGCAATGGCGATCTGGGTGGGACTCGTCTCGCAGTTCATGCCGGTCGTCGGTACCTACGTGGCGGGGGTGCTGCCGCTCGTACTCAGTTTCATCGAGGAACCATCGTCGGCGATCTTCGTGATCGCTTTCATCGTCATATATCAACAAATCGAGAACTACCTCGTGTCCCCGCGCATCACGGCGCGCACGATGGACCTGCATCCCGCGCTTGCCTTCGGCTCGGCCATCGCGGGTGCGGCGCTTCTCGGTCCGATTGGTGCCCTCCTTGCCCTGCCCGGCGCGGCGATGGTGCAGGCTCTCGCCAGCGAACGGGGTGTGCGCCACGAGGTCGTCGACAGCCCCCTCACCACGCCGCGGGCCGCGCCCGAAAAGAAGAAACGTCGGCGCAAGTCGGCGGACTGAACCACGGTCGTGGCGATTCCATTCGTCGAGCCCCTCGACTCCGTTCACTACGGGGCCGTCACGCGCCTGTCTCCGCTGGTCGGTCGTGTGATTGCCGAGAACCCGTCGAAGTTCACCTACAAGGGAACGGGCACGTACATCATCGGCCGCGCGAACGGAGACGTCGTCGTCATCGACCCTGGACCGCACATCGAGACGCATCGCGCCGCACTGCAACGCACACTCGCAGGTTGTCATGTCCGGGGGATCGTCATCACCCACTGCCATTCCGATCACGTGCCCCTCGCGTATTGGTTGCGCGAAACAACCGGCGCACCGACGTTCGGTTTCGGCCCTCATCCGCGTCCGGCTCCGTCCGACGTGTTCGACGATGATCCAGCCGATGACGAGACGGACACGAAGGATGCCGGTGACGGCGAGGAGCGGGAGCACACCGACTTCGACTTTGTGCCCGACGTCGTGGTGCACGACGGGGAACGATTCATCGACGTCGATGACTGGTCGTTGACGGCGGTGCACACGCCGGGCCACACGTCGAACCATCTCTGTGTGCACCTGGACACGGAGAACGCTCTGTTCACGGGTGACCACATCATGGGATGGAGCACGACGGTTGTTTCACCGCCCGACGGCAACATGGCCGACTACATGAACTCGGTGCGCAAGTTGATGCGACGCAGCGACGACATTCTGTATCCGACGCACGGCAACCCGGTTCGCGACCCCGCACCGTTTCTCGCTGCGTATCTCGATCACCGCATCGAGCGCGAGGTACAGATCCTCGATTTGCTCGCGAAGGGGCCCGCAACGATCCGTGAGATGGTCGAGGTGCTCTATGCAAGCGTGCGACGCGAACTGCACAAGCCCGCCCGACGCAGTGTCTTGTCGCACATGTTGAAGCTTCGTGACGAAGGGCGTGTGACGGTTGCGGACGCCGCACCGGTGTCGATGCGCGCGACGTGGAAGTTGCACGAAACAAGCCTTTAGTCGGGCATCACACACCGACGTGGGGTGCCGAAACTAATTTTTCTGATCGTGACCCCCCGCGAAGCGCGCCGACATGCGAAGTTGTGGCTGACGCCCGTTGCCGCTGCCGTGATGCTCGTCGCCGGGATTGCACTTGCCGTCGGACGGTCGGGCAGCGACGCCGAAGCATCACCACAAACCTCGACCACGGTTGCGACCACCACGACCCCTCCGACGACAGTCCCGCCGACAACCGTGCCGGAAACGACCACGACGCTCGCCCCCGAAACCACGACGACACTGCCACCGGAAACCACGACCACCACGGTCGTCTGGAACCACGCGAACCCGCGGCCGTTGCCCGAGAAAACGGGTACGGGGAAACGTGTCATCTTCCAGAACAGTCTCAATTGGGTGTGGATCGTCAACGAGAACGAAGAAGTGGTGATGTCGGTGCCGGTGTCGGGCCGCGAGGGCGTACCGAAGCCCGGCAAGTACCGCGTGATGTCGAAGAGCGAGGTATCGCAGAGCATCTTCTTCCCGGAAATCAAGATGAAGTGGTCGGTCCGCTTCGCGATCAGCCCGAACGGCAAGAACACGATTTCGTTCCACTCGATTCCCACGTGCGCGTGGACCGGCGGACACTGCAATACCGAGGGCCCAATGCAGACACCCGAGCAACTCGGGACGTTCCAGAGCGGTGGCTGCGTGCGCATGCTCGATACCGACGCCGAATTCCTCTACAACTTCGTCGAGGTCGGCACACGGGTGCTCGTCCTCAAATAATCAGGCTGCGTAGCGCGCCATCTCCGACTTGAGAAGGTCGAGACCCAAGTTGCCGAGGTTCAGGCCGTAGGCGTGCCAGTCGCGGAGGTCGAACTTCGACCCGAGTCGACGCTTGGCGTCGTCGCGCAAGTCGAGCCACACGCGCTCACCCAACTTGTACGAAATGGCCTGAGCGGGCCAGCCGAGGTAGCGGTCGATTTCCGATGTGTTGAATTCCGCGTCGCTCGACGACCGCTCGGTGAGGAATTCGAGGGCCAACTCGGGCGTCCAAGCCTCGCCCGGGTGCCACGACCACGCGGCCGGGATGGTGAACCCGCAATGCAGGCCGATGTCGATGACGACGCGCGCGGCACGCATCGCCTGGCCGTAGAGATAACCCAGGCGGTAGTCGGGGTTGGAAAAGAAACCGAACTCGTCCATCAGGCGTTCCGCGTACAGAGCCCAGCCTTCACCGTGACCCGAGACGAAGGTGTTGCGCTGGTAACGCGACAGTTGTTCTGAGTTCACCACGGCCATCGCGACCTGCAGGTGATGGCCCGGAACGCCCTCGTGATACGCGGTCGTCGGTTCGCCCCAACGCGGCACCGAGGCGCGTCCATTCAACGGGTACCACGTGCGGCCGGGACGCGACAGGTCTTCGCTCGGTCCCGTGTAGTACATCGCAGCGGCTCCGCCGGGAGGGGAGATCATCGCCTCACACCGACGAATCGACTGCGGGATGTCGAAGTGCTTGTTGTCGATGAGAAACGCCATTGCCTCGTCCATCAATTCCTGCAGCCAGTTGCGCAGGTTGTCCTCGCCGTGCACGGCACGAGCCGGGTCGGTATCGAGGAGGTGGCGCACCTCGGCGGGTGATGCCCCGGGCAGGATCTCTTCACCCACGCGGCGGATCTCGGCATCGAGCCGGGCGATTTCGTCCCAACCCCAGTCGTAGGCGTCCCTCGCATCGACCGTCATACCGAGATACCGACGACGGGCGAAGGCATGGCGTTCCTCGCCGACACCGTCGTTCGGGTCGGCGTGGCGTGCGTACTCACCGCGCAGGAACGTCGACGTCTGGTCGAGAGCCGCGGAACAGTCGCGTGCGGCGCGGCGCAAACGCTGCGCAAGCGACTCGGAGACCTGTGCGGTCGACGCGAACTCGGCGAAGAAGCCGCCGTCGTTCGTGCCCGCCCACGCTGCCGCTTGGTCGGCAACCGCAAGTGCCTGGCGCACCGGTGCCGGAACGCCGCGCACCAAACCCTCGCGCCACGATGCGCGCATGCCGTCGAGAGTGGCGGGGAAGGCCTCCATGCGCGAGGCAATGTTTTCCCAGTCACCATCGGTGTCGGTAGGCATGAGATCGAAGATGCCGCGCGCACCGTCGAGGTCGCCCGCGATCACGCGGATCGAGCGCAGGTGTTCTCCTGCGGCGTGTTCGGCGACGGTCAACTCGAGGTCGTTGCGCAACACTCCCGCCGCAAGACGATCCGCATCGTCGCTCGGAGCCAACGCATCGAGTGCGGCAAGAGTGCGCGCCGCGTGCTCAGCGCGTGCATCGTGGCCGGCAGGGGAGAAGTCGGTCATCTTGTCGTCGTACCCTGCGACACCCAGATACGTGGCGGCCAGCGGGTCGAGTGCCGCCATTTCGTCGATGAATCGGTCGGAGAGCGAATAGATCGGGGTGTCGCGCTTCGGCATTCCGCCACGTTAGAACGCCGCACCCAACCGACTAAATTCTCGTCGAGGGGGTCGATGATGAATCTTGCACGCATCGGTGAATTCTGGGCACGTTGGCGGCCCGACGAGTTGGCCATCAAGTACGCCGGCGTCGAAACGACGTGGCGCGAACTCGACGCGCGCACCAGCAACCTCGCTGCCGGTCTTGCCGGCAAGGGCATCGGCAAAGGCGATCGCATTGGGCTGTTGCTGACGAACTGCATGGAGTGGATCGAGCTCACGATGGCCGCCTGGAAACTCGGTGCGCTCATCGTTCCGATCAACACCCGCTTCACCCCGGCTGAGGTCAAGTTCGTCGTCGCGAACGCCGGCGCGAAACTTCTCTTCACCAACGATGGTCTCGTCGGCTCCACCAACACGGTCGAGAGCTGCGAAGTGATCCGCGTCGAGAACATCGCACCGCTCTACGCCGACGGCTCGACCATCGTCACCGCCGACACGGCGCCCGACGACGCAGCATTCATCTGTTACACCAGCGGCACGACCGGCGACCCGAAGGGCGCGGTGTTGACGCACGGTTCGTTCAATGCGGGCTCACAATCCTGGGCTCAGGCACTCGATCTCTGGCCCGGCGACAAACTGCAACTCCCGTTCCCGCTCGCATTCACCGGTGGTCTCGCCCTGTGGCTCTACACCTATTGGTCGGGGGGCAGCCTGCTGCTCGACAACGAGGTCAACATCGACCGCATCTACGATAACTTCGAAAAGGAACGCGCAACCGGCTTCATGGGTGTGCCGACGATCTTCCAGATGATCGTCGACCATCCGCGGTGGAAGACAGCCGACCTGTCGTCGTGGAAGAAGGCGTGCTCCGGCGGAGCCGTCGTGCCGCCGTCACTGTTGAAAGCAGTGCAGGCACGCGGCGTACCGATGCTGCAGATGTTCAGCCTCACCGAATCCTCCGCGGCCGGAACGGTGCTTCCGTCGCACGACGCGCTGCGCAAGGTCGGGTCGGCGGGCATCCCCATCAACCATGGCTCGCTGAAGATCGCCGACGATGACGACAACGAGGTTCCGGTCGGTGAAGTCGGCGAGATTCTCCTCAGGGGTCCGCAGATCATGGCGGGCTATTGGAACAACCCCGAAGCGACAGCGGCCGCGCTGCGCGGTGGATGGCTGCACACCGGCGACCTCGGGTACGTCGACGACGAGGGGTACCTCTACGTCGTCGACCGCAAGAAGGACATGCTCATTTCCGGCGGCCTCAACGTGTACCCGGCGGAACTCGAGCGACTGATCGCCAACGTGCCCGGAGTCGTCGAAGTGGCCGTCGTCGGCGTGCCCGACGAACGATGGGGTGAGACGCCTCTCGTCATCGTCTTCACCAACGGGGCAAAGGTCGAGGCAAACGACGTCCTGCAGGTGTGCCGCGACAATCTCGCCGACTTCAAGTTGCCTCGGTACTTCCACGTCAGCGAAACACCGTTGCCGCGCAACATGTCGGGCAAGATCCTGAAGCGCGAGCTGAAGGTGCAGTACGCCGACTTTCCCAAGTCCGCCCAACCGATTCGTTGATAATGCGCGCACGCATCGGAGTCACCATTTATTCGGTCGATTACACGATGCGTCCCGACGACCTCGCACGTGAAATCGAGGCGCGCGGATTCGAGAGTTTCTGGGTCCCCGAGCACAGCAACATCCCGACGAGCCGCAAGACGCCGTGGCCCGGAAGCCTGACCGGCGAGCCGTTGCCCAGGGAGTACTCGCACATGCTCGACGCTTTCGTCGCGTTGTCGATGGCGGCCGCCGTCACGACGAAGTTGCGTCTCGGCACCGGTGTCATGCTTCCGGCACAGCGCGACGCAATCTGGACATCGAAGCAGATCTCATCTCTCGACTTCCTCAGCAACGGACGTGTCGAAGTTGGCGTGGGTGTCGGCTGGAACCAGGACGAGATGGAAAGCCACGGTGCTCTGTTTCGCGAACGTTGGGATAAGACACGTGAAGTCGCCGAGGCGATGCGCGTCATGTGGCGCAATGAGGTTGCCGACTACGACGGCACCATCGTGAAGGTGCCGCCAACGTGGCAGTGGCCCAAACCCGTACAACCGGGTGGCCCGAAGATTCATCTCGGTGGGGGAACCGGACCACGCCTTCTCGGTGAAGTTGCCAAGTGGGCCGACGGATGGATGCCGATCTCGGCGCGGACGTCACTTGCCGGCAGGTTGAAGATGCTCGAGGAAGCCTGCGACAAGGTTGGTCGGGATTGGCGCACACTCGACATCAGCGTGTTCGGTGCGAACACCACAGTCGACGGCCTGTGCAACCTCTTCGAAGAAGGCATCACGCGCGCCATCCTCACGTTGCCACCCGAGGGCCCGGACGTCATCCTGCCGATGCTCGATGAATGGATGGCGACGAAAGATGCCGTCTATTCGCGGATGAACTAGGCGAGAGACAAACAGAACTTCAACAGGTGACGCGCACGTTCCGCGTCGTCACTGAAGCCTTCGCGCAAGGCCTTCGAACGTACCTCGAAGGAAATCGGCACGTCGGGAATCGCTGCGCACATCTCTGCGATCGGCAACCCACCTTCGCCCGGGCACAGACGGCCGTTCACCGCATCGTCGAGCAATGCCTCGAACGTCGTTGGCACGGCAGCGGGCGCATCGGCAATCTGGATGTAGGGAAACAACGACCGATCGAGACCCGACAACTGTTCGAACGTCGCACCCGACCGCGAGAAGTGCAGGTTGTCGATCAACACGCCGCCGTTCGGTCGAGCCGCGTCGGCCACGATCTGTGCCGCCATCGCAAGCGTGTTCAACGGAAAGATCGGCAGAAACTCGCACACAACCCGTATCCCGTGTGGTGCTGCCATGTCACAGCACTCGCCGTAGCGCTTGGTGTTGAACGCCTGGTCCTTCACCCGACTGGTGAACAAGATGTTGCGCGCACCGATCTCCGCCGCTGCAGCGACCAATCTCTCGGCGTGATCGTCGGCGCCGTCCGCCGGAATGATCGGCTCGATGTCGAGGGCGATGATCCCCGTGTCGTCGAGACGTTTGCGCACCTCACGGGTCGTCGCGTCGGTCCACTTTGCACCGTCGAACCAGATTCCGCACGCGGGCCAACCCGCGGCGGCGGCGACTTCAACCATCCGTTCGGGCGCAAGCGTCGGATGAACACCCGCGGCGAGCGACAAGAGGCGTGGCACCGGGCTACTTCTTCTTCGTGAAGCGGATCGGCAGCGTGGTCAGGGCGCGCAGCGCGAAGTTCTTCTGGTACTCGAACGACATACCGGGGTCCACCAGTTCGAAGTCGTCGATGTGATCGACGAACGCGCGGAATCCGATCGCCAACTCGCGGCGGGCGAGTGGTGCGCCCAGGCAGAAGTGCACACCCGCACCGAAACCGATCTGCGACCGCGAGTTCGGCCGGTCAAGATCGAGCGCATCGGGATTCTCGAAGTGGCGTTCGTCGCGATTCGCTGCCGCGTAGCGGATGTTCACGATCGCCCCCGCCGGAATCGTGACGCCGTGCATCTCGACATCGACAGCCGCGGTGCGGAACAAACCTTGGACGGGTCCTTCCAGACGAATTGCTTCCTCCACCAACTGAGGCACGTATTTGTCGGGGTCGCTCTTCAGCTTCAGCCACTGGTCGCGGTACTGCGACAGCAGCATGATGCCGCCCGACAACGCGTTCGTGCTGGTCTCGGAGCCACCGACGAACGTATCGGCCATCATCTCGGCGTGTAGTTCCTCGTCGGTGAGCGTGCGGCCCCATTCCGGGATGACCGTGTTCACGAGATCCGACAGCAACGTGTCGTTCGGTTCCTTGCGCAGGCGTTCGAAGATCGGTTGGAAGTAGTGCTGCGCCTCGATCTCCATCTCGGTCGACCACAGCGCCTCTTCCTCGGTCTGCATCATTCCCAGACGCTGCACCCAAGCATCGGTCCACGCCTTGATCTGCCAGATGTCTTCCTGGTTCGCACCCATCTGCACGCCGATCACGATCAGCGGCAGCGGTACGGCAAAGGCCTGTACCCAGTCGCACTGCCCGTTGTCGATGAACTTGGCGAACAATTCGCGCGTCACTCCCTCGACGATTGGGTCGAGTTGCTTGATTCGGCTCGGGCGGAACGCGTGGTCGAACAACCCACGCATCTCTTTGTGGTTGGGGTCGTCGCGGCCGGCCAGCGTCGGTGCGGGCACCCAACCTTTCTCTTTATACAAGGCGATGATCTTCTTCTGCCGTTCCACCATCTCGGGTGTCGCCACGCGCGACGCCTGTCGCTGGTTGACGAACCGCTGGGTGTCCATCACGACCGCACGCACGTCTTCATAACGGGTGATCACGTACATCCCCGTTCGCGGGTCGAGCCAGACCGGTGCTTCGTCACGCAACGTCTTGTATGCGTGGTACGGGCAGTTGTTTGTTGCCGGATCGAAGAAGTTCACTTCAACGTTGTTTGCGCTCACTTTTTCATCCCCCTCGTGATTCGCCTACTTTATGTGAAACGTCAAGGGGGATTTCATGGCTGAAGCAGCCGACATCATCGCGAAATTCGGGGCAGTCGAAGACGACCAGCGCTACACCCGTTTGGTCGAACTCTTCACCGACGATGCCATCTATTACGACCCGTTCATGGGCCCGCAGCGCGGCAAAGAGCAGATCCGCACTTTCATGGGGCACATGGAGGAACTCGTGCCCGCCGCTGGTGCCCGTTTCGATGCCTGGGACATCTCGGCCGGAACCACCGTCGCGTGGGCCAAGTGGACGATGTACGCCCGTGGGGCGAACGGCGAGGTGGGCATTCCCGGCCAGAGCATCTACCGACTCCGCAACGACGGCGGAAGCCTGAAGGTCTGCTTCGTCGCCGACTACGTCGACTCGTACGCCTACGGAAAGCTCTCACGCGACCGCGTGCCCGACATGGCAACTCCCGCGACCCTTCCGAAGGGCACCGATGTGCAGGGGAGAGGCCACGACCTCATTCGTACGTTCTGGAAAATGCAGGACACCCGCCAGTACGGACAACTCGCCGAACTGTTCACCGATGACGGCGTCTTCACCGATCAGGTGTACGGCCGCTTCGAGGGTATCGAAGCAATCCGCAATTACATGAAGCGCATGGACGTCGAGATGCCCGAGGGTGGTGTCACCTTCGACCTCGTCGACTGTGCAGGCGACGAAACCGTCGGTTGGTCACAGTGGACCTGCAACGTTCCCGGTGGCTCGTTCCCCGGCTGGACGTTGCACAACGTCCGCGACGGAAAGTTCACCCTCGACTCGGATTACTTCGATGTCGTGCTCGCTCGCAAACTCCGCCCGAAGGCGTGAGTGAGCGAGCAGCCATCTAGAAGTCGAAGATCTCGCCCAGGAAGCTCTTGCGCTTCTTGCCGTAGTGCCCCGTGTGGTACTTCGAGTGGTACTTGTGCGAACCCAGCGGTATCGGCTGGGGCGGTGCTTGTTGGGGCACCGGCGCCGACGGCATCGGCTGTGATCGCTGCGGCTGTGCCGCCTCCATCGCTGACGTTGCGCGGTCGATGATTTTGTCGAGCTCGCCGCGGTCGAGCCACACGCCACGACAGTCGGGGCAGTAGTCGATTTCGATTCCCTGACGCTCGGCAAGGGTCAACTTCGAATCAGGACAGTTCGGACACTTCATGGGTTCTCCTTCAGCAAATGGACGTTTCGCTGAAGGTCTCTCCCAGCTTTCGCCGGCGGCTCCGGGCATTGCTGCCGTGTTGACGAAGCCGAACCTGTCGGTTTCCCGACCGGGATACTCCCCTTCGCCAAAAAGAATACGGCGGTGTCCACCATTCGCGCCATCCGTAGGCTGACCTTTGTGTCGAGTTCCGAAAGCACCCACCCCAACGTCGCAAAAGTCCGCGCCGCCGCCGAGGCTGCCGGCCTGACCATCGAGGTACGCCGCTTCCCCGAAGGGACAAAAACCGCACAAGACGCTGCCGACGCCATCGGTGTCACCCTCGGCCAAATCGTGAAGAGCCTCGTCTTCGCCGTCGATGGCGAGGTGGTACTTGCACTGGTCAGCGGTTCCAACCAACTCGACGAAAAGAAACTCGCTCTTGCCGCCGGCGGCCACAAGTGCGCCCGTGTCGATGCCGACATTGTCCGCCAGGCCACCGGTTTTGCAATCGGTGGCGTGCCTCCCTTCGGTCACACAACGCAACTACGGGTGTTCGTTGATCCCGACTTATTGCAGTACGACGAGGTGTGGGCTGCGGCCGGAACGTGGAACGACAACTTCGGTGCGGCACCAGATGACATCGTGCGTGTTGCCGGTGGTGTAGTCACCGACCTGAAGCGCGCGGTTTGACTACCGAATCACCGGCGGCGCAGCGAGACGATCCACGAAATCAAGAATGGTTCTTGAATACAACGTCGGATGGGTGAATCGAAACATGTGACCCGTAGAGGGAAGCACAACTTCTTCAGAGTCGTGGATTCCCTCCAACAAGTCCCGTGAGGCTTGAGCTCCCACGAGTCGATCGTCATCTGGTGTGATGAGGAGTGTCGGCACCTTGACCTTGTCAAGTTGATTCAGCACATCAAAGTCGATGACAGAGGTGACTCTTGCCGTGTAAGACGAACGCGGGGTGTTCTCCACGAACAGGTCACGGTAGTCGCGCTGCGAGTGGGGAACCTCAGCTTGTTTGTCGAAGCGGGACGAGAGCTGGAAAGCATGGAAACGAAGCGTTCCCTGCCTGTAGAGAGGCCCTTCTGCAAACCGCGAGGCCCGCGCCGCAAGACCCTTCCATGCCGGGAGGGGATTGGCGGCAAATCCACCCGACATCACCAATCCTCGAAGCCCTCTCGGTCGGCGAAGCGCGAGCACGAGGCCGATGACCGCTCCAAATGAATCACCGACCAAAACAAAGTCGTCAAGGTCTGCCACTTGATTGCCAATGAAATCCGCGTACTCGTCGACCGAGTCGACATTTTCTGGCAGCTGTAGCGCTAAGACGTTGCGCGCAGCGATAAGTGGGAGAGCCTCAAGATCCCACTTGGCTCCGGAGAAACACGGGACGAGCACCAACGTCGTACTTCTCGATACTTGATCGGCCACGTTCCAAACTGTACTGAAAATGATGGAGTGCTGGCTTGGGTTTCCAAAGCCAACGGCGGCGTGCCCCCATTCGGTCACAGCACTCAGCTGCGCGTGTTCGTGGACCCGGACTTGTTGCAGTACGACGAAGTGTGGGCTGCTGCTGGAACATGGAATGACAACTTTGGCGCAAACCCGAATGACATTGTGCGTGTTGCCCGCGGTGTGGTCACCGACCTAAAGCGCGCCTGACTCATCTCGGCAAGTAAGTAGAGTTTGCTTGTGGCCAGCAATCACGAATGTTGTGAGATTGAGTCGTGTGGCTTTGCATGGGATGACGTAAACCCGTCTGAGGTAGGTCAGCGAATCATCAGAGGAGCGGATGAGGCCGCAGAACTGATTACCTCGGGGCTGAACGCCGATGTCCGCAGATCCTCTGAGATCTGGTCCCCCCTGGAATATGCGGGACATGTGCGTGATGTCCTGTTGAACCTCCGAGACCGGCTTGTGGTTGCAGTGAACGAGGACAATCCGCTGTGCAAGGGTTTGTTCGGCACTCCGCGCATTGAAATGGGTCTCTATGCGGGTGATACGGCCGCGGTTGTGGCCGAAGAGCTGAAAGTGGTGGCGTCACTCTTTGTGAGAACGTGGGACCGAATCCCCGACATTCTTCGTGAGCGAACAATGGTGTACGGCTATCCGCGGGTGGCGAATCGGAACCTCTGCTGGGTCGCAGCGCAGGCCTTGCATGAGGTCGAACATCATCTTTCAGACATCCGTGTCGGCCTGGTCCGCTAGTGAAGGGTTTCCAAAGCCAAACTCGGCGTGCCTCCGTTTGGTCACACCACTCAACTACGCGTGTTCGTTGATCCGGACTTGTTGCATTACGACGAGGTGTGGGCCGCAGCGGGAACGTGGAACGACAACTTCGGTGCTGCACCTGCGGACATCGTGCGCGTTGCCGGTGGTGTTGTCACCGACCTAAAGCGGGGCTAACGGCCACCTTTTCTCGCCCACACTTCAATGTAGGGCCCACGATTTACGTCTTCGATTTCGAACCCGACTGCCGATACGGCTACCTCAAAGTCATCCTCGGGCCAAACTGTGTACCAGCGTCGACCGTCCGATTCGTTAACCCATCCAGTTTCGCCTACTGCAGAAACGCAGGCGTAGAAACGTCCATGCGGTCGCAAGAGCGATTCGGCATCCTTGAGAAGTTGTTTGGTTTCTGTTCTCGACAGATGTACAAGTGACGCTTGAGCCCAAATACCGTCGAATGTTTGGGGTGCGAACAAGTCTCGTATGTTCCGGATGTCGGCTTCGATGACTTGGCCATGTCGTGTGGCCATTGCAACGAACGAAGGGTTGAGTTCGACGCCGATTGCCGAGTGGCCGGCATCAGCGAAGAGGCGGAGGTCGCGTCCCGGCCCGCATCCGAGATCCAGGATTCTCGATTCCGGTGGAAGCAGTGACGCGAAGCGGGTTGGCCTGTCCAGTAGATGGCCCTTGTAATGACGCTCGTAAGCAATCGGGTCAGCGCTGTATGCCGCCACGGAGATGAGAACCGGGTCCAGTTGTTCGCTCGACATTGCTCCATCTTCCCACGGGATGTGCAGGGGAGTAGATCGGTTTCCAAACCCAAACGTGGCGTGCCTCCGTTTGGTCACAGCACTCAGCTGCGCGTTTTCGTTGACCCGGATTTGTTGCAGTACGACGAGGTGTGGGCTGCAGCGGGAACGTGGAACGACAACTTCGGTGCTGCGCCATCAGACATAGTGCGTGTTGCCGGCGGTGTCGTCACCGACTTGAAACGTTCCTGATTACTGTGGTCATGTGAGTGATCATTTTGAAATCAGTGCAGTCGGAACCGTGCGAAGTTCCCGTAGCGCGCCAGAAGATGATTCGTGGGATGAAGAGACTTCCCGCATTGAGATGATTGCGCCATTTGATGGGCAATCGTTATTGGGGCTCGCAAGCTTCTCTCATTGCATTGTCGTGTATGTGTTCGACAAGGCTGCTTGGGACGATTCAAAGATGTCGCGACACCCGAGAGGCAACAAAGATTGGCCAGAAGTGGGCATATTCGCGCAGCGTGCAAAGGATCGGCCGAATCGCCTCGGCATCACAGTGTGTCAAATTCTAGAAGTGAAGGACTCAACTATTCGTGTTGCAGGTCTTGATGCGATTGATGGAACTCCAGTTGTTGATATCAAGCCATGGATGGTTGAGTTCGGTCCTCGGGGGGACATTTCGCAGCCATCTTGGTCTACGGAACTAATGCAGGGCTACTGGTAAATAGTTGTCCTCTTGGGTTGCCTAAACCAACGGTGGCGTGCCTCCCTTTGGTCACAGCACTCAGTTGCGAGTGTTCATCGATCCGGATCTGTTGCAGTACGACGAGGTGTGGGCGGCGGCGGGAACGTGGAACGATGTGTTCGGGATTGAACCACAAAAGTTGGTTGAGGCCAGCGGGGGTGTCATCACCGACTTGAAGCGGACATGACCTGGCTTTTTGAAGTCGCTAGTTTTCCATTGTGAGCAATTTCGAACGCTGTGAAATCAAGTCATGCGGCTTCGAGTGGGACGCAGTTCAATCCTCAGAGGTAGGTCGACGAATTCTCGAGTCATCGAGGGCGATCGCGACTCTCATCTCGACCCATACACGCTCATCCGTTCGACCAGCGCCAGATGTGTGGTCACCCGTGGAGTACGCAGGGCACGTTCGCGATGTCCTGTTCAACATCAGAGATCGTCTCGTCGTAGCGATCAACGAGGAGAACCCGCTGTGCAAAGGTCTCTTCGGGACGCCCCGAATCGAACTGGGTCTGTACAAGGACGATGCGCCCAGTGTCGTCGCGCATGAACTGACCGTTGCCGCCGACCTGTTCACCCGAACGTGGGATCGAATCTCGATGCCGCTCAGAGACAGAACCATGATCTACGGCTATCCGAGACTGGCCGACCGAAGTCTTCATTGGGTTGCCGCGCAGGCCCTGCACGAGGTCGAGCATCATCTTTTAGATGTTCGTAACGGCCTGATTGGCTCGTAGAGGGTTTCAAAAGCCAGCGGTGGTGTGCCGCCGTTTGGTCACACGACTCAACTGCGCATCTTCATCGACCCGGACTTGTTGCAGTACGACGAAGTGTGGGCCGCTGCCGGAACTTGGAACGACGTGTTCCCAATTGCACCGAATGATCTCGTGCGTGCGAGTGGCGCGGTGGTCACCGACCTGAAGCGCGCCTGAGTCAGTGTTTCTCGGGACGGGGCGTTCCGGGAAGTAATCGTCTCGGACCAGGGCCTTCTGCTGACATCGCGTCATCAGGGTTCACCAGTCGGCAACGCTGGAATGAGAGGCACCCGCATCCGATACAGGTCCAAAGGTCGTCCCGCACGCGCTCCATGTAGTCGATCTGGGCGGTGAGCACCTCGTGCCAGCGCTTGGCAACCTTTGCCCAGTCGCCCTCCTTCGGTGTGCGCTTCAGCGGGAGTTCGTCGAGCGCCTCCTTGATGTTTGCGAGGGGGACTCCGACACGTTGGGAGGCGCGAATGAATGCGATTCGCCGGAGCACATCTCGATTGAAGCGTCTCTGGTTGCCTTCGTTCCGAGAACTGAAGATGAGGCCTTCGCGTTCGTAGAAGTGAAGTGCAGAAACAGCGATACCGCTTCGGTCTGCCACTTGTCCGATTGAGAGTTGATCCGTCGAGTTGAGAGATTGCGGCATCACAGGACAATAGTGCTTGACCTCAAGTTCGGTTGAGGTGGGATGCTGAACCCATCAGAACAACGCGAGGAGTCGTTATGGACGAATTCATGGTCGTCTGCACGTTTAAGAAAGGCACAGTGATGAGCGATGTCAATGCCGTCATCCCTGACGAGCAGGCAAAGGCAGCTGAACTCCAATCCGCTGGGAAGATCGGCCCGATTCATCTGGCAACGATCTCGCGGGGAACGGTGTTCATCGAAACGTTCGCATCCTCCGTGGAGGAAGCGACTTCCATCGTCCAGTCGTTGCCGATGGCCGCTTGGTGGGACATCGACGTGTTCCCACTCTCGGCACCCGGCAAGCCGGGAGCCCGACCATGAGCAAGTTCACCCCTGCCGAAGTTCAGTACCTCAAGACGCAACCGCTCATGCGTTTTGCGTCGGCTTCGTTAGCTGGTCGACCGGACGTTGCTCCGGTCGTGTTTGAAGTTGATGGAGATGACATCCTCACGGCCGGCTTTGACATCACCCATACTGTTCGTTATCGGAACATCCAGACCAACCCGAGAGTTTCCGTGGTGATCGACGATCTGGCCAGCATCGATCCGTGGTCCCCGAGAGGAATCAAGATCATCGGCACCGCCGCAATCGAGGAAGCGAACGGTTCACCGCGGTTCCGCATCACGCCGGCTGTCATCATCAGCTGGGCAATCAACGACACCACTCCCGGAATCCCAAAGATGGAGCGCCGAGAGGTGGGTTGAGCACCAGCGCGACATCACCATCGTCGCGCGACACGCATGCTGGTGGATCCGCCGGTACGAAACCCAGGCGCGCAAGAAGCCGAGCGGAGGCCGTATTGGCCGGATCTATCGTCGCCCATGCCTCCGACGTTCCGGCATCGCGCAGGAAGGAAAGAAGCCACGCTGTCGCCTCCGTCGCATACCCACGCCCCCACCACGCGGGCAATCCTCTGTTCGAGCGCCTCAAGGGTCGTCACCTCTGGACTGTCGAGAAATCGGCTCACTCGTTCGTCGTTGAGAGCGCGAAAGAGCTCGCCCGCATGCCGAGATTCGAGCGTTTCGATCGTCAGGCGCTCTGTAGCAATCACGTTCGCCATTTTGCTGTGCTATTCGGATCGCTTTTCCTTAGTCGTTAAGTCGCAGTATCGAGTTGATCTCGAACGCCAAGTCGTGGTCGCGTTGCGTCACTACCCCGCCGGCGTCATGCGAACGCAGCGAGATGCGAACCTTGTTCCACGAGTTGCTCCAGTCAGGATGATGACCGTGGCGCTCGGCGAGCATCGCCACCATCGTCATGAAGCCGAACGCCTCGGAGAAATCTTTGAACTCGAACTCGCGGAACAACGCACCGTCAAGGTGATGCCAGCCGTCGGGTGCACCGCTCATACGACGAACGCTACGCGCGCATCGCGGCCGAAAAGAGCGACGTGCGTACTAGTTGAGCGGCGCGTGACACGCCACACGACTCGACTTGCGATTCGCAAGTTCAGGACGGTCGCTCACGCACTTGGCGGCAAGTTCCGGCGACAGCGTCGCGCGCACGTGGCAACGAGTGTGGAAGCGGCAGCCAGTCG
>JAGWWV010000075.1 GCA_018970175.1 Acidobacteriota bacterium
GGCATGTTGAGCGCCGACCGCAGTGGCGAACCACGGGTGCAGTCCGACATCCTCCGCCTTCCGCTCCCCAACGCCTCCGTCGACGGGGCCACATGCGGCTTTGCCCTGCGCAACTTGGTCGATCTGCGTTCTTTTTTCGACGAGCTCGCCCGTGTGGTGAAACCCGGTGGCCGAATCGCTCTCCTCGACGTCGGCATACCCCACAATCCGGTGATTCGCTTCGGTAACAACATCTACTTCGGAAAGGTGGTTCCGAGGATCGGCGCACTTCTCTCCGACGGACCCGCCTACCGCTACCTTCCGAAGAGCGTCGCGTACCTTCCGCCGCGCGATGAACTGCTCGCGTTGCTTCGTACGGCGGGCTTTGCCGACGCGATTCACGAACAACTGAGTGGCGGCCTCACGCAACTGCTCACGGGAACTCGCAACAGATGACCCTGCATTCCTGCAGTCAACAGATCGGTTTTCGTGTCGACCTCAACGATGTCGCGCGCGGAGACGGCTTCTTGTTCGTGCGCGATGGAATCGGCGTCGCTGGCCGGGGTGTCGCTCACCGCTCGACCTCCCTCGACGTTGCCGCGGAGCTTCGCTCGATTGCCGTGGCCGAGGGTTCATTTTCACCCCGCGCAATCGGAGCCATCCCATTCGACCCGGGTGGCAGCGGGACGTTCGTCATTCCCGAACTCACCGTCGTGAAGTCGGCCTCCGGCGAAACGAACGTTGTCGCGGTGTCGAGCGACCCTGCTCGCGCCCGCGAAATTCTTGCTTCGGCAATCGTCGATTTGGGTGCGGCGACCGCATCCCCTCGACCCCGGGCCGCCACGTTCGACGTGGGTCCCATCACCAACGTCGACATCTATCTTTCCGCGGTGGCTGCGGCCCGCGACGCCGTCCGACGCGGAGACATCACCAAGGCAGTCATTGCACGCGACATCAGTATCTCCTCGGACGCGCCGATCGACGTCCATGCGGTGCTGCTTCGACTTCGTGCCTCTTTCGGCTCGAGCTATCGATACAGCTTCGAAGGCTTGGTCGGCGCCTCACCCGAGTTGCTCGTCGAAGTCGAGGGCCTCACCGTGCGCAGCAATCCCCTGGCGGGCACCACGGCTCGAACGGGCGACCCGTCGACCGACCACGCGCTCGCCGAGGCGCTTCTCGCCAGCGACAAGAACCAGATCGAGCACCGCGTCGTCGTTGACATGGTCCACGACACCCTGCTCCCGTTCTGCTCGTACCTCGACTGGGAACCCGAGCCCTCGGTGGTTGCCGTTGCAAACGTCCAACACCTCGGTACGAAGGTCGAAGGTCGACTGACCTCGGCAATGCCGGTCACCGACCTCGCCCGACTCCTGTGCCCGACACCGGCGCTCGGTGGTCACCCTCGCGCGGAAGCAATCGAGCTGATCTCCCGCGTCGAGGGGATGAACCGCGGTCTGTACGGCGGCGGAATTGGTTGGTGCGACGGGCACGGCAACGGCACATTCGCCGTCACGATTCGGTGCGCCGAATTTTCCCCCGACAGACGGTCTGCCCGGCTGTTTGCCGGTGGCGGCATCGTTGCCGACAGCGAACCTCACGCCGAACTCGCCGAAACACAGGCGAAGTTCCAAGCGATGTTGTCGGCGATCGTCAGGCCCTAGCTGGACGACGCGAGTGCCGCGTCGACCGCTTCGGTGATCGCAGCGTTCAACTTGCCGTGCAAGGCGTGGTTTGCCCCGCGATCCGTTCGCACCACCGTCACCGACGGCCCCGAAGCCGAGATGGCGTCTCGCAGTTCTTGAACGTTGGAAACTTCGTTGACGCGCAGGCCGAACGCGGAGGCAAGCGCCGACAGGTTGCTGCCGTGTGGAGTGCCGAAGAGTTTCTCGAAGCGCGCGGCTTCGACGGTCGATGCCTGGGGCAGATACGAAAAGATCGCCCCACCGTCGTTGTCGGTCACCACGACACGAACATCGAGATCGCGCTGCGCCAACATCGCCAACGATGACGCATCGTGCACAAGTGCCACGTCACCGAGGTAGACGGTGATGCTCTGCAACTCGCATGCGGCCCCGATAGCCGTCGCAACGACACCATCGATGCCGTTGGCGCCACGGTTGGCATAAACCAAGAGACCCTCACCGGTGGCCGCGAACCATTCGATGTCGCGGATCGGCATCGACGAACTGGCGAACAGGATGCGAGAGTTGGCGGCCACCTCGCGCGCGACGTGCGGGTCGAGCAGATCTCCCCCGTCGAGGCTGACGTGGATCGCCGACGCGGCTGCCGCTTCTGCGTGTTGCCATGAGGCGCTCCACGCACCGAGCGATTCGGCCGAGCGCTCGGTTGCGATACGCGACACGGCCGTACTCAGCCGGTCGACGGTGTTTGCAACGTCGGCCTCGACGTGAACTTCGACCACGTGATCGGGATCCAGGTAGGCACCCGGCGAATGCACGACGACCTGCTCGGCGCCGACTGCGCGAAGCCATTGCCCGAGAACTTTCGATGCCGGTGGAGCGCCCAGTCGCAGCACCACCTCCGGCGCCAGGGAGGTGGTGGCCGCACGTGAGCGGACGATTCCGTCGAAATGACCGATGATGTTCCCGCCAGCGACGCGGGTGCCACTCCGTGGACATGCGAGCAGCGGCCAGCCAAGCACCGACGCAAGAACGGTTGCAGCCGCTGAATAGGCGCTGATGGCATACCCGCATCCGGGGTCACCCGCGACGATGATTCCGCGCCGACCAACGAGACGGTGCGCCAGGTCGTCGATCTCCCAATCGGTGAGCAACGCTTTTGCATGAACGTGACCCGACCAGGGCCCGTCGTGGGTGCGAGTCGCGGGCGTGTCGACAACCTGACCCACCAGGGGTTCGCGGAACGGAAGGTTCACGTGCACCGGACCCGGCACGGGGCCAACAGAACGCGCGACGAGGTGATTGGCCAATGCACGCCAGGTGTGGGCGGCTTCGAACGACGCGACGCCCGGATCGTGAAACCATCGGACGGCGCTTCCGTAGAGATTCGTCTGGTTGATTGTTTGCGGCGCACCCACGTCACGTAGTTCGGGCGGGCGATCGGCGGTGCAGACGATCATCGGGACGGCCGACAGGTGAGCCTCGATGACGGCGGCATGGAAATGTGCCGCAGCGGTTCCCGACGTGCACAACGCGATCGCTGGCACGCCGCTCACGAGCGCCGAACCAAGGGCCGCGAAGCCCGCTCCGCGTTCGTCGAGGAAGACCTCTGTCCGTATGCGGGGCTCTGCTGCGAGCGCCAACGCCATCGGCGTCGACCGCGATCCCGGTGCAAGAAAGGCGTGTTTCACCCCGAGGCGAACCCACTCGTCGACCAACGTCGCACAGAACGTGGCCTGTGCGTTTGCTGTTGAGTGCGGGTCTATCGTGTCAGTCATGAAGGTTGAGATCTGGTCGGATGTCGTGTGCCCGTGGTGCTACATCGGCAAGAAGCGCTTCGAGGACGCGGTACAAAGCCTCGCAGATGAGGGTACCGAGATCGACCTCGAGATCTCGTTCCGTGCCTTCCAGCTCGATCCCAGCGCGCCGGTCGGCGGGTCGATGCCCGTTGCCGAGGCGTATGCAAAGAAGTTCGGCGGTCCGGAAAAGGCCGCCAAGATCCTCGACCATGTGACCGCCGTCGCTGCGGAGACGGGAATCACCTTCCACATGGACAAGGCGGTCAGGGCGAACACGTTGCAGGCGCATCGAATGATGTACCTCGCGCTCAAACACCACGGCTCGATCGCGCAACGCGCGATGAAGCAACACCTCCTCGAGGCCTACTTCACGAACGGCGAGAACGTCGCCGAGGACGACGTCTTGCTCGCCGCTGCGACCGCCGCGGGTGTCCCCCGGGACGAGGCTCTTGCCTGGCTTGACTCGCAAGAGGGTGACGTCGAAGTGCGTCGCGACATCATCGAGGCCGGGGAGCTGGGCATCACCGCGGTACCCACGTTCGTGATCGATGGTCGCTGGGCGATCCCCGGCGCCCAAGATGTCGACGTCTTTGTGCGCGCGTTGCGTCGGATGCACGAAAAGTCCCTCGCAAGCGAATGATCCCCCGCCACGTCGTTCTGCTCCACGGCTTCACACAGGGCGGAGCCATCTGGGTTCCCGTGATGGAGTCGATCACCACCCGGGCCCCGATCGATGCCCCCGATCTTCCCGGACACGGCAGTGCGGCCGACGCGAGGATGCGGTTGCCCGAAACAGCCGATTTGCTCGCCAAAGAATTCGGACCCGGCGCCTATGTCGGTTACTCGATGGGAGGCCGCGTCGCATTGCACCTGGCTCTCGCGCATCCGCAGCTTGTCAGCCACCTGGTTCTCTGCAGTACGACGGCCGGCATCGACGACCCTGACGAACGAGCCGCTCGGCGCGCATCGGACCAAAGCCTTGCGGCACACCTGCGCACGGTCGGCCTCGAGACGTTCCTCATGGAGTGGACCGCTCAGCCGATGTTCGCGTCACTCACACGGTCACGACACGACGACGAGGTGCGCCTTGCCAACACGGCTGAAGGACTCGCGTCGAGCCTCGAACTCGCAGGAACCGGTGAACAGGACCCGTTGTGGGACCGACTCCACGTCCTGAACATGCCCGTGCTCGTTGTCACCGGCGCAAACGATGCGAAGTTCACCGAAATCGGACAACGTCTCGTCGACTCGATCGGCGACAATGCACGACACGTGAATTTTCCCGACACCGGGCACGCCGTGCCTTTCGAGCGCTCCGCCGATTTCGCGGCACTCGTCACCGCCTTCCTGCGCTGAATTCGGCTCGTCAGGCGCCGATCAGCAGTCCGACCGACAGGCTTACCCCGAAAAGCATCTGCGCCCGCCCCGTTGCTGCGAGCACCGCGATGAGGTCGCGGCCCGTGACGCCCGATCGAACAGATCCGAGAGGCTGCAGCACCGCAGCGAGACCGATGAGTCCGAATACGGCCGCTGGCCGCTGGATCCCGGCGCAAACCGTGAATACCACCGCGAGGAAACACAGCAGTGCATAGAACCCTCGTGTTCGTCGGTCGCCCAGGCGAACCGCGAGTGTCTTCTTTCCCGATGAGCTGTCGGTGGGGATGTCGCGCAGATTGTTCACGACCAAGAGCGCACACGCCAGACATCCAATGGGAACACTCGCCAGCCAAGCAAGGCTCGGCATGCGCTCGCTCACGGCAAACGTGGATCCGACGGTCGCCACCAATCCGAAGAAGGTGAAAACGAACACTTCCCCGAGACCGAGATAGCCGTACGGATTCTTTCCACCTGTGTAGAACCAACCGGCCGCGATCGCAGCGACGCCGACGACCAGCAACCACAGAGAGGTCGCGAGCGCAATGATCAGGCCGGCAACCGCGGCGACGCCGAATGCGGCAATAGCCGCCCACTTCACCTTGTGCGGCGCGACGAGTCCCGATCCGACGAGGCGAAGCGGCCCAACACGGACGTCGTCGGTTCCGCGTATTCCGTCGCTGTAGTCGTTGGCGTAGTTCACGCCGACCTGCA
>JAGWWV010000076.1 GCA_018970175.1 Acidobacteriota bacterium
CTTTACGTGCAAGACGCCGACGCGTGCCTGGCGTTCTGGACCAACCAAGTCGGCATGGTCGAGAAATCCCGAAGCCAGGCGGGCGAATTCACCATCGCGCAGGTCGGATTCGCCGATCAGGATTTCAGCTTCGAACTCGTTCCACTGGCGTTGATGCGGGACAATCCGCATGGCCTTGACCTTGCGACACCATCGATCGCTTTCCGGGTGGACAACCTCGACGCCATCCGCTCAACTCTCGTCGACAATGGGGTTCAGACAACCGAAGTTGGTGAGCGCTCCGGCATTTCTTCTTTTGCCTTCGCTGACAACGAAGGTCGCTGGTTCGCAGTTCTTCGCAAATAAGTGCAAATCTCCTAGAGCAGCCCTAGCACGAGGCCAGTAAGTGCGAGGTGGTAGGTCACCATGATTCCGACGCCGTGCCAGCGCTGCGTGCCCACGAAGCGTGATTCGGCGATCAAAGAATCGGATGCCATGAACAACACGGCACCCGCGATGGCGACGACTGATCCGGCCGCGATCGAGCCGACAGCCATCGCTGAGATCACGACCATGTAGACAACGACGGGCACGACCAGTTCGCCATGACCCGACTTCTTGATCGCGTCGACAAACCGACGCGCGAGCAACCCCGATGTCGGGATCGCAATAATCAACCCGACCACCAGCCGCCCACCACTCACACCGCTCGTCGCGAAGCTGACGGTGAAGAGAATCTGGGCGAGGGCGAATGACGCAAGGCCGGGTATGAATGCGTCGCGCGGCAACATGAGGAACACGTCACCCGCAAGGCACAGCACGAGGGCTGCAAGGAGCCACAACCACGACGCATTTTGGGAAACATCGAGCATCGCCGCCGTCAACAACAGCGCAGCCGTGGCCGACGGCTTGCTGACATATTCGAGAACCGCAGAATCTTTCGCGACGGCCACCCAGTCGAGGACCGCCATCAGGGCGGCGAGGCAAAGAAACAGGGCGGAAAGAGACGTCACTGGCCCAGTCTCACAGGGTCTCTTGCGCCCCAGGCCGACACGCTCGACGTATACCCCCTAGGGTATAGATCATGAGTCTTGCCGGGCATTGGGACAATGTCTTTCAAACGAAGTCCCGAACCGACGTCAGTTGGTTCGAAGCCGAACCGACGACATCCCTCGAACTCGTGAAATCCGTGACCACGCCGTCTGCAGCAGTGATCGACGTTGGCGCCGGAACCGCCGATTTGGCCCGGCGCTTGGCAAGCGACGGCTACCAAGACATCACCGTCCTCGACATCTCGGCGATCGCGATCGATTCGATGGCTGCAATGTTCACTGACATCGACCACAAACCGAACTTTGTTGTTGCGGACGTGACCAAGTGGTTGCCCGGTCGCACCTACGACGTGTGGCACGACCGGGCAGTTTTCCACTTCATGGTGACCGAGGAAATGCGGAACGACTACCGAGCCACTCTCACTCGTGCAGTCCACCCCGGAGGCTTTGCGATCATCGGAGCTTTCGCCGAAGACGGCCCCGAACAATGCTCGGGCATCACCGTCGCCAGGCAATCAGCCGAATCTATTGCCGATTTCTTTTCGACCGACTTCGATCCGGTTCGATCATTCGGTCGAATTCACCGCACGCCTCACGGAGTCGACCAACACTTCGTGTGGGTCACACTTCGTCGTCGCTGACGAATCAGAGCTTCGATAACGCGGTCGACAGAATCTTGTCGAGGTCTGCGAGCTTGAGTTCCGGTTCGAGATCGCCCATCACGATGTCGACGGCAGTCGCACCCATCAGCACCGTGCCCGCACGAATGAAGACCGAGTAGATGTTCCACGTGCCGACTCCGCCGGCTTCTTCGAACTGCGCCAGCGCCGCAACCCGCTGATCGCCGATTGGTTCGATTTCGACCTCCGTGATCTGCCCGGGGCCCTCCTCGCCTGTCGGGATGTCTCCGAGACATTCCTTGAACGCGCCTGAGATGTCGTTAAAAATCAGTTCGAGATCGTTCGACTCACCCGAGACCAACCATTCCTGAACGAAGATCATGTGGCCTTCGCGATCCTTCGGTGGCGTGATCGGGTTGTCGACTTCCTTGTCGACCTGTCGAAAAGCCTGCCATTCGACCACCTTCAGGGCGTCACGCGACTCTTGGCTCACCTTGTCGCACAGCTCGAATTGCGGCAACTTGTCTCGATTCGCATCGTCGATGATGCCCGTGGTCGAAAGATCCGCGCCGGCCGGCCCCGTATTCGACTTCCACGTACCTTCCAAATCACTCGCAACCAACAGTCGGTCGGCAAGCTCTTGTGTCGAGAACACCGCCTGCGGCGATCGTGACGCGCGGGTACAGCCCGCCGCGACGAGGACTAACGAGACGATGACAAGACACACGGGATATCGAAACCTCTGGGACATGTGGCGAAGGTACGAGTGCTTGTATCCAATAACGCAGTACCCGAATACCGCATCACGCGGTCCGGGTTCAACGTTGCGGACGCACCTTGTGGCGGCAGTACGACACGACCGCCAAGATCACCGCGACTTGTGTCGGCAGGAGCATCCACTTCACCGTCGCCGGCCTCGTCGTCATGATGTTTTCTGCGCTGCCATTCACGACCACCAACAAAACGAAGAACAGCGCGGCCCCGTGCCACGAAATCACCCGACGAGCTTCTGCCTCGCTGCCGGCCCGACCGGCGCGAACTGCAAGTGCGAAACCAACTCCCACAACTGCGAAGAGGACCGCGGTTCCGGGCAACTCACGAACGACGGTTCCCCAGCCGCGGATCCGTTCGTCATCGGCCACCATCGGGCTCGTCTTTACAATCGTCGACCACACTGCGGCCAAAACCAGGCCAATAGGTACGCCGACCAACATCAACCGCGATACGCGAAGCAACTTGCGACTGTCCATGACACGCACCAAGGTAGTTAGAGCATCTTCTCAACGTTCAAGGTGGCGAGACCCGCCATCTCTCCCCCGTCGGCAACGAATTCGGCGCCGGTGGAATAGCTGGATTCGTCGCTGGCAAGATAGACGACCAGATTCGCGAGTTCGTGTGGATGGCCCGCGCGTCGCATGGCCACGTGTGGTTGCGACATGTCCATTCCGTCGGTCATCGGAGTGAGAACCGCACCGGGATGCACCGAGTTGCACCGAATTCCCGAGTCACCAAGGTCGAGCGCGACAGCTTTGGTGAGCCCGCGCAGGCCGAACTTCGACGCGGTGTAGCCGACGAGACCCGCGTAGGCCTTCAGGCCCGCCGTCGAGGAAACGTTGATGATCGACGCGGGGGTCGACGCACGTAGTGCGGGAAGCGCGGCCTGAATTCCATTGAAGGCACCCGTCAGGTTGACGGCAAGTACGCGATCCCACTCGCCTACGGGACAGTCGGCAATCCCACCGACGGTCAGGATTCCCGCGTTGTTCACGAGCACATTCAGTTTGCCGAAACGCGCGACGGCCGCGTCGACGGCATGACGCCAGTCGTCGCGGTTGGTGACGTCGAGGTGGACGTACATGGCAGCGACACCGAGCTCCGCCTCGATTGCGAGTCCCTCTTCATCGCGCACGTCACCGAGAACGACGCTTGCGCCCTGGGCCACCATGGCCCGACCGAAACTTGCACCCATGCCGCGCGACGCGCCTGAGATAATTGCAACCTTGCCAACGAGGCGGTTGCCCTTCGGATAATCGACCGAGCCCATCGCAGGAGCATCGGGGCAACACGAGCCAACGGTGCGTGAGAGATGTCCCGAATCGTTGCCGCCCGCGGCCCCTTCGTCAGTTGAAGATGGAGTCGTCGACCCAGCTTCCGTGGAAGCCGAACGGCACGCGCTGGGGCAGGTGAACCCGCGCCACGGGGGCCTTGGCCATGTCGGTGGCGTCGAGGATGACGAGTTCCGACGTTTCGGTGTCGCTGTAGTACACGAAACCCATCGCATAACCCTCGTCTTCACCCGCCTTGTCGGAGTCCTGCACGAAGACGAACTCACCCGGGTGCGCGTACGCACCGAAGTCATGGACGGTCTTCGAACCATCTTTCATGTCGTACTTGGCGACGACACCGGCCGAATCCATTGCGCCGACCTTCGCGTCGCGCGCACCGGCAGCCCAGCCGAAGCGATGCTTCAGACCGACGACGCGATCGTCGACGCGCGGGAAGCCGTGCGCCCAATCGTCGTACTGCTGTTCGCGAACCGCGCCCGTCTTCAGGTTGAACGTCCAGCGCCACATGTATGACGGATCGAAGTCGTCCATCGACTTCTTCCACATCGTGGCGTGACGGCCGACGTCGCAGATCACCTCATCACCCTCGACGTACGAGTTGAGCGGATGGAAGACGTAACACGGGTCAACCTCGAACCAACGAATGTCGGCGTCGGTTCCCATGCGGGGCATGATGCCGATGCGCGCACCGTAAGTGTCGTCCCAACCGATCGGCGGCAGACCCTGGGCGATTTTGTCGAGGTCGAACACGACGGGCAGGTCCATGAAGATCGCGTGGTCGCGGGTGATCATGAAGTCGTGCATCATCGTGCCCTTCGGCGTGGTGATGGGAGCCGAGTGAACGAGCTGACCCTTCGCGTCGAGCACGTGGTATGTGACGTACGGAGCAATCGGTGAGTAGCCGAAGAAGTGCAACTCGTTCGTCTCGGGGCACAGCTTGGGGTGTGCGGTGAAGGCCGTCGTCAACTTGCCGCCGAAGTCGTCGCAACCCATTGTTTCGAGATCGCGCGACAGCTCCCAGGGGAAGTGTCCCTCTTCGAGAGCCCAGATGCGACCGGCATGACCGAGAACGTGGGTGTTCGCCGCGCTCGCCGTGGGATCGAACATGCAATCCGGATCCATCGCCTCGAGACCCTTTTCGTACTTCGTGGAACGCACATAACGGTTGCGGTACCACTTGGCCTCTCCACCTTCGAGGCGGACACCGTGGATCATGCCGTCACCAAAGAACCAATGGTCGGTGTATCCGGTCTTCGGGTTCGAGCCGTTGCGCAGGTACATGCCCGAGAGGCTCTTCGGGATCGCACCCGTGACCTTCAGATTGAAGTCGGTCACCTCGTTGGACACGGGTGCGTAGTTGCCCTTCAGGAACCACGGCTTGCGTTCCCCTGCTTGCTTGCTGTCGAGCACGTCGGTCATCGCCGACCCCCTTTTCTTGAATCGAACGCCCCCGCGCCCGCTTCTTCGTGTCCCCTCATCTTTGCCCCGTCGAGGGGACTGCGCAACACGTAGCCTGCTTCCATGGCGCTCCCAAAGTTGTCGATTCTCGACCTTGCCTCGATCGGCGAGGGCGAGACGATCGGCCAGTCGCTCGCGGGATGCGTGGCGGTCGCCCAGAGCGCCGAGAAACACGGATACGAGCGGGTCTGGTACGCCGAGCACCACAACTCGGAGTTCATCGC
>JAGWWV010000004.1 GCA_018970175.1 Acidobacteriota bacterium
ACCGCAATCGGTGTCGGCCGCTGCGGGCGACACCGAGGTCACTCTCACATGGACCGCACCCGCCTCGACGGGCGGATCGCCGGTGTTGAACTACCTGATCGAACGCTACGACGCGGCGTCGACGTCGTGGTTGGCGTTGTGTGGACAGTCGGGTCAGCCGGCCTGTTCGGCAGCTTTGTCGTTCGTCGTCACCGGTCTCACGAACGGCACCGCGTACGACTTCCGCGTCTCGGCAGTCAACGCGTCGGGAACCGGCGCGGCACTGCAGACCTCGTCGTCGGTGACACCGGCGGGCCGCCCGGCTGCGCCGACGCTCACCTCGACCTTCGCAAACGATTCGAGCGTCAGCGTGGTGTGGTCGGCAGGGTCGAGCAACGGTTCTGCGATCACGGGCTTCAAGGTTCAGCGCAGCATCGCCGGCGCAGCGTGGTCGACGGTTGCCACCGTTGGTGCGGCGACGACCACCTACACGTTGTCGAATCTCACGAACGGTGTTCCGGTTTCCGTGCGCATCGTGGCGGTCAATGGTGTCGGCGACAGTCCGTTCAGCAGCACCCACGACGTCGTACCGGTTGCCGCAACGGCAACTCCGACGGGCCTCACGGCGACACCGGGTGACTCCTACGTTCTCCTGGAATGGACCGCACCGTCCAACATCGGCGGTACGCCGATCACCGGTTACCTCGTCGAGCAGAACTCGGGTAGCGGTTGGACGACCGTCACCACCACGACCAACCCTGCCACCGGCTACGCGGTCATGGGCTTGACGAACGGAGCGAGCTATCAATTCCGCGTCAGCGCGGTGAACCGCGCAGGCACGTCGTCGGCAAGCGCGCCCTCTGCCCCTGCGATGCCGAATGCGGCTGCGACCATCCTCAATCAGCCTGGTGCCCCCACGTGGGTGTCGGCCACGGGTTCCAATGGCAGCGTTGCGTTGTCGTGGAATGCGCCGTCGACGACCAACGGCGCAACGATCACCGGCTACTGGATCGAACGCCTCGCCGACGACCGCTCGGGTTGGACCGATGTGGTGGCAAACACCGGCAACACCACAACGACCCGGACTGTCGGCAGCCTCACGAACGGCACGACGTACTTCTTGCGTCTTCGTGCTCTCACTTCGGACGGCTCGGGCATGGTGTCTGCCGCGATCGCGGCGATTCCCTCGGGAGCACCGGGTGCTCCGACCGGGGTGGTCGGTGTGTCCGGACCCGAGCGGGTGACCGTGACGTGGTCTGCCCCGTCGAGCGACGGTGGCAGCGGCATTGCTTCGTACCAGGTCCGCTACCGCGTTGCCGGTACGAGCACCGAGCTCGGAACCGTCAACGTTGCGGCGCCGAGAACCGCCGCGACGGTGTCGGGTCTCACGAACGGCACGGCGTACGAGTTCGTCGTCGCTGCGGTGAACGCGAACGGTGCAGGCGCCGACTCGGCCTGGTCGGCCTCGGTGACCCCCGCTGAACTGCCGAATTCGCCGAGCGGACTGACCGCGACCGCGGGCAATGCTCAGGTGTCGCTGTCGTGGACCGCACCGGCCGGAAATGGTTCGGCGGTGCAGTCGTACAAGGTCGAGATGTCGGCGAATGGCGGTGTCTCGTGGACGACGATCGAGGCGGCGAATGCCGCAACGACGTACATCGCGACCGGCTTGACGAACGGCACGACCTACGTGTTCCGCGTCAGCGCGACCAACGCCGTAGGTACGGGTGTCTACGGCTCGCTCGCTGCGGCAACTCCGGCAACGGTTGCAACCGCACCGACCAACCTCGCGATCGCAACGGGTGACGGCTTCGTCTCGTTGTCGTGGCTCGCCCCCGTCAGCAACGGTGGACTGCCGACGACGCACTACGTCGTCGAGCAGTGGAACGCCGGAACCAGTACATGGGACCAGATCTGTGGAGTGACCGGTGAGCCCTCTTGTACGGCAGCGTTGACGCGCGTCGTCACGGGTCTCACCAACGGTGTCACGCACGACTTCCGCGTCGCGGCGGTCAACGCCCGCGGCACCGGGGCTTATGCGACGCAGTCGGCCGCGGCCAGCATCGGTGCGGTTCCCGGAATCCCGACGGGTCTGACGGCGACGTCCGGCAACGGTCAGGTGGCACTCGCATGGTCGGCTCCGGCATCGCTCGGTGGTTCGCCGATCGTGGGTTACAAGATCGAGCGGTCGCCCACCGGAACGGGTGACTGGTCGACGGTTTCTGCGAACACGGGCAGTGCGATCACCGCCTACACGGTTCCGAGTCTTGCCAACGGTACGCAGGTGTTCTTCCGCGTCAGCGCCATCAACGGCGGTGGCACGGGCAGCGCGAGCAGCACCGCGAGCGCCACCCCGAACCAGCCCGCAACCGCACCTCAGAATGTGGTCGCCACGGCGGGCAATACGCTGGCGATCATCACCTGGGCGGCGCCTTCGAACCTCGGCGGTTCGAATCTTGTGAACTACGTGGTTCAGATGTCATCGAACAACGGAAGCACATGGTCCCAGGTCGCGACAACGACGGGTACGACCTCGACCCAAACCGGTCTCACGAACGGCACGAAGTACGTGTTCCGTGTGTACGCAGTGACCGCGGCAGGTGACGGTGTCTCGTCTTCGCCCGTCATTGCGACTCCGTTCACGGCGGCGGCCGCGCCGACGGGATTGTCGTTGCTGGCCGGCGACGGGCAGATCGTTGCTTCGTGGACGGCTCCCGCCGACAACGGTGCGGCGATCACCGAGTACCGCGTGTCGTACAACGTCGACGGTGGTGTCTATTCGAGCGACATCGTCGTCACCGGAACGACCGCGGTCATCACCGGCCTCTCGAACGGTGCGAACATCAGAGTGCGCGTGACCGCGGTGAACGCCGCGGGACCGGGTGCGGTCGCGACGGCCGGGCCGACGGTGCCGCGCGGTCTTGCCACTGCGCCACAGTCGATGACGGCGACGGCGGCGAACACCGCCGCCGCGCTGTCGTGGGCGGCGCCGTCCACCAACGGTGGTGCAGCGATCATCGAGTACCGCATCGAGTCGTTCGTGTCCGGCGCATGGAGCGAGATCGGTCGCAGTGCGACCACGTCGTACAACGTGACGTCGCTGCAGAACGGCACGGCCTACCAGTACCGGGTCTCGGCAGTGACCGCCGCGGGCATCGGCGCGGCGACGGAACCTGTTGTCGTGACGCCGGCAACGACGCCGACGGCCCCCATCTCGCTCGGTGCGACACCGGGTGATCGTTTCGTCACGGTCACGTGGGCCGCGCCCGCGGACACCGGCGGGTCGACGATCACGACCTACGTCGTCGAGCAATCGACCAACGGAACGTTGTGGACGGAATCACTGCGCACAACCGCTCTCACCGCAACGGTGACGGGTCTCACGAACGGCACCTCGTACTCGTTCCGCGTGTATGCGATCAACGGAGCCGGTGCTGGTGCGGCGGTGACGACCGCGACGACTCACCAGCCGGGAGCAAAGGCTTCCGCGCCGACCGCGCTGGTGGCGACTCCGTCGTCGGCCCAAATTTCGCTGTCCTGGTCGGCGCCAACCGACACAGGCGGTACCACCCTCACGGGTTACGTCGTCGAACAGTCGACCGACGGTGGTCTCAACTGGACCACTGCCACGACCGTGTCGGGCACGTCCGCCACCATCACCGGTCTCGCGAACGGTACTGCGTACTCGTTGCGTGTCAGGGCGACGAATTCGTCTGGTAACGGCGCAGCCTCTGTGATCGTCACCGCCACGCCATTCGCACTGCCAGGAGCCCCGGTTGTTGCGGTTCCGGTTGCCGGAGACTCACAGGTGACACTCACGTGGAGCTCGCCCGCCGGCAACGGATCAAGCATCACCTCGTACGTGGTTCAACAATCGGCTGACAACGTGACCTTCTCGAACGTCGCGAACCCCACCGCGACATCTGCGATCGTGACCGGTCTCACGAACGGCACGAGGTACTGGTTCAGGGTGTTCGCCGTCAACGCGGCGGTGACAAGTGTTGCCACGATCGCCTCGTCGGGTGCTCCGGCATCCAACACGGTGAACGCCGTCCCCGTCACTGTTGCCGCGGCACCGACCGGGCTGACGGCGACGCCGTCGAACGCTGCGACCAGCTTGAATTGGACCGCGCCCACCGACACGGGTGGTGGCACGATCACGTCGTATCGCATCGAGAGATTCGATGGCGCGAGCTGGGTCTTTGTGGTCAATGCCGCCTCGTCGCCGCGCTCGATCACGGGCCTGATCAACGGCACAACGTACACGTACCGGATTGCGGCGAACACAGCCGCGGGTACCGGTGCCTTCACCGAGGCCGTCATCGTCACGCCTGCAACGGTCGCATCAGTTCCGCGGTCGTTGTCGCGAGTTGGAGGCGACCAATTCGTCACGCTCACATGGGCGTCACCATTGACCAACGGCGGCTCAGCGGTGTCCGCTTACATCGTCGAACAGTCGACAGATGGCACGAACTGGACCGAGAGCTTGCGTACTTCGGCGCTCGAAGCGACGGTCACTGGTCTCACGAACGGCACGTCGTATCGATTCCGTGTCCGTGCTGTGAATGCGGCGGGTGAGAGCCCGAACGCGACGACGACGGCGGTCGTGCCGAGCGCGGCCGCCGCAGCCCCGACGGGCCTCACGGCCACTCCGGGCAACGGATCGCTTGGTCTCGCATGGTCTGCGCCGATCGACACGGGTGGTTCGACGATCAGCGGCTACTCGATCGAGCGCACGACTGATGGCGGCCTCACCTGGTCGGTTGTCCGCACGGTCTCGTCTGCTGCGACGACATTCACGGGCCTCGTCAACGGCGTGTCGTACTCGTTCCGTGTTCGCGCCATCAACGCGATCGGAACGGGTGCGGCTTCGACGTTCGTGACCGCGGCGCCCTACACCACACCGGGCGCCCCGCGCTCGGTGAGCGTTGCTCCGGCCGACACGCAGGCGGTTCTCACATGGATCGTTCCCGCATCGAACGGTGGAGCGACAATCACGTCGTACGTCGTGCAGCAGTCGACCGACAACGTGAACTGGACCCTCGCCGACAATCCGACGTCGAATTCGACGACGATTGCCGACCTGCAGAACGGTGTGCAGTATTGGTTCCGCGTCTATGCGGTCAATGCGGCAGTCGCCGATGTGAACTCGGTGGAGTCGTCGGGTGCGGTCGCCTCGGCGACCGTGACTGTGGTGCCACGGACAACCGCATCGGCTCCGCTCAACCTGGTTCCGACCGCGGGTGACCGCCGGGTGACTCTTGCGTGGAACACGCCCACGAACAACGGTGGTGCCGCCCTCACGGGTTACCTCGTGCAGTCGTCGTCGACGGGTGGTCGCACGTGGACCACGGCCGGAACAGTGTCGGCATCGACTCTGTCCTTTGCGGTGACCGGCTTGACGAATGGCGTGGCCTACGCGTTCCGCGTGTCTGCGCTGAACGCGGCAGGCACCGGTGCCGCGTCCACGTGGGTGACGTCGTCGCCGGTCGCGCCGCCGATTGCGCCGCGGTCCGTCGAGGTTGCGGCGACCGAGGAAACGGTCGCGGCGCTCCAGTGGACGCCGCCGACGGATGACGGTGGAGCAGCAGTCGTCGGATACAAGGTGCAAACTTCGGTTGACGGGGGAGCCACCTGGGTCGACACCGCGCAGCTCGGACCGAACGTCTTCGAGGCGGGCGTCCAAACCGCGTCGTTTGATGCCACGATCACAACCTCGTCGCGCCTGGTCACCCTCGGCCGGATCCGTTACCTCGTGGTCGATGACGCGGGACTGAACAATGCAACGTCTCTGCAGGTCGGTGGCCTGTCGGCGGGCAAGATCTACAGCTTCCGCGTCGCGGCGTACTCGCTGGTCGGGCAAAGCCCGTGGATCGACACGTCACTGCGCGTCGGCACGACTCCGTCGGCTCCGCGTAACATCAGCTACACATCGGACACCTCGTCGGTGACCCTTTCGTGGGATGCGCCGACGACACCCGCCGGTGCGGCCCTCACGTACAAGATCGAGCGTTCGACCGATGGCGGCGCAACGTGGACTGTCGTGACGACGGTCGAGAGGACCAGCTACGCGAACACAGGACTCGAGTCGGGCACGACGTACCGGTACCGCGTGACTCCCTTGAACGGTGACCTGAACGGTGAGGCTGTCACGATCGAGACGAAGACGAAGACGGTTGAGAAGCAAGCTTTGGCACCGGCGCCCGAGCCGGTCGTGCCGACTCCGACTCCAGCGCCGACACCCGCTGTGCCGGTCGCCGCGCCCGAGCCGGTCGTGCCGGCTCCGGCGCCCACACCGGCTCCCGAAGCCGCCGTCGCGGTTCCGGTACTCCAGCCGCGGCTGTCGGTGAGCGTCGATCTCACGGCAACACGGACTGCCGAGGGAACGGCGGCGCGCGTGTCGGGATCGTTCGTGAAGGCTCGGTCGAAGGTGACGGTCACCCTCGAAGCTTTGACGGGTGATCTTGCAGGTTCTGGTCGTGACGTCGTGTTGTCGACCCGCGCCAACAACTTCGGCAAATTCGGCGCCCGACTCGACCTCTCATCCGACTTGCCGTCGGGCCGTTACGTCCTCACGTTGAGGGCGGTCAACCCCGATGGCAAGGCGATCACAAAGACTGTCCGCTTTACGATCAAGGCAAAGGACACCGTGCCTGCCGGAAGCGAAGGCGGATCGGCATCCGATGGGGCGACGACCGGTGGTGACGAGGCAAACCCGGCCACAGAGTCCGGTGACACCGCCTCGGGTGGCTCTGCGGAGGAAGACGGAAAGACCGATGGCGCTGGCGACACAACCAGTGGAGACGGCGAGACAGCCGCACCGCCGACCACGGACGTGCCGACGACCCTGCCCGGCGACGCGTCTGCGACGACGATTCCCGAGGCGTCGGACCAACCGGACACCCAAGTGGTCACGCGAGTCGTCTACAAGGATCGTGCCGCAACGGCGTCGGTCGTTCTGGCACTCATCGGTCTGATCGTGGGGCTCGTGCTCGGCTGGATCCTGCGCGGTCGGCGCAAGAAGGACGAGGAGGAAACGGCCCGCTGAGGTGTTGCTCGGCGGACGGGGTAGGGCTAGATCTTCGTGGTTTTGTCGCGGAGGAACCGGAAGTATTCCTCGTCGGTCACGGCTTCGTCGCCGAGAAGCGTGTTGTAGTACAGCAACTGGTTGACGATGAGAATGAAAAGTACGCGTTCGTCAAAGACCTGACCCTCGGGCAAACGGGCGACGACACTTGCCGACCAATCCTTCATCACCTTGAAACGCGCCTGGGCGATGTCCTTCAGTCGTGCCTCGAGGGTGGGGTTCGTCGCGGCAACGGCGAGGATCTGCAGGCGAAGTTTCAAGTCCGGGTTGGTGTACGCCTCGCTCGGTTTCGGTGCCAGACCGAGAATCTGGTCGACGGTGAGCGGACCGCTCGCCGGCAACAGCATCGTCATTCGCTGCGCCGTGCGGTCGAGAATCTCTTCGTAGAGGTCACCGAGTACTTGTGCGAGGAGACCGTCGCGGTCGCCGAAGTAGCGGTAGATGATCGACACCGAGTAGTGCGCATTGGCCGCAACCTCGGCAACGCGCAATCCGAGGATTCCGTTTTTCTCGACCTCGGCTCGCGCGCTTGTCAGAATCAGTTCGCGCGGGTCGCCCGCGGCTTCGCGGTCAGATTTGCGGGGGCGACCCATGGCTCGGAAACCTAGACCTGGCCGCGGGAGCGAGGGAGAGAAAAATCTTTCGTTTTGTTGACCGTACGCAACGAAAAGTATCTCAGTGGCGCTGTGTGGCCTGCTAGTCGAGGTTCGGCCAACGTCGCTTTTGGCGACGCCGCTGACCCGCGACGCCCGTCTTGCGGTGTTCGTAAAGCGCCCACTGGCGTCGCCAGCCCGTGTAGTCGGGTCCGGTCAGGGGAGTTGAGGACCCTTGAGCAGCGCGACGTCGTGCGGTCCAGAAGTCCGTTGATGACTCGTCACCCAACAGTGTGACCGCACGTTCGATGCGATCGCTGAAGCGACGCGTGTTTTCACCGTCGTCAGGGAACAACGGCGCGCCGAACACCACGCGGGTGTGGCCACGCTTCGGTCTCTTCATTCCCTTGCCGAAGATCGCACCGGTGCCGTCGATGAAGACCGGCACGACGGGCGCACCGGTTTTGGCACTGAGATAGGCGGCACCGGCCTTGAACTCTTGGCCCCAACCGTCGGGGGACCGGCCTCCCTCTGGATAGATCACGAGGCTCCAGTCGCGTGCCAGGAGATGACGCAGTTCGTCGGACGACTTTCGACTCGTCGTCTCGCGGTCGATGGGAATGGCATTCAGTGCGAGCGCAGCGAGGGTGCCCTTCACCCGCTTGTCGAAGAAGTAGTCGGCGGCGGCCGCGACGACCAGACGGTCGCGCCATGGCTTTGGCACCGCGGTCACCATGAGCGGTGTGTCGAGATGCGAATGATGGTTCGGAGCGAAGATGACGCCTCCGATCGACTCGTTGTTGGCCAAGTCGGTGAGCCGGTCGACGCCCTCGACGGTTGGTCGTGCGAGAAACTGGACCATCGCATTGACGGGGCCGGCAACGAGCAGTCTGCGCACAAAACGTGAGCCGGGTCCGCGGGCGAAGTCGGTGTCGAAGTTTGCTCCGAGTGTCGACTCCTTTGTGGGCACCTCAACGCCACGCGGAACGCTTGGTGCCCGATAGGGGAATCCCTTCGTTCGCCACATCTTCACCGGCTTGGCGGCGAGGCCCTCGAGTCCTTCGGCCAGTCCCGCGGCGCGTTGCAGAACGCGGCGCGACATGTCGCTGCGCGTTTTCTGTTTCGGGTAGTCGCGGGCCATCGTCGGGGTCCTCTTACTTCACGTCCGCGACCATGATCGGCGGGGTGTGAAGGTGGGTGATCGTGGGGTTGCGACCGACGACGTCGCTCGCGATCTCGAGCGCGTCGTTCAGCGTGGAGGCCGGAGTGAAACCGAGTCGGCGGACGGTCGGTGCATCGCCACCGACGATGATGACGCGACCGCAGTGCTGGAGTCCGTGGCTGCCCCAGTACCACATGTAGAACGGGTGCACGCCGTGGTAGGCGTAGCTGGTGCGGTACAGATGGCGGTACCAGTCGTCTTCTGCGAACTGCTTTTCGAAGCGCGCTTCGAGTTCGCTCGGAACCGTGGTCTCGGTGAGTACTTGTTCGAAGAAGTCGATGTAGCTCGGGTGATGGACCGGGTGGAACTCGTTCGGCGTGGGGTGGGTCATGATGACGACGCCACCCTCGCGCACCAGCGGCTTGCCGCGGTAGAGATTGAAGAAGTAACCGAGACCCGTGCACATGACGAGGATCGGGTTCATGATCGAGTTGACGTTGTAGGGGCAGATGAACGGGATGCCCATCGTCAAAATGTCGGTCTGGCCCTGCACCTCGACGAGCTGTTGCTTCCAGACGTTCTCGGTCGTCACCTTGTGGACCGCCTCGACCTCGCCGCACTGGATGCTCGTCATGTTGTGCGGCGCTTCGATCCCGTGGAAGATGTTGCGCGCCATGCGCGACGGCGTGCGGTTGAGTCCGGCCTGCGCGGCGATGAACTTGGCGCGATCGCGGCCGTTCCATTCCCACTCGCGCTTGGCAAGGAAGTCGAAGGGCTTCGGGAACGTGTCGTTGTTGACGGTCGTTTCGATCTGGAAGATCTTCGGACCGTGCTTGCGCATCACCTCACCCATGCGCCAGTTGCTCTTGTGCAACTCGCTTTTGTGGGCATCCATGAACGACCGGCTGTTCTGCATGGTGTGGGTGTTGTGGTGGTGACGTAGCGAGCGGTACGACGCGAGTCCCGTCGCGGTGCTCTTCCAGCCTCCGTCCATCGCGACCAGGTTGATGTTGACGTACACCAACAGGTCGCTTTCGGCTGCGCGCTTGTTGATTTCCACCTCTTCGCCGTGGGGTGTCTCGCCCAGCAGCACGAGATTGTCGGGATCTTCCGCATCGTGCTGGTACAGCATTCCGCGCGGCGCGAATGCGTCGTAGATGCGATCGCCCAATTGATGGCGAAGTTCGTCTTCGGTCATCCGGCGGTGCAGGGCGAGGGCTGCGATGATGTGAACGTCGTCGACGCCGGCCTCGGCCGCCATGTCGAGAACGGCCTCGATGATGCGTTGGCGGATGTCGGGGCGCGTCATCTTGGGTAGCGGCAGACTGATGTCGTCGAATGCGATGCTCAACTTCATGCCGGGGAACAGAAGCGTCGGCAGGGGGTCCATGTCGATCGGGTTCAGCAGCGAATGTCGGATCGCACCGTCGATGTCATCGATCACCCTGTGCGGCTCGGGTGCGTAGATGACGCGGGACCTGTCGGCGGGCAGCTTTTCGAGTGTGAAGTTCTCGCCCCGCCAGAAGAGAATCGGGGGAGTCGAGCGGTCGACTTCGAGGACGAAACCTGGGCGTGGCATCAGTGCTGCCCCTCTTTCTTCAATCTGACGTCTTTTTTCGATCGTTCGCCGCGCAGGTCGAAAGCGACCTTGATGGCTCCTCGTGGTCCCGCCTCGGCGGCGTGACGCAGTGCATGCGCATAGTCGGCGAGCGGATAGGTGGCGGACAACAGTCTCTCTGAGCGGACGATGGCGGAAAGTTCGATCGCCAAGTCGAAGGTTCGCCGACGCGAGCCGTCGGGAAGAGTCTCGGTTCCGTAGGTGTACGAGCCCTTCAGTTCCGTCTCGCGGTGCCACAGACCCGTCAGGTCGACGTCGACCCGGGCGGGCATGCCCATCAACACGACGCGGCCGCGCGGACGAGTGATGCGGATCGAGGTGGCGATGCTGTCGCTGTTGCCGACCGCGTCGATGGTGGCGTGCGCCCCCGACGACAGGTAGTCGCCGACGATGTGGCATCCCACGACGTGACGCACGGTGCGGGCGAGTTCGCTCGACTTCACGACGGTGGTGGCGCCGAGCTCGCGCGCGGCGCGCATTTGGGCGGGGTAGCGCGCACCGACCACGACGTGTGCATGTGGTGCAAACGCGCGCAGACCCGCGATTGCGGCAAGCCCCATCGTGCCCGCACCCTGTACCGCGATGACCGCTGAAGCGACACCACGCACCGATTCGATGGCCTGCAGAGCGGAGTGGATGCCTCCGGCGAGCGGTTCGATGAGAACCGCGCGTTCGTCGCTCATGTCGTCCGGAATTCGGTGAATCTGTGACTCGTGGGCGACAAGTTCCGTTGCCCAACCTCCACCGGTCGAGTTGCAGAAACCGATTTGGATGCCCGGCTCGAGCGGGGGGAGAGCGAGATGGGCGTAGTCATCGCCGTCGCCCGGAGCAGCACCGTCGAACGGAAGGGCATGGCCACGTGCCGCGTGACCGAGCACTGGTTCGATGACGACGCGTTCGCCCGACTCGAGCTCTCCGACAACCTCGTGGCCAGGAACGAAGGGGAAGCTGACCCAGTTCTCGAAGTACGTCGATGCGTGTCCCTCGACCGTTGCGAGGTCGCTTCCGCAGATTCCGGTGAGGCGCGGATACACGCGGAGCCATCCGGTGCCCGGTAGTTCCGGGGCATCGTCGTCGCCCAGAGTGAGCGGGCCGATTTTCGCCGCCGAGCCGGTGTCGATGCCCGACACGAGTCGCGCGAGCATGAAGCGCCCCGTGTTGCGGTCGATGCGCAACGCCCTCATCGCTGTCTCTCGTTCATCATCGGCGCGAGGGGCAGCAGTTTCTTCGGTGCGCCGGCCGCTTTTTCCCACTCTTCGACCAGCCAACCGCGCTTGCGTGCGATTGCTGCGAGTCGTGTTTCGGGGTTGACGGCGACGGGGTGACCCACGGCCTCGAGAAGCGGAAGGTCGGAGGTGGAGTCGGCATAGGCAACGCACTCTTCGAGCGAAAAACCGTTGGCGTCGCAGTAGTCGGACAGCACCTGCGCGCGCGTTTCACCCGTCGGCGGCACCTTGCTCAACTGTCCGCTGTACGTACCGTCCGGGCGGATCGACATCTCTGCGGCGACGATTTCGTCGAACAGCGGGCGAAGCGACTCGACGTTGAAAGACAGTGCGCCGGTGATGAGAATCGTCTTGTGGCCGAGCGCGCGGTGTTCGCGCACGCGGCGGATGGCCGCGGGGAACGACTTGGCGACGATGATG
Source organism: Acidobacteriota bacterium (assembly GCA_018970175.1). Taxonomy (GTDB): domain Bacteria; phylum Actinomycetota; class Acidimicrobiia; order Acidimicrobiales; family Ilumatobacteraceae; genus F1-20-MAGs119. Next base: position 12,086 of record JAGWWV010000004.1, read on the forward strand.
TGGGTCATCATCTCGATGGCATCACGTTCGATCTGTTCGACCGGAGCATTTTCATAGCGACGGTAGAAGTACCGCAGGAAGTCGCCGCGGTCCTTGCGGTCCATGCTGAGAAGCGACGGAGCCTCGCGAAGGGTGCGCAGGACGTAGCGCATGCGTTCGGGGCCGTTCAGGTGACGAGTGGCCAACCACGAATAGCTTTCGACGACGTTCGACGCGATGAGCGTGTTCTCCAGGTCGAAAGCCGCAACCTGGCGGGCGGGGGAGAGCACGTTTGCGCGCAGTCGGGCGCTGCGGTCGGTCTTTGTTTTCCCCGGCGTCATCTTCACGCGGGCGTGTTCGACAACCGACGGTAGGTGGATGTTCTGGACGTAGTGATCCCAGGAAACGGCGCGCGGGTCGAAACAGAACGCGGACTGGTCGGCGGCGTCGAGTTCGTCCCACAGTCCGAGCAGGTTGTCGACCGAGTAGATCGCCTCGCACTCGGTGTAGAGACCGTAGAGCTCGACGTATTCGAGGGCACGTTCGATCTCGATTCGGCGTTCTTCGAGCTTTGCGCTCCATGTTGCCTGGGTTCCGCGCAGTGGCAGCGACTGCAGCAGGCGTTCGCCGCGCGTCACCAGCGTTTGGGCACGGTTGAGCTGTTTCTGCACCCGGCCACGACCGGGGAAGTTCCAGTCGGGAACCACGATGGGCTGACCTTCGGCATCGTGCACGGGATGCGCGGTGAACCAGTCACGTACGTTGTCGACGAGTTGGCTGTAACGAAGGGGGTTCGTGCTGCCCGAAGCGACCTGCGTGATGAACGGTGCGCTCGGTCCCTTCGCGGCAACGGCAATGATCGCGGCAACGACGATGTCGACGGGGATGACGTCGATCGTTCCCTCGGGAACGCCGGGAAACTCGCGCAACAGTCCGCGCGCATAGGAGATGATGACGGGCTCGGCCATGCGAAATCCACGAATCCAACCCGGCCGCGGTTCGGCGAGGGCCGACTCGATGATCGACGGGCGAACGATGTTGACCGGGAGGTCGCCCTTCGTTTCGAACACGGCCTGTTCGGCGAGCGCCTTGGTGAATGCGTACGCGTCGGGCCACCCGACGCTGGCGGCTCGGGAACGGCCGGCCTGCACGAGTTCGTTCTGCACCCACCGGTCGCGCAACTGTTCGGTCTTTGCCGCAAGAGCGGGGGCGCCGGCGGCGCCGAGTTCGCGGCGGGCATCCGCACGGAATCGTTCGAGGGCGTGCGGTGTGCGACTTGCGGCTTCGATGTCGCCACGCAGGCGCCGTGCCGAATCGACTTCCGCGCGCCAGTCGAGACCGATGTCGAACGGGCCCTCGGATACAAGCAGTTCCGGCGCGTGGCCGCGTCGGTTGCCCGCCACGTAGCAAGTGCTGACAGCAACGAGGTGCGGCTTCGTCGATGACCCGGCGTGGAGTTCGTTGAGTACGGCTGCCAGGCGAACGGGTCCGAGCAGGTTGACCTCGACGGCGGAATCGAGGGGGGAGTCGAAGGCGACGGCTGCGGCAGAGTGAATGACGATGTCGCACGTCGCGAGTTGTGCGCGACCCGCATCGGAGAGTCCGAGACCATCGACGGAGATGTCGCCGTCGATTGCGTGGACGCGCCGCGCACACATCGCGTCGAATTCCTCTGCGGTGCCGACGAGTTCCTCGCGCAAGCGATCGAAGGCGTCGTTGTTCAGGATCTCGCGCTTCACGCGGCCCGCGGCGCCGCGTCGGCCGCCGCGCACGATGAGAAACAGTTCGCATTCGGGTGCACTGCGCAGGAGGCGTTCCACGAGCGCGGTGCCGACGAAACCCGTCGACCCCGTGATGGCAATGCGCCGCCCCGCCAATGACTCCGCAATCATCGAGATAGTTCTAGCAGATCTCTCTACCAATTGGTAGAGGAACTTTGGTACCCTCCCGGCATGTCCCGAAAACCCACCCGGGAGCGGATTTTGGAAGAGGCGCTGGACCGATTCGGCTCGGCCGGCATCGATGCCACCAGCCTCGATGACATTGCCCGCGGGGTCGGGGTGGCCAAGCAGACCTTGCTCTATTGGTTTGCTTCGAAGGAAGAACTGGTGGTCGCGGTGCTGCAACGCGTGGCCGACGAACTCACCCTCGAGGTTGGCGCCGCCGTGCGCGGGGCGCCGCACGGCTTTGCGCGTGTCGAAGCCGCAGTCACGGCGGTGTTCCGTCCGGCGGTGCGCCGGCCCGCATTGCTCGGCCTCGTGCGCGAGCTCAACCGCTTGAGCCCCGACCTGGCCGACGCGGTGGTGTTGCGAATGAAGCCGCTCGTCGAACTTGCGGTCGCCTACATCGAAGGCGAGATGGATGCCGGTCGCCTGCGTCGAGCTGATGCGCGGCTCGTCATGGCCTTCGCGTACTCGACTGTCGTGGGTGTTGCCACCGAACCCGTTGCCCTGCGCGCGGTTGGATGGGAGCCGAGCGTTGCGTCGTTGCGGCGACTGCGCGCCGAGCTACTTGCGTTCTTGCGCGCCGCGCTTGCTCCGTGACCGACGGTCGAGCGCGAGTTCGACGAGCCGGTCGATGAGTCGGTCGTAAGGGAGCCCGGTCGCCTCCCACATCTTCGGGTACATCGAGATCGGCGTGAAGCCGGGGATGGTGTTCACCTCGTTGCACAGAAATCCGCGACCCTTTTCCTCGTAGAAGAAGTCGACACGCGCCATGCCCTCGCAGCGCAGTTCGGTGTAGACGCGGGCCGCGAGTTCGCGCACGATGCGGGTTTTGTCGGCGTCGAGAACCGCGGGAATGGTCAACTGCGCGGTGGAGTTCACGTACTTGTCGTCGTAGTCGTAGAACTCGGCACCCGCGACGATTTCGCCGGGTAGGGAGACCTCGGGTGTCACGTTGCCCAGCACGGCGACCTCGATCTCGCGGCCCGTGATTGCTTCCTCGCAGAGCACCCATTCGTCGAACACGAACGCATGATGAATCGCCGCGAGCGCTTCGTCGCGGGTCTTTGCCTTCCGCACTCCGACGGATGATCCCATGTTGGCGGGTTTCACGAACATCGGCAGGCCGACCGAGGCGATGATTTCGTCGATGTCGGCCGCAGCGAAGTGCGGTTCCTGGACGACCCGAAAGTGTGGCTGGGGCAAACCTGCCGCGGCGACGATCTGTTTCGCCATCGCCTTGTCCATGCACAGTGCGCTCGACAAGACGCCCGCGCCGACATACGGCACATTGGCAACCTCGAGCATTCCCTGGACGGTTCCGTCTTCGCCGAGCGGTCCGTGGAGAAGAGGCATGACCACGGTGTGTGCGCGTGGAATGTCGGACAACGTGACCACGTCGCCCGATGGAGAAAGCCGACCCGATGACGTTGCCGCAGGTGAACAAACGGCACGGTGCCACACGCCGTCGCGGTCGATCCCGATGGCCACGATGTCGTACTTCGCGGGGTTGGCCGCGGCGATGACATGTGCGGCGGTGACACAACTGACGTCGTGTTCGGCGGATTCTCCGCCGAACAGCACGACGAGGTTCAGTCGTGAACTGCTCATGGCCCCGACGGTACTAGCCGTCGGCGGTAGCGTCACGGTATGCGGATTCCCGTCGGCGAGGCTGCGCGTGCAGTGGGCGGCAGAGTCGTGGGGAACGCCACCGACGTGTGTGATGCGGTGTCGTACGACTCACGTGCCCTCGCGGTCGGCAACTTGTTCGTCGCAATCGTCGCCGCCCGCGACGGACACGACTTTGTCGACGACGCGGTGTGCGCTGGGTCCGGCGCGGTGCTCGTCTCACGTGAGATTCCCGGGTGTCGGGTTCCGCAGATCGTCGTCGACGACACGTCGGTGGCCCTGACCGCGCTCGGGCGTTGGGCTCGCGCACGTATCGACGCCCGGGTCGCCGGCCGTGTCATTGGCATCACCGGGTCGGTGGGCAAGACCACCACCAAGGATTTCGTTGCCGCAGCGCTGCGCGCCAGGTACGTCGTCGGGGCAAGCGAAAAGTCGCTGAACAACGACCAGGGAATGCCGGTGACGTTGTTGAATGCGCCCGATGACGCCGAGGCGCTGGTTCTCGAGATGGGAATGCGCGGATTCGGTGAAATTGCCCGTCTCGCCGAGCTCGCTCGTCCCGACATCGGCATCGTGACGCGGGTCGGCGAGTCGCACAGCGAACGTGTGGGCGGCATCGAGGGGGTTGCACGTGCCAAGAGCGAATTGGTGGCATCGTTACCGGCCAACGGTGTCGCGATCCTGAATGCCGACGATCCACGCGTGCTCGCGATGCGCGGGCTGACCGACGGCAAGTGTCTCACCTTCGGCGCTGCGAACGATGCCGACATGCGCGTCGGCAATGTCGCGGCTCGAGGTGCCGACGGGACGTCGTTCTCCTACGACTCGCGTTGGGGTGGCGGAACGTGCACGCTCGGCGTGCCGGGGGCGCACATGGTCTCGAACGCGGCGGCGGCGCTCCTTGCTGCTGCAGTGTGCGGAGTCGACCTTGCCGCTGCCGCCGATGCACTGGCCCGCACCGAGTTGTCACCGATGCGCATGGCGGTGCACCGCGTCGGTGCGCTGACGGTCGTCGATGACACCTACAACGCAAGCCCCACATCCACGATGGCAGCACTCGAGACCCTCGCCGGGATTCCCGCCTCGCGGCGCATTGCGATTCTCGGCACGATGGCCGAGATCGACGAACCCGAGCGTCGTCACCGCGACGTCGCGTTGCGTGCGCAGGATCTGGGCATCGACGTGGTTGCGTTTGCGACCGACCTCTACGGGACTCGTCGGGTCGATTCGTACGACGAGGCGCTTGCCGTGGTCAGGGCACTTCCCGAAGATGGTGCGGTCTTGCTGAAGGGGTCACGCGTCGTCGGGCTCGACCACGTAGTGCGACTGATCAGGGGCTGAGCCCTCGAGCAACTTCACGTTGCACCACCACGCAAGGAACAACGCCCACAACGCGCCACCGACGAGAACCCACCGGGCGCCGACCGCATCGATCACGGGTCCGAACAAGAGGTTGCCGATCGGAACCGTTCCACCAAAGGCCATGAACCACAGCGACATGACGCGACCCCGTTCGTTTGGCGCGAGGCGCGACTGCAGCACGGTCATCATCGCGGTGGTTGTGCCGAAGTAAGCGATGCCGAGTGGAAAGGCGACGACGAAGGCGAGGAGGGGTGTGTTGGCGATTCCGAACAATGCGAGGAACAGTGCGAAGGACGCAAAACCGCCGCGGATGATGAGCCGCTTGTCGACCGACACGAGGATGGTGCCGATGGCCAGGCCGCCGAGCGCGGCGCCGAGTCCCCACGTCGCGTACAGCCAGCGGTAGGTGGACCCGGTCTCGTCGATACCGAAGTTCAACCGTGCGACAGCCGGAAAGAGACCGACATAGGGGAGAGAGAGGAACGAAAAAGTTGCGAGTGAGAGGAGCAGTCGGCCGATGACGCGGCGTTCGCGGGCGATCCGGAGGCCGGTGGTCAGCTGGCGCCACCCCTCGTCCGAACCCACGGGCGCAAGGTGCGGAATGGTCACGCGCAGGAGCGCGAAGATGACGAACAGGTACGTGAGTGAATTGATGAAGAACACCTGCGACGTGCCGACACCCCAGTTGGCGAGCAGCGCGACGATGATGGGTCCGATCACCCGTGAGCCGTTGATCACCGTCGAGTTGAGGGAGATCGCACCGGGCAGGTCCTCGGGCGGAACGAGGCTGGGAAGCGAGGCCGACCACGCGGGGGCGTTCAGTGCGTTGCCGATTCCCACCCCCAACTGGGCGAGGAAGATGAGGGCGATGTGCGAATCGTTCGCCGTCAGCGGGAACAACAGGAATGCAAACGACATCTGGACGAGTTGGGTGCAGATCAACCATTTGCGTCGGTCGAACCGATCGGCGATGACGCCGGCAGGAATCGAGAGAACGAGCAGCGGTCCAAGCTGGGCGAAGATGAAAATGCCGACGAGCGATGCCCGGCCCGTGCGGTTGTAGATGTACGCCGGCAGGACGACGTTCTGCATCCACGTGCCGATGTTCGACATGAACGAGCCGACGAACATCAGTCGGAACGCGCGTGACTGAAGCGCGGCACGCACGGTGCCGCGCCGAACCTCGGACATCAGTCGGCGAGAATCTCTGCGAACATCGACAGGGTCTGGGGAGGACCGCTGAGCAGGAACGTGGTGATGCAGGTCTCGCGCCACTTCTGCAGTTCGTCCTTGATCTTCGCAACCGGTCCCACCAGCGCGACGTCCTCGACCATCGACAGCGGAATGGCGGCGGCTGCTTCGGCCTTCTTGCCCGCGAGGTAAAGATCCTGCACCTTGAGTGCGACGTCCTCGTATCCCATGCGGGCGAAGACCTCGAAGTGGAAGTTCGCACCGCGTGCACCCATTCCGCCCGCGTAGAGAGCAAGGAACGGCCGGACGAAGTCGGCGCACTTGTCGGCATCGTCACCAGGGATGATGAAGAGACCCGATGCGACCTCGAAACGATCGGCCTTGCCTGTCTCGCCGCTCTTCGCGAAACCCTCGTTCAGGCACTTGCGATAGAAGGGGTCTTCCTTCGGCGAGAAGAACAACGGCAACCAGCCGTCGCAGATTTCGGCGGCGAGTGCGACGTTCTTCGGTCCTTCTGCACCGAGGAAAATCGGAATCTCCTTGCGCAGCGGGTGGATGGTGCTCTTCAGCGGCTTGCCGAGGCCCGCACCGCCGGGGTACGGCATGTCGTAGAACTCGCCGTGGTGGTTGATCGGCGTTTCGCGTCGAATGATGTCGCGCACGATGCCGATGTATTCGCGCGTGCGGGCAAGCGGCTTCGGGTAGGGCTGGCCGTACCAACCCTCGACAACCTGAGGCCCGGATGCCCCGAGGCCGAGAATGAACCGACCGTTGCTGAGATGGTCGATCGTCATCGCGGCCATCGCCGTGGCGGCGGGCGTGCGCGCGCTCATCTGAACGATGCCGGTTCCGAGGCGCACGCGCTCGGTGTGTGCACCCCACCACGCGAGTGGTGTGAGCGCGTCGCTGCCGTAGGCCTCGGCGGTCCACACCGAGTCGAAACCGAGTCGGTCGGCTTCCTTGATGCCTTCGAGAGCGCCGGCCGGCGGGCCGCTGCCCCAGTAACCGGTGTTGTAGCCGAGCTTCAGATTTTTCTTGGGGGACATTCCCGAGACGTTACGACAGTCGTCGAGATCAGGTCGGATCGAACTCGACGGGTAGCGACGTCGGCCCGAAGATGCCCGCCGTGGCGATTTTGTACCGCGGCTCGCCGCCCCGACGAAGGTTCGGCATGCGGCGGGCGAGCAGGGGCAGGGCCTCTTGCAGTTCGGCTCTGGCGAGGGCTGCACCGAGGCAGTAGTGGATACCCGAGCCGAACGTCAGTTGCGGCTGGTCGGTTGCGCGACCAACCGGGTCGAACGTGTTGGGTTCGGCGAACACCGAACCGTCGCGGTTCGCGGCGGCGAGCAGCGGAAAGACGATCGTTCCGGCGGGGAAGAGAACGCCCCTGTACTCGATGTCGCACGACGCGACGCGTCCGGTGCCCCGCACCGCGCCGTTCACGCGCATGGTCTCTTCCACGAACTTCGCTGCCGTCGACGGATCGTCGGCGAGTTGCTTCCACTTGTCCGGATGATCGATCAGAAGGTCGACGGCGAGGCCGAGTTGGTTGCGGGTGGTGTCGGTGCCACCGACGATGACCGCCTCGACCAGCATCACGAGTTCCTCGGTCGTGAGGCGTTCGCCGGACTCCTCGGATGCGATGAGGTCGGTGAGGAGGTCGTCGCGGGGCTTGCTGCGGCGGTCGGCGATGAGTCTGCGTGTGTACGCATCGAGTTCGTCCTGTGCCGCCGCGATGAGAGGCATGTCTTCTTTGAAGTTGTTGTCGAACACCCGCAGGACATCGGTCGCCCAACGGCTGAACAGTTCCCAGTCTTCCTTTGGCGCACCGAGGAGCTCGCAGATGATCGGAATCGGGTACGGCTCGCAAATGTCGGCGGCGACGTCTGCGCGACCCGACGCTGCGACGGCGTCGACGAGACCGTTCATGACGTCTCGCATGAACGGCCGCAACTGGTCGGCGCGTCGGGGCGAGAACGCGGGGGCGACGAGGCGCCGCAGGCGCACATGGGTGTCGCCCTCGGCCGACAGAATCGACTCGCGGCGACGCATCTTGAATTCCGGGGTCACGTCGGCCGCCATCTCGATGACGAGCGGTACCGCACTGTGCCAACGCTTGTCGCGCAGCACTGCGACGACGTCGTCGTAGCGGAGAATCGAATAGCCGATGTCGCCGCGCGCGATCCACGACGACTTTGCGGCGTCGAGCCCGGCGGTCAGGCGTTCGTTGCGATCGTCGGAGATGACGAGATACGGCAGGTCGAGCGTGCCGACCGGGGTGGGGGACATGGCGTTCAGGCTACGGCGGACGTGGGTGTGACGAACGGAAGCCCGAGCGCCTCGGCGACGGGTGCGTTCGTCACCGCACCGCCCGCCACGTTCAGGCCGTGTGCCAGTGCCTCGTCGGTGGTCACTGCGTCGCGCGCACCCTTCTGCGCCACGCTGATGACGTAGGGCAGTGTGGCGTTCGTGAGCGCGTAGGTGCTGGTGTGCGGCACGGCACCCGGCATGTTGCCCACCGCGTAGTGCACCACGTCGTGGAGAACGTACGTGGGTTTCGAGTGGGTCGTCTCCTTCGTCGTTTCGATGCAGCCACCCTGGTCGACCGCGACGTCGACGATGACCGCCCCCGGCTTCATCGTCTGCACCATTTGCTCGGTGACGACGACCGGAGCGCGACCCCCGGCGACGAGGACCGCGCCGATGACGAGGTCGGCCTCGGCAACCGAGCGTTCAATTGCGCCGCGATTCGATGCGAGGGTCATGATGCGTCCCTTGTGAATCTGGTCGACGTAACGAAGCCTGTCGATGTTCTTGTCGAGCAGGATCACCTCGGCCTCCATGCCTGCAGCAATCCAGGCGGCATTCCAGCCGACGTTGCCCGCCCCGAGCACGACGACACGTGCCGGGCGCACACCGGGCGCACCACCCATCAACACTCCGCGACCTCCGTGCGTGCGCTCGAGGAAGTGCGCGCCCATCTGCGGGGCGAGACGACCGGCGACCTCGCTCATCGGTGCGAGCAGCGGTAACTGCGCGTTCTTCGTCTGCACGGTTTCATAGGCAAACGCGGTCGTGCCCGAAGCGACGAGTGCCTTGGCAACCTCGGGATACGCGGCAAGGTGAAGGTAGGTGAAGAGAACAAGGTCGGGTCGCATGAAACCGAATTCCTCGCTCTTGGGTTCTTTCACCTTCACCACCATGTCGCAGGCCCAGGCATCGGCTGCGTTCGGAACGATGTCGGCGCCCGCGGCGACGTAATCCGCGTCGGTGATCGACGCTCCGGCACCGGCGTTCGTTTCGACGTAGACGTTGATGCCAAGGCGCTCGAGTTCCCGGACTCCGTCGGGGGTGAGTGCAACTCGGCCCTCGGACTCTTTGATCTCGCGCGGAACACCGACGGTGCGAACACCCGAACCAAAGGACGTGCTCATGACCTATTTATACACACGAATCGCTGTGGCAGGATGACGGAATGCAGGCGTTCAGGAACTTCATCAACGGTCAATTTGTCGATGCAAAGAACGGTGAGACGACCGATGTCATCAATCCGTCGAACGGCAAGGTGTACGGAAAGGCCGCGCTGTCGCGCGAAGCCGACGTCGACGCCGCAATGCGCGCCGCAGAAGCAGGATTCGAGGTGTGGCGCGACTCCACGCCGTCCGAGCGGTCGCTGGCTCTGTTCCGCATTGCCGACGCGGTGGAGGCGAGGGCAAAGGACTTGATTGCTGCCGAGGTCGAGAACACCGGCAAGCCGATCAGCCTGACAACCAGCGAGGAAATTCCGCCGATGGTCGACCAGATCCGTTTCTTCGCCGGCGCAGCCCGACACCTCGAGGGCAAGAGCACCGGTGAATACATGCGGAACATGACGTCGATGATCCGTCGTGAACCCATCGGCGTGTGCGCGCAGGTCGCACCGTGGAACTACCCGATGATGATGGCGGTGTGGAAGTTCGCTCCGGCGATCGCCGCGGGCAACAGCATCGTGCTGAAGCCGTCGGACACGACACCCGCAACGACGACGATCCTCGCCGAGATCGCAGCCGAGTTCCTTCCTCCCGGCGTGTTCAACGTCATTTGCGGTGACCGCGACACGGGTCGAGCGATGGTGTCCCATGCGACTCCGAGCTTGGTCTCGGTGACGGGCAGCGTTCGCGCAGGCATGGAAGTCGCCCAGGCCGCAGCGGCGAGCCTGAAGCGCGTGCATCTCGAACTTGGAGGAAAGGCGCCGGTTGTCGTGTTCGACGACGCCGACCTCGAGGCGGCCGCTGCGGCAATTGCGACCGCCGGCCTGTTCAACGCGGGACAAGACTGCACCGCGGCAACGCGTGTGCTCGCGGCTCCGCGTGTGTATTCCGATTTCGTCGCCGCACTCACCGAGGCGGTGGCGGGTTCGAAGACCGGCCAACCCGACGATGCCGACGTGCTCTACGGTCCGCTGAACAACGAGAACCAGTTGGCACGCGTCGCCGGTTTCGTCGACCGCACTCCGTCGCACGCCCGCGTCACGACCGGTGGCGGCAAGGTTGCCGGCGACGGCTACTTCTATTCACCGACGGTCGTCGCCGACTTGAAGCAGAACGACGAGATGATCCAGAACGAGATCTTCGGGCCGGTGCTCACGGTGCAGCAGTTCAGCGACGAAGAAGAAGCGGTGCGTTGGGCCAACGGCGTCGAGTACGGACTTGCATCGTCGGTGTGGACCAAGGACTTCGGTCGGGCGATGCGGATGGCCAAGCGCCTCGACTTCGGCTGCGTGTGGATCAACACCCACATTCCGGTCGTTGCGGAGATGCCGCACGGTGGGTTCAAGAAGTCGGGTTACGGCAAGGATCTGTCGGCATACTCGCTCGAGGACTACACGCGCGTGAAGCACGTGATGGCGAACCTCGACAGCTGAACGCCGTATCCCCGAACCCGGCGTTCAGTGAACGCCGTATCCCCGAACCCGGCGTTCAGTGAACGCCGTATGTATACGTCTGCTTGGCGATGTCCAGGTAGACGAACGTCTCGGTGGCAAGGACACCACGGACGCCTCGGATTGCGTTGGTGACCGCAAGCAGTTCGGCCTCGTCGCGCACGATGACCTCGGCGAGAAAGTCGAATTTGCCCGCTGTGACGACGAGATACTCGATGGCGTCTACGCCGCGCAGGGTGTCGGCGATGCCATCGGTTGGCCCGGTGGTGGAGATGCCGATGAGCGCCATTCGCCGTAGGCCCACCATGAGAGGATTCGTCACGGCCGCGACCTGGATGACCCCGGTGGAGATGAGGCGTTGGACGCGTTGGCGCACTGCAGCCTCGGACAAACCCACCGCGGCACCGAGTTGCGTGTAGGGGAGTCGACCGTCGGCCTGGAGCTGTTCGATGATGCGTTGGTCGGTTGCGTCGAGACGCACCGGACCGTTCTGCGGAGGAGTCGCTGACGAGTCGGTCATCGCTGGTGATCGTACGCCCGGTGTTACGCTCGATCCAATGTCTGGGGAGGAAGGACACGGCGTGAACGGTGCTGCTTCTGCCGTCGCGGGTGACGTCATCCAGCTCGACCAGGTTCGCAAGCAATACGGCTCGTTCGTTGCGGTCGACAACGCCGACTTCTCCATCGGGCGTGGAGAATTCTTCGCCATGTTGGGCCCGTCGGGCTGCGGCAAGACAACCACCCTCAAGATGATCGCCGGGTTCGAACAGCCCTCGTCGGGCCGAGTGCTTCTCGAAGGCGTCGACGTCTCGTCAGTGCCGCCTTACAAGCGCAACGTGAACACGGTGTTCCAGCAGTACGCGTTGTTCCCGCACATGACCGTTGCCGACAACATCGCATTCGGACCCCGCAGCAAGAAAATCGCCGACGCAGAAATCAAGAAACGTGTCGGTGACATGCTCGACGTCGTTCGCCTGTCCGAGTTCGCCAACCGTCGCCCGTCGCAGCTGTCGGGTGGCCAGCAACAGCGTGTCGCGCTCGCCCGGGCGCTGGTCAATTATCCGAGTGCACTGCTTCTCGACGAACCGCTTGCCGCACTCGACCTGAAACTGCGCGAGGCCATGCAGATCGAGCTGAAGCGCATCCAGCGCGAGGTCGAAATCACGTTCGTCTTCGTCACCCACGACCAGGGCGAAGCGTTGACGATGAGCGATCGCATCGCTGTCATGAGCCAGGGTGTCGTGGAACAGATCGGCTCGGCGACCGACATCTACAAGCGACCGCAGTCGTTGTTCGTCGCGGGCTTCATCGGCTCCGCGAACCTTCTGCCGGCAGTGGTGGTGCAGGGTGATTCGAACGGTGCCGCTTTCGACTTCTGGGGTGGCGGGCGCATCACGGTGAAGTCCGACCATGTCAATGCCGACGTTGCACTGACCGCAGGCGAGCAGGTCACCGTCATGCTGCGGCCGGAACACCTGCACGTGAGTGGAACCCAGCCATCTGGTGAGTCGCTGTCGGCAACGGTCACCGACATCGTTTTCCAGGGTGCATCGGTGCGAATCGTCGCCCAGCTGTCCAATGGCACCGAAGTGACCGCCTTGGTTGGCGGCGATGCCGACCTGCCGTTCCTTCGCCCCGACTCCACCATCTGGCTGTCGTGGAACCCCGACGCACCGTTCGTCCTCGACGGTTGGCCCAGCGTCGCGGGCGCGACGACCACCAACGTCGACTCGGTCGAGGCGTCGCTGTAGTGGGCATTGCGCAATCGTCCGACAACCTAGAGTTTCCTCAATCCCGCATCCCCGAATTCATTGGAAAGGCAGAACCATGGCAGGCAAGTTGAACCGTCGTCAGTTCCTCATTCGTTCGGGTGTTGCGGGCGCAGGTGCGCTCTCGTTGCCGGCACTTCTCGCCGCGTGCGGCGGCGACGATGGTGGCTCGGGCGGTGGCAACTCGCTGTTCTTCGAGAACTGGCCGCTCTACATCGACGAAGAAACCGTCAAGTTGTTTCAGGAAGCCAGCGGTGTGTCGTTGAAGTACACCGAGGCCTACAACGACAACAACGAGTACTTCGCCAAGGTGCAGCCGTCGTTGTCGAAGGGCGACAAGATCGAAGCCGACATCATCGCGCCGACGTTCTGGATGGCCGCTCGTTTCGTGCAACTGGGCTGGGCCCAGAAGCTGCCTGTCGACAAGATCCCGAACATCGCGAATCTGCGCGACGACCTGAAGGGTCAACCATGGGACAAGGGCCAGGAATACAACCTGCCGTGGCAGACCGGTGTCGCCGGAATCGCCTACAACGTCAAGGCGACGGGCCGCGAACTGAAGAGCGTCGAGGATCTCTTCGACCCGGCGTTCAAGGGCAAGATCGCGATGCTCACGGAAATGCGCGACACCATGGGCCTCGTCCTCATGGGACTCGGCAAGAAAATCTCGGAGATCGCAACCTTCGACGAAGCCGCCGCGGCGTTCGAGAAGGTCGAGAAGGCCAAGAACGACGGCCAGATCCGCGCCTTCACCGGCAACGAATACACCAAGGACCTCAGTTCCGGAAACTTCGCCGCCTGCGTGGCGTGGTCGGGTGACGTGTTGCAGCTCACCAAGGACAACCCCGACGTGAAGTTCATCATCCCCGAAGAGGGTGGCACCAGCTGGTTCGACACGATGATCTGGGTGAAGGGTTCCGAGAATGGCGACGCCGTCGCCAAGTGGATGGACTACGTGTACGACCCGGTCAACGCCGCGCGCATCACTGCATCGGTTCAGTACATCTCGCCGGTCAAGGGTGTCCGGGACGAACTTGTGAAGCTGGGCGGCGACGCCGCGGCCCTTGCCGAGGACCCGCTGTTGTTCCCCGACGAGGCAACCGTTGCGCGCCTGCAGAGCTGGGGCGCCCTCGCCGAAGAAGAAGAGGCCAAGTTCGACGAGGCCTTCGCCGCTATCACCGGCGCGTGACGGGAATCAAAGAAGTCTCGTGAACCCGACCGCCGGCATTGCACGGGTTGCGGCGCGACCCGAGCGTGTCGGCCTCGGGGTGATGTTCGCGCTCGCGATCGGGGCGGTCGCGCTCGGCGCAAAGTGGGTGAGTGGTCCGGCTTCGGCCGTCGTTGCCGTGTTCATGCTTGTTGCGGTCATCGGCCTCATCTGGGTGGCCCTCGTCGGTGGCCTGGAGACACGTCGAACATTGGCGCCGTACGGCCTGTTGAAGCCGGGAATCCTGTGGCTCAGCCTCTTTTTTCTCGCGCCACTGTGGTCGATGGTCGTCATGTCGCTGTCCAGCAAGGAGAGCCGGTTCGACTTCTTTCCGTCGTTTTCGTGGGAATGGGACAACTACAGGATCGCGCTGACCGACTTTCGGCCGCAGTTCCTGCGCAGCTTCGGTTATGCCGGCGTCGCCACTCTGTTGACGATCCTCATCGGGTTCCCGCTCGCGTACGTCATCGCCTTTCGAGGGGGCAAGTACCGCAACATCCTTCTCGGGCTCGTGGTCATCCCGTTCTTCACGTCGTATCTCATCAGGACGCTCGCATGGGGCAACATTCTCGCCGACGAGGGGCCCGTCGTGTCGATCATCGACAACCTCGGCCTGACCGGTGTGCTCGAATCACTGAACATCATGGACAACGGGAAACTGTTGAACACCCCGGCGGCCGTCATCGGCGGCCTCACGTACAACTTCCTGCCCTTCATGGTGTTGCCGATCTACGTGAGCTTGGAAAAGATCGACGCGCGGCTCGTCGACGCCGCGATGGATCTCTACTCCTCGGCGACGGCCGCCTTCCGCAAGATCGTGGTGCCCCTCGCCCTGCCCGGAATCTTCGCCGGAAGTCTTCTCGTCTTCATCCCCGCTGCGGGCGACTTCGTGAACGCCCAGTTCCTTGGCAATCCGCAGACGACGATGATCGGCAATTCGATCCAAGACCAGTTCCTGCGTCAGTTGAACTATCCGGTCGCGTCGGCCATGTCGTTCGTCTTGATGTTCATCATCACGATCGCCGTCCTGATCTACACCAAGTTCATGGGGACAGAGGATCTGGCGTGAGACAGATTCTCGATCGATGGGGCCTCGCATGACGGCGTTTTCGCGGCGGCAGCGCTTTGGGCAACGGGTGATCAATGGAATCGCCGGACTCGGCCTGTTCTACATCTTCCTGCCGATCCTGGTGATCGTTCTCTTTTCGTTCAACGCACCGAAGGGCAAGTTCAACATCAAGTGGCAGGGCTTCACGCTCGACAACTGGGCGAACCCCTTCGCGCAAGAGCAGTTGACCAGCGCGTTGTGGGTGAGCCTGCGTATCGCTCTCATCTCAACGTTCTGCGCGACGATCCTCGGCTCGTTGATTGCACTCGCGCTCAGCCGCTACAAGTTCAAGGGCAGCGGCGGCATCAACCTCTTCCTCGTTCTGCCGTTGACCTCGCCTGAGATCGTGCTCGGTTCGTCACTCGCCACCCTGTTCATCAACCGCGGAGTCAGCTTCGGCTACGTCACCGTCATCATCGCGCACATCATGTTTCAGATCTCCTTCGTAGCGGTCACCGTTCGTGCACGCATCCGCGGATTCGACTGGACCCTCGAACAGGCAGCGATGGACCTCGGTGCAACCCCGTCGCGAGCGTTCTGGAAGATCACCTTTCCGCTGATCCTGCCCGGCATCCTCGCCGCCGCTTTGCTGTCGTTCGCCCTGTCGATCGACGACTTCATCATCACCTTCTTCAACGCGGGATCGCTCGTCACGTTCCCGCTGCAGATCTTCGGCGCCTCGCGCGTGGCGATTCCGCCGCAGATCAACGTTCTCGCCACGATGCTTCTGATCGCCAGCGTCAGCTTGATGGTGGCAGGAACCGTGCTCGGCAACCGCCGTCAGCGCAAGCTCGCCGGCAACTAGAAAAAGAAACAGAATGCCCCCATCTCCCGCCATATCCGTTGGTCCCGTGTCGGCCCCTTCGTGGGTCGCCGACGCCGTCGTCGCAGGAGGGGGAGAGATCGTCGACGTCGCGCGGGCAAAGGGTCTCGTGTGGGCGTCACCCACTGCAGCCCATGAACTGGGCGACGTGCTCGACGCGAACCCAAACATCGAATGGGTGCAGTTGCCCTGGGCCGGAGTCGAACGCTTCGTGCACCTCGTTGATGAGTCGCGCCTGTGGACCTGCGGTAAGGGTGTGTATGCCGAACCCGTCGCAGAACACGCGCTCTCGCTGTTGCTCGCCGGCATGCGCAACGTCGCAGACTACGCACGACAACATGAATGGACCGGTCCCGTCGGCCGCAACCTTCTTGGCGCGAACGTCACCATCCTCGGCGGCGGCGGCATCACTACCTCGCTTGTGCGGCTGTTGAAGCCCTTCAATTGTCACATCACGGTCGTGCGCAACATGCCCGAATACTTTCCCGGCGCCGACACGGTGATGACGAGCGTGAACCTCGTCGACGCGCTCGTCGGCGCCGACGCGGTCATCGTTGCTCTGGCGCTCACGCCAGACACCGACGGAATGCTGAGCAAGGGCGAGTTCGAACACATGGAACGCCACGCATGGTTGGTCAACGTGGGCCGCGGGCGCCACATCGTCACCGACGACCTCGTATGGGCGCTGCGCGAGGGTGTCATCGGTGGTGCCGCCCTCGACGTCACCGACCCCGAGCCACTTCCCGCCGGGCACCCGCTGTGGTCGATGCCGAACTGCATCATCACGCCCCATGTCGGCAACACCCCGGAGATGGCGGTGCCGCTCCTCTCGGAGAGAATCAGCGAAAACGTGCGGCGCTACGCCGCGGGTGCCGAGCTCATTGGTGCGATTCATCCGGAACTCGGCTATTGATGATCGGGTGAATCGGCCCCGCGACCACTACGACGTCCTTGGGGTTCCACGTTCAGCGAGCGCAAAGGCAATCAAGACCGCCTACCGACGCCGCATGCGCGAGTTGCATCCCGACACCGCGACGCGCGCAGTCGACACCGAACAAATCGCGGCGGTTTCCCGTGCATGGTCGGTTCTGTCGGACCCGAAGAAGCGCAGTGCCTACGACGCCGATCACGACGTCCCGGAACCCGTTGTGCGACCCACGCCGCCACCTCGTTTCGACGTTGCGCCTGCTCGCTTTCCGTGGCGGTTCGTGCTCACACTCATCGGAATCGGTAGCGCCGCCATCCTGCTTGTCGCCGCATTCACGAAGCCCAGCGAACCCGGTGGTCCCGACAACCTTCTTCAGTCCGGATCGTGCGTGGCGATCGCACCCGCCGGCACCGTGAGCGAAGTCCGTTGCGACGGCCCGCACGACGCGGTCGTGCGCAGCCTCATCGCATTCGACGCCGCCTGCCCCTCGGATACCGAACCTTTCCTCGATCGCCAGGGGATGGGCCGCGCCTGCGTCGTGCGTTCGGTGTCATCCCCGGTCGTAACGCAGGGCTGAACCGCTAGCCTTCGGGCTTCACCCGCAAGGGGCGATTAGCTCAGTTGGCAGAGCGCCACGTTCACACCGTGGAGGTCATCGGTTCGAGCCCGGTATCGCCCACCAGCGCAGGATCGCCCGTGGTGAGGGCGTGCCCAACTAATTTCATGGTCGTGCCACGACTGTGCGAGCGTCCCGGATGTTCCGCGTCGGCCACCGTGACGTACGGATTCGACACCGCCGATTTGCTGGTGTGGCTGAGCCCCTTTGAGCCCGAAGAGAAGGCGCGCCCGTACGGGTCGGGGATCTTGTGTCGCCGGCACGCCGACGCGTTGGTGGTTCCACGTGGATGGCACGTCGACGACAGGCGTGAAGTGGTACCGCGGCTGTTCATGGCACCGCCGGTTGAAGAGTCGGTGGTGAGCGCTGCGGTGCCGAGGAAGGTGCGCAGTATTCGTGAGAAGCGGTCGCCTGCGGCAGACCTGTTCGAAACGGCTGCCGTTGCAGAGACCGCCCCCGAGCCACTGTTGGATGAGACGCAGGCAATGCCGTGGTCGCCCAAGTTGATCGAAGAGATGGGCGATGAACCGACCTCGTCGGGGGTCGACGATCGCGCGCAGGGTGGATTGTTGGCGCGGGCGTTCGGCAACAAAGACCGTCGCGAACGGAACTGACGCCGATGCGGACCGAAGCAACGTTGGAAGCGCCCACCTCGTTGACGCGTCTGCGTCCGTACGTCGTCGACCTTGGCGAGTACCCGAAGTGGATGCCGCTCGTTCATCGTGCAACGGTCGCAGGCCCGGGCGCGTGGGACGTGGAGCTGCGCGCCAAGGTGGGGCCGTTTGCGCGTTCGAAGCGTTTGCGCATGGAGCGCACCACCGATTCACTGCAGTTGGTGGTGTTCGAGCGTCGGGAACACGATGGTCGAGATCACGCCCCGTGGCGAATGACCTGCACGATGGTGGAAAAGGGCGAGTCGGTGGTGATGCGTGTCGAGCTGTACTACGGCGGCACGTTGTGGACGGGTGGAATTCTCGAACGTGTGTTGGCCGATCACATCGAACGCGGTCGCGAGAACTTGCGCGCGTTGGTCAGTCCGGGCGGGCGCTGAAGCGACCGTCGTCGCGCCGCTCGACGCGGAGCGGAAAATCGAAGACGCTCGACAGCAGGTCGCCGGTGAGGGTTTGTGCGATCGGTCCGTTTGCAAGGACCTTTCCGCCCTTCAGGGCGAGCAGGTGGGTTGCCTTGGTGGGAATCTCGTCGACGTGATGGGTGACGATCGCGCTGGCGAGCGTGGGGTCGGATGCAATGGTGTCGTCGATGGCGCGCACGAGCTGCTCGCGACCGCCGAGGTCGAGTCGTCCGCTGGGTTCGTCGAGCAGGACAACGGCGGGGTCGTTCATGCGTGTCCGGGCCAGGAACACCCGTTGCTGCTCGCCCGAGGAGAGAGTCGAGATTTCGCGGTCGGCAAGGTGGCCGACGCTCAACTGTTCCAGGCAGGTGACCGCACGCCGGCGGTCGGTTTCGTCGTAGGAGTGCCACCACGTTTCGAGAGCCGCATGTTTGGCCGTCATCACGACTTCGAAGGCGCGCAGTTGCGGGCGTAGTTCGGTGGCGAAGGCCGCCGACATGTAGGCGACGCGGCGTCGGAGTGTGCGGACGTCAGTGCTGCCGAGGCGTTCACCTGTGACGACAACTTCGCCCGCGCTCGGGTGCAGGTACAGCGCGGCGATGCGCATGAGCGAGGTTTTTCCCGATCCGTTGGCGCCGAGGATGATCCAGTGTTCGCCCGGGCGTGCCGTCCAATCGACGTTGTCGAGGATGGTGGTGGTGTCGCGGTTCAGCGAGACGTTGCGAAGTTCGAGGGCAGCCACCACCGGGGTGAAGGGTAACGTTCTGCCGTGCCGGAATCAGCCGAGAACCCGCTGCGCGAAGTCCTGGGCGACGTCATGCATGCGGCGGGTGTCGCGGGTGGAATCGACACGCTCGAGCGGTTGACGGGCGGAGCATCGCGCGAGACATGGCGCTTCGCAGTTGGTGGTGAAGCCTTCGTCTTGCAGCGGCAACGTCCCGGAACGCCGCGCGACATGCATGTCGAGGTTGCCGTTCTCGAAGCGGCGCATGCGACGGGCGTTCCCGTTGCCGAAGTGGTGACGAGTTCCCGCGGCATGGCGACGAATCCGTTGGGCGAGCCGTTCATGGTGATGCGGGCCGTCGAGGGCGAGACGATTGCCCGCAAGATTCTGCGTGACGACACGTTCGGTTCGGCCCGTCCGCTCATTGCAGGGCAGATCGGTCGGGCGATGGCGCAGATCCACCGCATCGATCACGCGGCGATCGAGGGTCTCGAGGGCGAAGACCAGGTGGCGCGTTACGTGCAGTTGATGGACGAATCGGGTCAGGCGCACCCCGCGTTCGAGATCGCGTTCCGTTGGCTCGAAGCGAACCGTCCAGCGCCTCGTGACTGGTGCCTGGTGCACGGTGACTTCCGTTTGGGCAACGTCATCGTGGGTGACGACGGTTTACGGGCGGTACTCGACTGGGAGCTGGCCCACATCGGCAACCCCGCGGAAGACCTGGGATGGGTTTGCGTGCGGGCGTGGCGTTTCGGCGGCGGCAAACCCGTCGCCGGTGTCGGCGACTACGCCGAGTTGTTGGATGCCTACGAAGCCGAATCGGGCGCGCGCATCGACGAGCGCGAGCTGCGGTGGTGGGAGCTGCTCGGCACCGTGAAGTGGGGCCTCATGTGCATTTCTCAGTCGGCGTACCACCTGAACGGCGTGGTGCGCAGTCACGAACTCGCGGCGATCGGGCGGCGGGTGTGCGAAAACGAATACGACACGTTGATGATGATTCGCGAACTGACGGGCGGTGCGAAGTGAGCGCACCCCACGATCGACCCACCGCGGCGCAACTGGCCGAGGCCGTTCGGGAGTGGCTGGAGAATCACGTCATGCCGAACGTCTCGGGGGCGTTGCAGTTCCACACTCGCGTCGCGGTGAACGTGTTGGCGATGGTCGAGCGCGAAATCGAACTCGGTCCCGAACAGGCGCAACGCCATGCGGCGGGGCTCGGCAATCTCGGCTGTGCCGACGATGCGGACCTCGCACGTCGCATTCGTGCGGGGGAACTCGACGATGACGACGGTCGGATTCGGGCGGATGTCGAAGCGTTCGTCTTCGAATCCGTGGTCGACAAGTTGCGTGTCGCGAACCCGAAGTACCTGCGCTAGTTGTCGTTGCGGCCGAAACGCACCGGCGTGATGGTCTGCCCCGCGGCCAATTGTCCGCAGGCCGCATCGATGTCGGTTCCGCGGTTGCGCCGCACGGTTGCATTCACGCCGAGGCCGACGAGGATGTCGGCGAATTCACGCACGCGCTGGGGCGACGAGCCGCGCGTCGGCCAACCCGGCGTGGGGTTCAGGGGGATCAGGTTCACGTGCGCGCTCGGACGCAGGCGTTTGCACAGACGCGCAAGTTCGTTGGCGTCGCGCTGTGTGTCATTGACACGGTCGATGAGCGCCCATTCGAAACTGACGCGACGGCGACGTTCGTTGAGATAGTCGTTGCACGCCGACACGAGGTCGTCGATGGGGTAGCGCTTGTTGATGGGAACCAGCTCGTTGCGTAGTTCGTCGCGAGCGGCGTGGAGCGACACGGCAAGGTTGACGGGCAGGGGCCATGCGGCAAGTTGGCGGATGCCGGGGATGATGCCGACGGTGCTGACGGTGAGGTGCCGCGCGGAGATGCCGATGTCGTCGTGAATACGTTCGACTGCTGCGCGGGTGGCGGCCTCGTTGGCGAGCGGTTCACCCATCCCCATGAACACGATGTTCGAGACCCGTCGTCCCATGGTCTGCGCGCGCCGTGCGGCTTTGACGACTTGTTCGACGATCTCGCCCGCAGTGAGGTGGCGATTGAATCCCGCTTGGCCGGTTGCGCAAAAACCACAGGCCATCGCACAGCCCGCCTGCGTGCTGACGCACACCGTGGCGCGGTCGGGATACAGCATCAGCACGGTCTCGATGGGGTGGCCGCCGTCGCGCAGATGCCAGAGGAACTTCACCGTGTCACCGGTCTCGTCGGTGCTCTCGGTTTTCCAGACGAGCGACTCGGGAAGCACGTTCGCGAGTTCGTCGCGCAACGCCGCGGGAAGGCTGGTGATGTCGGTCGGTGCGCGAAACTGTTGGTAGAGGGCCTCCCACACCTGCTTGACGCGGTAAGCGGGTTGGTTGGGCATTGCCGCGGCGATGTCGTCGCGCGATGCGTCGTAGAGACCGATCGTCATGGGGTCAGTGGATGTCGCCCACGAACGCGCGCTCGCGGTGGGCCGGCGTGAAGCCGAGTTTGCGGTACATGTTGACGGCGGAGTCGTTGCCCGTGTCGACGTAGAGCATGGCCGTGGTTGCGCCGTGCGCGGCGAGCCAGTTCAACCCGGCAACGGTGAGCCTGGTCCCGAGGCCGTGTCCCGCGACGTCGGGATTCGCGGCGATGACATAGATCTCGCCGACGGCGTCGGGGTGCATCTTCGTCCAGCAAAAGCCCGTGATACGCCCGTCGGACTCCGCGATGCGGAAACCTTCGGCGTTGAACCACGGCTCTCGTGTTCGCGCGGTGAGAGTGTCGATGTCCCAGTCACCTTGTTCGGCGTGTTTGGCGAAGGCCCGGTTGTTCACATCGAGCCATGCAGTGGCGTCGCGCTTGAAGTCGAACCCCCGGGTGAAGCCGGGCTCCGCGCGCGACGCAAGCTCGGCGTCGAGGGGCAGGGGGCGACGCATCTGGTACAGCTCGCGGCCCGGGTGGAGGCCGATCTTTTCGGCAAGCTCGAAGTAGATGGACGATGGTTCGAAGACCCACCAATGAACGTGACCGCCACCTTCGGAGCGCACGATGTCGAGTGTCGCGTCGAGCATGTCGGGGCCGATCGCTGCCATGTCGTAGCGGTGGTGCGGATGCACGACCAGGTCGATGCTCCAGCTGTCGTTGCCGCGTGACACCTGGGCGTAGGCCACGGGGTGATCGTGGTCGTCTTCCCACCCGATGATGGCGGCGAAGCCCAGCCGGCCACCCTGGCGAAGGTCGAGCCACAGGTGGTCGGACAGTGCGCGCTGGCCGTCGGCGCGCTCGGCGGCTTCGAGAAGGCCGTTCACGACCTCGAAACCTTGCGCGTCGATGTTCCGGCGGATCTCGAGTCGCAGCACGTCGTCAGGGTACCGCCGATCGGACCGGTGCTGGGTAGTGTCGCCGCACATGGGAAAGCCGCGTTCAGCCGCATCGCGAGCGAAGGTTGTCGCCGAGCGACTTGCCGGCGAGTTTCCCGAGGCGCGTTGTGAACTCGACCATCACAATCCGTTCGAATTGTTGGCGGCGACGATTCTCTCCGCGCAGTGCACCGACGCCCGCGTGAACATGGTGACACCCGCGTTGTTCGCCGAGTTTCCGACACCGGACGATCTCGCAAATGCCGATGTGTCGCGCGTCGAACAGTTGGTGAAGTCGACGGGCTTCTACGCGTCGAAGGCGAAGAATCTCATCGGCATGGCGCGAGCACTCGTCGAGCGTTTCGACGGTGAGGTTCCGCGCGACCTCGAAGATCTGGTGACGTTGCCCGGTGTCGGGCGAAAGACGGGCAACGTCGTTCGCAGCGTCGCATTCGATCTGCCCGGTCTGCCCGTCGACACCCATGTCGGGCGCCTGTCGCGACGGCTCGGACTGACGACCCAGGAAGACCCGGTGAAGGTCGAGCTCGAGTTGAACAAGTTCCTGCCACCCGAGGAGTGGGGACGCTTCAGTCTCCGGCTGATTCTTCACGGTCGCCGCACATGCGACGCGCGCAAACCGAAATGCCGCGACTGCGTCCTTCTCGACATCTGTCCATCCGGCAAGCCGTGAACGCCCTGATCTGGGAGACTGCACCACATGGCCGCATCACGAGGTAAGCAGTCGAACGGCACCCCGCGGGGCGAGACCCTCATGGCGCTGCGCAACGAGCTGGAAGCCTTCGGCGAGACACTCAACCGTACGCGCGACCGGGCCGTTGAACTCGAGAACCGGCAGGGGGTTCGTCAACAAGAGGACATCCACCGCGCAATCGTCGAGATCGCGCGTTCGGTCGATTCGGCCCGCAAGGCCGTTGACCGGGCGCTCAAAATAGCCAAGAACACCTGAGCCGCCCTCGGTAGCGTTGTCGCGTGACGCGAATCCCCCTGCGCAGTGATCTTCGTGCCCTGTCGGGCTACCACTCGCCGCAGGTCGACGTCCCCGTTCGGTTGAACACGAACGAGGCTCCCTTCTCGCCTCCCGCCGCGTGGCTCGACGAGGTGGCCGCCGCCGCGCGCGACATCGACTGGAACCGTTACCCCGATCGCGCGGCAACCGAGTTGCGCGAGGGCATCGCGGCCCTGCACGGCGTGTCGGTCGATCAGGTGTTCGTCGCCAATGGTTCAAACGAGGTGCTGCAGTCGATCCTTCTTGCCTACGCGGGGGCGGGCGGCAACGTCACCATGTTTTCGCCGACCTACCAGATGCACGCGCAAATCGCCCGCGTGGTGGGTGCGACCGTCGTCGAGGGCAAGCGCAATGCCGACTTCACGCTCGACCGCGGCGAAATCGAGCGCGTCGTGGCGGCGTCGAAGCCGGCCGTGTCATTCATCTGTTCGCCCAACAACCCGACGGGAACCGTCGAGCCACGCGACAACGTCGAGGCGATGCTCGCGGTCGCGCCGGGTGTCGTGGTGGTCGACGAGGCCTATGCGCAGTTCTCCCCGTGGTCGGCACTCGAACTGGTGAACGACGATTCACCGCTCGTTGTCACCCGTACGTTTTCGAAGACCTGGTCGATGGCCGCCGCTCGACTCGGCTATCTCGTCGGACCTCGTTGGTTGGTTGCCGACATGGAGGCCGTCGTTCTTCCGTACCACCTCGACGCGTTCAAGCAGCGTGCAGGTTTGCTCGCGCTCAAGTTCGTCGGTGACATGGAGGCACGCGTGCGTGACATCGTGGCCGGCCGCGACAAGATCGTCGATGCATTTTCGCGCTTGCCCGTCACTTCGTGGCCGAGCGGTGCGAACTTCGTGCTGTTCCGCCCCGACACACTGGCAGGCACGACGGTATGGCAGGGTTTGCTCGACCGCGGCGTACTCGTGCGCGACTGCAGCAGTTGGGCCGGTCTCGACAATTGCCTGCGGGTCACGGTTGGTACCGACGCAGAGAACGAGGCGTTCATCGCCGCAATGAAAGAGGTGCTCGCATGAGCCGCAGTGCACGGGTCGAACGCACTACCAAGGAAACCAGCATCACGGTCGACTTGAACCTCGACGGCAGCGGCGTGGCCGAGGTGTCGACGGGCATCCCGTTCTACGACCACATGATCGACCAGGTCGCCCGGCACGGCGGGTTCGACCTGACGCTCGTCGCCAAGGGTGACCTGCACATCGACACCCATCACACGGTCGAAGACGTCGCGCTTGCGCTTGGTGAGGCGTTCCGCAAGGCCGCAGGCGATCGTGCGGGTGTGCGGCGCTTCTCCAGCGGTCGCTACCCGCTCGACGAGGCGGTCATCGACATCGTGCTCGACCTTTCGGGTCGTCCGTTCGTGTACTGGGAGGTGCCGATCCCCGAGTGCATTCCGCTCGGTAATCCGCCCTTCGACCCGAACTTGGCCGAGCACGCAATCTCGTCGTTCGCCACCGCGGCCAACATCACCCTTCACGTCACGTTGGTGCGGGGCAGCAACGTCCACCACATCGTCGAGGCGGCGTTCAAGGGCCTTGGACGCTCGCTGCGCGATGCCGTGCGCATCGAGGGTGGGGGAGTTCCCTCGACGAAGGGCGTCCTTGCATGACGGCTCCGCTCGTTGCGGTGCTCGACTACGGAATCGGCAACCTCAGTTCGGCACAAAAAGCCCTCGTGCGCATGGGCGCCGATGCCCGGCTCACTCGTGATGCCGGTCTCGTTGCCGATGCTGCCGGTGTCGTGTTGCCGGGTGTCGGGGCGTTCGGAGCGTGCATGGATGCCCTGCGCGGTGCGGGTCTCGAACCGGTCGTGCATGCGGCCGTCGATTCGGGTCGACCATTCCTCGGAATCTGTGTGGGGATGCAACTGCTCTTCGAGGCCAGCGACGAAGACCCCGCACACACCGGACTCGGCGTGATTCCGGGTCGCGTTGTCGCGATTCCCGACACCGTGCGCAAGCCGCAGATGCAGTGGAACGAATTGAACGTGCGAACTGCTGATCCGATTTTCGCGGGATTGCCTGCGGTGCCGTGGGTGTATTTCGTGCATTCGTACGCCGCGCGCCCCACCGATCCGTCGGTGGTCGTGGCGACGTGTGATTACGGCGCCGAACTGACGGCAGTGGTGCGTCGTGGCAACGTCGTGGCCACTCAGTTCCATCCCGAGAAGTCGGCGGCCGACGGTCTTGCGATTCTCGGCAACTTCGTTGCGTCGTGCGGTGGTGGCCAATGACCGACTTCGTCGTGTATCCCGCCATCGACCTTCGCGGCGGCAACGTCGTGCGGCTTCGCCAGGGCGATTACGCCGACGAAACCGTGTACGGCGACGACCCGCTGTCAGTTGCCGAGTCGTTCGTCGCTGCCGGAGCGACATGGGTGCACATGGTCGACCTCGATGCGGCAAAGGGTGACGCCGCCGAGAACCGGCCGGTCATCGCGCGCGTCGCATCGGCTCTTGCGGGTCGCGCCCGATTGCAGGTCGGCGGCGGCGTGAGGGGAGTGGCCGATGCCTCGGCCCTTGCTGATGCCGGTGTGTCGCGGGTGGTCATGGGTTCGGCCGCGGTCCGCGAGCCGTCGCTCGTCACCGATGTCACGACGAAGGTCGGTGTCGCCGTTGCCGTGGGTCTTGACCACCGGGCGGGAATTCTCGCCACCGAGGGATGGACGCAGTCATCGGGGGTCGGTCTCGCCGATGCACTCGGCAGGTATCCGACGGCGGCGTGCGCCGTTATCACTGACATCTCACGTGACGGCATGTTGTCTGGCCCCGACATCGACGGGTTGTCGAGCGCGGCGCGCAATGCCCCGATGCCGATCATCGCAAGTGGAGGTGTGGGTACGGTCGACGACATCGTGGCTCTTGCGGCGATTCCCAACATCGACGGCGTCATCACCGGCAAAGCCATTTACGAGGGGCGCTTCACGCTGGCCGAGGCGCTACGCGCAGTGGGGGGTCGCCGTTGAACGTCGCACGTGTCATCCCGTGTCTCGACGTCACCGACGGTCGCGTCGTGAAGGGCGTCAACTTCGTCGGTCTGCGCGACGCGGGTGACCCGGTCGAACTTGCCGCCCGTTACGACGCCGAGGGCGCCGACGAACTCGTGTTTCTCGACATCACCGCCTCGTCCGACAACCGCCGCACCACCATTGACATGGTCGAACGTGTCGCAGCCGAGGTCTTCATTCCCTTCACGGTGGGCGGCGGCATTCGCACGCTCGAAGATGCGCGCTCGATGCTGCGCGCCGGCGCCGACAAGGTCAGTGTCAACACCTCGGCCGTGCAGCGACCGGAACTGATCACCGACATCGCCGACGTCTTCGGCGCGCAGTGCTGCGTGTGTGCAGTCGACGCCAAGCGGCGTGCCGGCGGCAGCGGATGGGAGGTCTTTCTGCACGGCGGTCGCACCCCGACCGGCATCGATGCCATCGAATGGGTCGCAGATGCAGTCCGTCGTGGTGCGGGCGAGATTCTCCTCACGTCGATGGATCGCGACGGAACTCGCGAGGGTTTCGACATCGAACTCACCCGCGCCGTGTGCGACGCGGTCAACGTTCCGGTCATCGCGAGCGGTGGCGTGGGCACGCTGGCACACCTCGTCGCCGGCGTCACACGAGGCGGGGCAAGCGGTGTGCTCGCCGCATCGATCTTCCACTTCGGCGAACACACCGTCGCACAGGCCAAGGCGGCAATGTCGGCCGCCGGTGTGCGCGTGCGGCCCGCCTAGTCGCTACTTGTCGCCGGTGGCGACTTCTCTGTTGCCTTCGGTCCAGAGCGTGTTCAGGATGCGGTACTTGATGCGCCAGCCATCGGGGGTACGTACGAGGTTGTCGAGGTACTCGCCGGCGACGACGTAGTGCGGGCCGTTCTTTGCCTCTTTGCGGATGTGCTGGGCGAAGAGATAGGCGCGGCTCGTGGCGGTGTCGCCGTCGACGACGATCTCTTGCGAGCCCGTGATGTGCTGGCTGGCGTCGAGATGTCCGAGCGCGGCGCGGATGCGAGCCCAGATGGCGTCGATGCCCTCGAGCAGCGGACTGCCGAGGTGCGCCGTCGCGTCGGGTGCGAACACCTTCGAGAAGAGTTCACGGTCGTTCTTGTCGAGTGCCCAGCAGTAGCGCGAGATCACGTTGCGAATCTCTTGGTGGTCGAGGAGTTCGCGGACTGCCGGGTCGCTGGTGCTGTGCTGAGCCATGCCCGAACGCTAGTGCGCGGCGAAAACGGGTTTTTATCGGACACCGGTGGCAGATACCGTGCCAGCCGTGAGCGACGCGCGCGAGAAGCTGCCGATCAAGATGCTGAACGACCGCCTGCTCGTGCGGATTCCCCAGAGCGAGGGTGAACGTCGGTCTTCGGGCGGCATTCTCATCCCTGCCACGGCGCAGATCTCGAAACGACTGGTCTGGGCCGAAGTCGTCGCACTCGGACAGAACGTGCGCGCCGCCGAAGTCGGCGACAACGTTTTGTTCAGCCCCGACGACCGCTACGAGGTCGAGGTGGGCGGCGACGACTACATCATGTTGCGCGAACGCGACCTGCACGCAGTGGCGGCGTCGCGAATCGAGGGCAGTACGGGGCTGTACCTGTGAGCGGCTCGGAACCCGCCCTCACCCCCGTCGCGCTCGTCGACGAGCAATTGGCCACCGTGAAGTTCAATTCCGACGGCTTGGTTCCCGTCGTCACGCAGGACGTGGCGACGAAGCAGGTGCTGATGATGGCGTGGATGAACGCCGACACCCTCCGCATGACCCTCACCGAGGGGCGCATGGTCTATTGGAGCCGCAGCAGAAAAGAGGTGTGGCGCAAGGGCGACACCAGCGGCGACCGCCAGTTCGTGCGCGAGGCGTTCTACGACTGCGACGGCGACACCCTGCTGTTTCTCGTCGAACAGGAAGGCCGCGGCGCGTGCCACACCGGTGAAGTGAGCTGCTTCTACCGAAAGTTCGGTTGATGCGCCCCTCACTCGACGAGTTCCGCGCCCTCGCCGCCAAGCATCCGATCGTGCCCGTGTGGGCCGAAGTGCTGGCCGACCTCGAAACCCCCGTCTCGGTGTTCGCGAAGGTCGTCGGTAACGACAACGGATTCCTCTTCGAATCGGTCGAGCACGGTGAGCGCTGGAGTCGATTCTCCTTCGTCGGGCGTGATCCTTCGGCTCGGCTGGTTCTGCGCGACGGGAGTGTCGAGGTCAGTGGCACGTTGCCCGACGGCGTGCCAACCGACCGCGGCATCCTCGCCGCGATGGAGGCCTTGTTGCGCATCTACGAAGCACCGCTCTTTCCCGACCTGCCTCCGTTGCAGAGTGGTCTCGTCGGGTACGTGGGTTACGACGTCGTGCGCGAAGTCGAAAATCTTCCCGATGCGCCGCCCGACGCACGCAACCTGCCCGACGCCGTCGTCAACGTGATCGGGTCACTGGTCGCCTTCGACCACTGGCGTCAGCGCCTCTACGTACTCGAGAGCGTCTCGACCGTTGGTGCCGACATCGACGCCGCCTACGCCGCGGCGACGTCGCGCATCGAGGAAACCGTCGCGCGACTCGCCCGACCCCTTCCGTACAGTCCGGTCGAGCCGCCCGTGCAGGGTGAAGAAGTGCCGAGCATCGAGTCCTCGTTGCCGAACGGTGCGTACCAACGTGCGGTGGAAGTCGCGAAGGAGCACGTACGAGCCGGCGACATCTTCCAGGTGGTGTTATCACAGCGCTTCGACGTTGCCCTCGAGGCCGAACCGTACGACGTGTATCGCGTGTTGCGTCAGGTGAATCCGAGCCCGTACATGTACTTCGTCCGCGAACCCGAATTATGCATCGTCGGCAGCTCGCCCGAGCCGTTGGTGCAGTTGTCGCACGGCCGCATCACCAGCCGACCCATTGCCGGCACTCGCCGCCGCGGACGCGACGATGAGCACGACCGACGTCTCGCCGGCGAACTGCGCGAGAACCCCAAAGAGGTGGCCGAGCACGTGATGCTGGTCGACCTCGCGCGCAACGACGTCGGACGCGTGGCCGAGTTCGGCTCGGTGAAGGTCGATGAACTGATGACCCTCGAGCGCTACAGCCACGTCATGCACCTCACGTCGCAGGTGTCGGGTCAATTACGTGAAGGTTTGACCCCGGTCGACCTGCTGCGCGCCACCATGCCGGCCGGAACCGTGAGCGGTGCACCAAAGGTCCGGGCGATGGAAATCATCGACGCGCTCGAGCCCGTGAAGCGCGGTCCGTATGCAGGGGTCGTGGGGTACATCGACTTCAGCGGCAACCTCGACGTTGCCATCGCCATCCGCACGATGTTCGTGCGTCCCGACGGCCACGGTGGCTGGATCGCGAGCCTGCAAGCCGGTGCCGGAATCGTCGCCGACAGCGACCCGAACGACGAGAACCTCGAGTGCCACAACAAGGCTGCCGCTCTACTTGCGGCAATTCCTGCGGCGCGCCGCATGACCGCCCGCCGCCGTGCGGCAGGAACCGAGGTCTGAATGTCTCTGGTGCAGTCTCGCGTGAAGCGCGACTTCGTCCGCGTGCAGGGTGACGACGCCGAGTCGTACCTGCAGTCGCAGTTGAGCAACCAGATCGCCGGCCAGCCCGTGCGTTCGGCACGCTGGTCGTTGCTGCTCGACCCGACGGGCAAGTTTGTCGCGGCCGTTCGGGTGACCCGCTTCGAGGACACCGTCTTCGTGCTCGACACCGAGCCGGGCTTCGGTGACGCAGTCGTGGCTCGTCTGAACAGATTCAAGATTCGCGTGAAGGCCGAGATCGGAACGCTCGATTGGCAGTGCGTCGCACTGCGGGGGCCCGGTGCCCGTGCGACGGCAGTCTCGCTCGGGCGCGTCGCGTCCGACGGTCTCGTTGTCGATGCGTGGTGGGGTGGGGACGACGCAGTCGACCTCGTCGGTGCGACCGTCGCCGACGTGCCCGAAGTCGCGCGGTGTTCCGACGCCGAGTTCGACGCGCTGCGTGTCGCCGCGGGTTGGCCGATTGCGGGAACCGACTTTGCCGCGGGTTGTATTCCGGCCGAAACCGGGCTGGTGCGCACTGCCGTCAGTTTCACGAAGGGCTGCTATCCGGGCCAGGAACTCGTCGAGCGCATGGACTCGCGTGCGGTCACCGCACCCTTCACCCTGCGACTCGTCGACGACGGCGGCTACTCGGTCGGCGACGCCATCGGTGATGGTGCGGTCGTGACATCGGTTGGTGGGGGCAAGGCGATCGTTCGCGCAAAGCGCGACGCTGCCGAACTCGGCGAACCGCTCGGACCCGCCTGACGATTCACTCAGTCGCGACGAACCAGCGTCATCTGTTCGGCGAGCCTCATCCACGCCTGGGCACCGTCGTGATCGCCCGTCGCGCTGAGCGACACCGACACACGTGCGGCGAGCTCGGCCGACGGAGACGAACGGAAGAGGTTGGCCCCCTCGCGGGCCGCGGCCTCGTGGGCTCCTGCATCTTGCAGCGCGGCGACGAAGGCGAGCGGTGTGAGCCTGGCCCGCATCCCCTCGATGCCGCGTTCGGCACGCAGCATCTGTACCTGCAGAACGAGAAGCACTGCGGCGAAGGGGAGAAATCCCTGAAGGACCGGCATCACGATTGCGCAGGCGACCCCGATCGACGAGACGGCCACGCTGAACCACAGCATCGCTGATCGTCCGCGCCTCGGCGCAAGCCATTCGACCAACAACCCGAGAATTGACCCGCCGTCGAGGGGGAGGATCGGGATGAGATTGACGACGGCAAGAGCGATGCCGGCCCACCAGATGCTGATCGTCGCATCGCTGAGGGCGATGTCGGCACGTGAGAACGGATTGGCACCAAGGAGCAACAACACCACGACGGCGGCGGTGAACTGTGCGGTGGCGCCGGCCACTGCGATACCTGCGCGTTCCCATCGGGTGAGCGGCCGACGCGGCACGTACGAGGCGTATCCGGCGAGGAAATCGAGCGAGATTTCGGCGTATGAACCGGTTGCCCGAGCTGCGGCGGCGTGGCCGAGTTCGTGGATCAACGTGAACACGGCGATCGAACCCGCCGCCCAGAGTCCCTGCGATCCTCCGTAGAGCAAAACGACGATCACGAGGAACAAAAGGAAGCCGGGTCGGATCTCCACGCGGAAGCCGAACAGTCGGAAAACGCCCACTGCATTGAAGGCTACGGCGGGTCGCGCCGTAGACTTCCGTTCCGTGCCTTTTGTCTACGCCTTCAACCACAAACACCGCCGCGCCCCCAAGGAAATGAAGGACCTCCTCGGTGGCAAGGGAGCCAACCTTGCCGAGATGATGAGTGTCCTCAAGCTGCCGGTGCCGCACGGTTTCACCGTCACCACCGACGCCTGTCGCGCCTACATGAAAGGCGGATGGCCCAAGGCCCTCGACGCCGAGGTCGCAAAGAACGTGGCCGCGCTCGAAAAGCAGATGGGCCGCAAGTTGGGTGACGCCGCCGACCCGTTGTTGGTGTCGGTGCGTTCGGGCGCCAAGTTCTCGATGCCCGGAATGATGGACACCGTCTTGAACCTCGGTCTTAACGACAAGACCGTTGTCGGCCTCGCCAAGAACAGCGACGAGCGTTTCGCGTACGACAGCTACCGCCGTTTCATCTCGATGTACGGCCGCATCGTTCTCGGTCTCGAAGGTGAAGAGTTCGAACACGAGCTCACCAAGGCACGTCAGGCGGCGGGTGCGGCATCCGATGCCGACATTCCGGCCGCGGCACTGAAGTCCCTGTGCGAGACGTACAAGAAGATCGTTCAGGTGCACACGGGCAAGCCATTCCCCCAGGACCCGACGAAGCAGTTGCGTGGCGCCATCGAAGCGGTGTTCCGTTCCTGGAACGGCCCGCGCGCCATTGCGTACCGCGTCCGCGAGAAAATCAGCCACGACCTCGGCACCGCAGTCAACGTCCAGGCCATGGTCTTCGGCAACCGCGACAACAACTCGGGCACCGGAGTCGGCTTCACCCGCAACGCGGCCACCGGCGACAACAAGCCCTACGGTGACTTCCTCGTGAATGCCCAGGGTGAAGACGTTGTCGCGGGTATTCGCAACACCGAAGATCTCGATGCGCTGAAGAAGCACTTCCCGAAGGTCCACGCCGACTTGCTGGTCATCTTCGACCGTCTCGAGCGTCACTACAAGGACATGTGCGACACCGAGTTCACCATCGAACAGGGCAAGTTGTGGATGCTGCAGACCCGCGTGGGCAAGCGCACAGGTGCGGCGGCACTGAAGATGGCCGTCGACATGACCAAGGCAAACGGCAAGGGCAAGAAGACCTGGAAGATCTCGCAGAAGGAAGCGGTGATGCGTGTCACCGCCGACCATCTCGACCAGGTTCTCCATCCGCAGTTTGCGAACAAGGGCGTGGTGTTGACCAAGGGTCTCGCTGCCTCGCCGGGTGCTGCGGTCGGCAAGGTGTACTTCACCGCCGACGATGCAGCCGATGCTGCCGATGCCGGCGAAGACGTCATCCTGGTGCGCAACGAAACCAGCCCCGAAGACGTTCACGGCATGATGGTGTCGAAGGGAATTCTCACCGCCCGTGGCGGCCTCGTCAGCCACGCGGCCGTCGTCGCCCGCGGCTGGGGAACCCCGGCCGTCGTCGGTGCCGAGGCCGTCCGCATCGAAGGAAAGCAGTTCGCCGTCGGTGGCGTCGTTGTGAAGGAAGGCGACGTCATCTCGATCGACGGCGGAACCGGCGAAGTGGTCGTCGGTGAGCTGAAGCTCGAGGCCGCCAAGCCGCCGAAGGAATTCGACATCATCCTGAAGTGGGCCGACAAGATCCGCAAGGGCAAGCTCGCCGTTCGTGCCAACGCCGACACCGGCGAAGATGCCAAGAACGCACGCGAACTCGGCGCCGAGGGAATCGGTCTGTGCCGCACCGAGCACATGTTCCTCGCGCCCGACCGTCTGCCCGTCGTGCGCCGCATGATTCTTGCCGACACACCCGAGGCCGAGGCCGCCGCACTCGAAGAGCTGCGCAAGGTGCAAAAGGAAGACTTCGCCGCGATCTTCCGCGAGATGTCGGGGCTTCCCGTCACAGTGCGTCTTCTCGACCCGCCGCTGCACGAGTTCCTCCCTCGGGTGCAAGAGCTCGAAATCAAGAAGGCAACCGAAGGTCTCAGCCACGTCGAAGAGAAGTTGCTCGCCGCCGCCGAAAGCTGGTCGGAGTTCAACCCGATGATCGGAACCCGCGGTGTGCGCCTCGGCGTCATCAAGCCGGGTCTCTACGCGATGCAGGTGCGTGCTCTCCTCGAGGCGGCCGACCAAGTGGCCGCCGAGGGACACAAGCCCGTCGCCGAAGTCATGATTCCGCTCACCGTCACGCGCGAGGAGCTCGCTCTTGCCCGTTCGTGGGTCGAGGAAGTTCTGCGCGAAAACGCCACGAAGCCCGCACCGAAGGCCAAAGGCAAGAAGGTGTCGCGTCCCAAGGTCACCATCGGAACCATGATCGAAACGCCCCGCGCCGCGGTGCGCGCCGACGAACTGGCCGAGGTGTCCGACTTCTTCAGCTTCGGTACCAACGACCTCACGCAGCTCACTTTCGGTTTCAGCCGCGACGACGTCGAGAGCCGCATGATGCCCGCGTACCTTGAGGCGGGCCTGCTGAAGCGCAACCCCTTCGAGACCATCGACCAATCCGGCGTTGGTGAACTGGTGCAGCTGGCTGCACAGCGCGGCCGCAAGGTGAAGCGCGATCTGAAGCTCGGTGTTTGCGGTGAGCACGGTGGCGACCCCGAGTCGATCGGTCTCTTCTATGCGGCCGGCCTCAACTACGTCAGTTGCTCGCCGTTCCGCGTGCCGATTGCACGTCTCTCGGCGGCGCAGGCGGTACTCGGCGGCCTCTCGGGCGACACAAAGTAGTCGGGTCGAACGGCCTCAATGATCGCCACTTCGGAGTCGGGTTCATTCGTTTCGCTCGACGTCGGGGTGGGGGTCTGGGTTTTTCTCAGTGCGCTCATTGCCGCGCTGCTGCTCATCGACCTTCTCGTCGTTCACCGCAAGTCGCACGTCATCGAGACGCGTCGGGCGGTCATCGAGTCAATCGTGTGGATCTCGGTCGGAATCGGCTTTGCAATCTTCATCTTTGCACAGTTCGGTGGTGACGCGACCGGCGAGTACCTGAGTGCCTACCTCATCGAGAAAAGCCTCAGTATCGACAACGTCTTTGTGTGGTCGGTAATCCTCACGCACTATCGCGTTCCGGAGCAGTACCAGCACAGGGTTCTCTTCTGGGGCATTTTCGGCGCACTCGCCATGAGGCTCGGCTTCATCCTTGCCGGCGTGGCGGTCATCGAGCGGTTCGAGTTCACGATGGTCCTCTTCGGTGCGTTCCTTTTGTGGACGGGCGCGAAGCTGTTCAAGGGCGACGACGAATTCGACCCGGCCGAGAGCAAACCGATGAAGCTGTTTCATCGCGTCGTTCCGAGCGTCGACCAGCTCGACGGTCAGAAGTTGATCACCCGGCACCTCGGTCGTCGCGTGGCGACACCATTGCTTGCGGTCCTCGTTCTTATCGAGCTGACCGACCTGTTGTTCGCGGTCGACTCGGTGCCGGCGGTTCTCGCTATCAGCCGCGAACAATTCATCGCCTTCTCGTCGAATGCCTTTGCGATTCTCGGCCTGCGCGCGCTCTACTTCGTCCTCGCCGACATTCGGCACCGGTTCGAGTACCTCGAACAGGGGATCGCGGCGATCCTTGTCTTTGTCGGCGTGAAGATGTCGATCTCGCCGTGGTGGCACCTGCCGACCTTCATTTCGCTCGCCGTCATCGCGGTCATTCTCTTCGTGGCAATCATGTGGTCACTGCGCCACACCCGAATTCACGAGCATCCCGCTCCGCAGTGGCCCGACGAATCCACCCACTGAGGATTCTCGGCGCACTACGACCCGCTTTTTGCAACATCTCGCACCGAGAAACGCATGGTCTTCCGTTCTCGGCGCGAAAGCGCGCAAAACCTGCACCACCCTGCGCCGAGAACCCGTGAAGTGGGGGGTGGATCTACACTGCGCGCATGGCGATTGCAGCCGATGACATCGAGGCGCTGCGCCAACGGATTTCCATCGTGGAAGTCGTCCAGAGTTACGTCGCCCTGCGCCGCGTCGGCCGCAACTGGGTCGGCCTGTGTCCGTTCCATGCCGAGAAGTCGGGTTCCTTCAACGTGCGCGAGGAAACAGCCCGGTACCGGTGCTTCGGGTGCGGGGCGTCGGGCGACATCTTCAAATTCGTCCAGGACATCGAGCACGTCGACTTCGTGGGTGCGGTCGAATCCCTGGCGGGTAAATACGGCTACCAGCTGACCTACACGTCGGGAACGGAATCAAAGGACCGCCAGCGCCGCAAGAAACTGGTCGAAGCGATGAAGGTCGCTGCCGACTGGTACCACGACCGGCTGTTGAACGCGCCCGACGCCCGCGCGGCGCGCGACTACCTGCGGACCCGCGGTCTTGCAGGTGATGCGGCCCGGCAGTTCCGCCTCGGATGGGCCCCCGACGACTGGGACGCGCTGTCACTTGCGCTTGCAAAAGACCACGGCATCACCCAGGACGTGTTGCGTGACTGCGGCCTTGCGTTCATGAACAAACGTGATCGGATGCAAGACGCGTTCCGGGCACGCATTCTCTTTCCGATCATTTCCGACACCGGCGATGTGCTCGCTTTCGGGGGCCGCATCCTGCCCGGCAGTACCGACCCGGCGAAGTACAAGAACTCCCCGGAGACTCCGATCTATTCGAAGTCGCGAACGCTCTACGGTTTGAACTGGGCCAAAGCCGACATCGTGCGCGCCGACCAGGTAATCATCTGCGAGGGCTACACCGACGTCATCGGTTTCCACCGTGCGGGTGTTCCGCGGGCTGTCGCAACCTGCGGTACGGCGCTCACGGAAGAGCACGTACGCATTCTCAAGCGGTTCGCCAACAAGGTGGTCCTCGCCTTCGATGCCGACGCAGCCGGACAGGGGGCTGCCGAGCGGTTCTACGAGTGGGAAGCGAAGTACGAGGTGAGTGTCAGCGTCGCGCAGTTTCCGAAAGGCAAGGACCCGGGCGAACTTGCCCAGTCCGACCCCGATGCCCTTCGCGCGGCCATCGACGGCGCGCAGCCCTTTCTCGGATTCCGGCTGCAGAGGGTGCTCGATGCCAATCCCGCCCGCACCCCCGAAGAGCGGGCCCGCACCGCCGAACGGGCGATTGCGGTCATCAACGAGCACCCGAACGTGAACGTCCGCAAGATCTACGCCGGCCAGATTGCGACGCACACTGGCCTTCCGGTCGGCGATGTGGTGCCGCGCGTCGAACGTCGCGAGCGCAACCCGCGCATCGATGTTGCTGCGTCGGCCGCGCCCTCGGCGCGCGAGAACGCCGAGTTCGCCGCGATCGCGATGCTGTTGCAGAACTGGGACTCCATCGCGCCGTGGCTCGTCGAGGAACTCTTCCCGACGGACGTGATGCGTCGTGCGTTCGTTGCAGTGGCCGAGTCGGCGGGTGCGGTCGAGGCCGCCATCGAGGCGGCCGACCCCGAGGCGCGGGAAGTTCTCGAACGAGCCGTGGTCGTCGATATCGATGCGAACGGCCGGGCCGAAGCCTTCAACCTCTTGTCTGCTGCGGTGCGCCGCGAACTTGCCGCGCGGCGCGGGGTCACCGACCCGAACGTGCTGCGCGCCGATCGCGACGCCCGACTTCATCTCGAGAAACTCGAATCACCCGAGGGTGATTCGGCTGCGGCATTCCTCCTCGGATGGTTGCAGTCGTCGGTGGTCGCCGGCGACGCCTGATGCGTCGTGTCATTCCGCCCCTGAGTTTCGTTCTAGTGTTGGGTCCCATGGGGGAGCGGTCATGGCTGTAGCTGAACGTGGTTCGGACGCCATGCGTCAGTACCTCAACGAAATCGGCCAGCACGACCTTCTCACCGCCGAAGACGAGCGGCGCCTCGGGAAGCTGATCAAGGACGGCCAGATCGCGGCGAGAAAACTCGAATCGGGAAACGTGGGCGCTGCGGACAAACCCGCGCTGCGCCGGGCGGCGAAGGCCGGTGCCGAAGCCAAGGATCAGATGGTCGAGGCGAATCTTCGTCTCGTCGTGTCGATAGCGCGACGCTACGACGGCAAGGAGCTGCAGCTTCCCGACCTCATCCAAGAGGGGAACATCGGCCTCATGCGAGCGGCCGACAAGTACGACTTCGAAAAGGGCTTCAAATTCTCGACGTACGCAACGTGGTGGATTCGCCAGGCAATGACGCGGGCGATGGCCGACCAAGGCCGCAACATTCGCATCCCCACCCACATGATGGAACTCGTCAACCGGGTGCAGCGTGCCGAGCGTGAGCTCACCTCCGAGCTGAAAGGTGATCCGGGGCCCGAGGAAGTCGCGCAACGCTGCGATCTTCCCGTCGAGAAGGTTCTGGAACTGATGCAGTACGCGATTCCGACGATCAGCCTCGACACGCCACTCGGCGACGACGGCGAGGGCGGCGCCTACGGCGACATCATCGCCGATGCAAACGCCGAGTCACCGATCGGTATCGCCGAACGCAACGCGCTCATCGACGCCGTGAAGTCCGAGCTCGGCATGCTTCCGGAACGCGACCGTGAGATTCTGGCCCTGCGGTTCGGCATCACCGACGGCCGGTCGCGCACGCTCGACGAGGTTGCGGCAGAGTTCGGCGTGACCCGCGAACGCATCCGTCAAATCGAACAAAAGACACTTGCCCGCCTGCGCCATCCGCACAACTCGGCGCGACTCAGGGCGTTTCTGGACGATTGATTTCCCGACCCCGCTGCTAGCCTGCCCGATGCCCTTCGGGGGTAGCTCAGTTGGCAGAGCAACGGACTGTTAATCCGTCGGTCGTGGGTTCGAGCCCCACCCCCCGAGCAACGAAGAGTCCCGTTTCCCGGGCCAGTAGCTCAGTGGTTAGAGCAGGGGACTCATAATCCCTTGGTCGTAGGTTCGATCCCTACCTGGCCTACTGCGCAGTGCGTCAACCGATCGCTTGGGCAATTTCGTGGAAGAGCGGAATGCCGATGGCCAAGTTGAACGGGAAGGTCATGCCGAGCGCCGCGCCGAGAGACAAGCCGACGTCGGCTTCGGGCAGGCCCACCCGCACGGCCGCCGGTGCGGCGATGTAGCTGGCGCTTGCGGACATTGCGCCAAGCACCGCGGCGCCGCCCACCGACAGGCCGGCAATCGTGCCGCCGAGAACCCCAACGGCGCCGAAGATGAGAGGCATTCCGGTCGCAAAGACGACGAGTCTCGGGCCAACGGCCTTCAGCGTCCGCAGTCGCTGCGCCGCGAGGGTTCCGAGATCGAGAAGAAAGAGCACGAGCACCCCCGCGAAGAGATCGCGGAAGAGCGGTTCGACTTTTTCGATGCCTTTCTGATTGGCGAAACATCCGATGAGGAGGCCTCCGACCAGGAGCACGATGCTCTTTCCCGTGACGACCTCGTGGATTGCCGACTTTAGATTTTGCCCGCCGAGCGCCCGACTTGCGATCACCATCGCGACCACGATCCCGGGGATCTCGAGCAGAGCGACGAGTGCAGGGAGGTAGCCCTCGTCGAGAGTGCCTGCCGCGCGGGTGAACGTTTCTGCGGCCGAGAACGTGACGGCCGAAACCGAGCCGTAGTGGGCTGCGAGTGACGCCGCATCGGCGACGTTGAGTCCGACGAATCGTCGCGCCACTTCGTAAGCGACGAAGGGCACCATCAAGCCGATGACGAGGGTGACGAGCGTCGGCGCGGCAATGTCGCCGAGCGCGGCGTCGCGCAGTTCGATGCCGCCCTTCATGCCGATTGCGAACAACAGATACGTCGACAAGAGCGACGTGACCGCCTCCGGGAACCGCAGGTCGCTGCGGAACAGCGTGGCGACGAGACCGAGGGCAAATGCCAGAACGGCCGGCGACGCGAGGTTCAGGCTGAGGAGTTCAGAGATCGACACGAACTCTAAATCTATGACATATAAAACCTGAAATCAAATACAGGTTTTCAGAACCACTCCTACTATTTCAGGGATATCGGGTCAGAGGTTCTGGGAGCGCTGCGATTCGACCGCGATCTTCAGAATGACACGGCCCTTCTCGATGGGCATGGCGTAGGGGCCACCCGTGTAACGCATCGCGCAGGCGTCGATGTGCTCGCGGGCGTCCTCGCCGGCCACCTCGGCGACGCAACGTCCCCGCACTTCGGCGTAGGCGTAGGGGTTGTCGGCCTTCCACATCGCGACGGTCACCATCGGATTGGCCTTGATTGAGTCGTACTTGATGCGCCCGAGGTCGGTGTTGATGAGAAGGTGCTCGTCGTCGGCGTCGACCCACATCACATGGCTGGCGATGCGGCCGCTCGGCAGCATGAACGACAACGTGCCGAAGTTCTTTCCCTGGGCGAGATCGCGGATGGCAGGGTCGAGTTTCTTGAAGGTCATGATGCGACGCTACTGCGCCGTATCGCTCAATCGCTCGCGAAGCTCGCGTTTCAGAATCTTGCCCGCACCCGACAGGGGCAGGGGCTCGGTCTGGATCGTCCACGACTTCGGCACTTTGTAACCGGCGATGGTCTTGCGGGCGTGCGCGTCGAGGTCGGCCTCGGTGGCCGCACCCTGAGCGCACACGACGAATGCATGTACCGCCTCGCCCCACACTTCGTGGGGTCTGCCGACGACGGCAACCTGCGTCACGCCGGGAAAGGTCGAGATCGCATTTTCGACCTCGAGTGAATAGACGTTCTCGCCACCCGAGACGATCATGTCCTTCACACGGTCGGCAAGGAACACGTAACCCTGGTCGTTCATCCGACCCGCATCGCCCGAGCGGTACCAGCCGTCGACGAGTGCGTGCGCGGTCGCCTCGGGCTTGTTCCAATAGCCGAGCATCGCCGAGTCGCAACGGATCCACAGTTCGCCAACCTCGCCGACGGGCAGCGGCTCGGTCGTGTCGGGATCGCGAATCTCGACTTCGACGCCGATGCACGGACGGCCGACCGATTTCAAGATGTTGCCGCCGGTGCGGTGGTCGTGGGGTGTGAGTGCACACACCGTCGCGGCGAACTCGGTCATGCCGTACGCCTGGAAGAAGTTGAGGTTCGGATACATCGACATGTACCGGGCAAGCAGCGCGTCGGGCATCGGCGCCGCGCCGTATCCCATCAGCGTCAGCGACTCGAACATCGACGGTTCGAAATCGGGGTGATGCACGATGAGGCCGAACATCGTCGGCACACCAGCAATTGCGGTGATGCGGTGATCGCGAACCGCGTTCATCACTGCCTTCGGTTCAAAGCCGGGTAGCAGGTAGACCGACCCGCCCGTGGGAATGAGAAGGGCCCACGTCATGATGCTGCCGACGTGGAAGAGGGGCATGAAGGCGAGGTACCGCCAGCCGGGTTCGATGAGCATGCCCATTTGGCTGCGGTAGGTGATGAGCGCGATCGCCTTCTGCGGGAGGATCACACCCTTCGGCAGGCCCGTGGTGCCGCCGGTGTACATCAGCACCGCGGGCTGGTCGTCGTCGGGTTCGGCCGGAATCGAACCGACGGGTTGCGCGTCGACGAGATCGTCGTAGCGCAGGTCGTGCGGTGCATCGGCTCCGCCGATGAGAACGACGGTCCGAAGGTGGGTCAGGCGAGGACGGATCTCGGCAACGAGCGGTGCGAACGTCGCATCGACGAACAGCACCGTCGTGCCCGAGTCGTTCAGGATGTAGACGAATTCGTCGGCGGCAAGGCGACTGTTCAGCGGGTTGATGATGGCGGTGCCGCTGAGGCACGCATGCCACAGCTCGATGTACTCGTGGCACGACCCGGCGAGCACTCCCACGCGATCGGTGGGCGACACGCCGAGGGTGCGCAGCGCGCCGATCAACTGCGTGACGCGGTCGATGTGTTGTCGGTACGTGGCGTCGTAGCCACTCGCAAGGTCGATGATCGCGCGCTCGTCGGCGAACATCAAACCGCGTTTCAGGATGCGCGAAAAGTTCAGTTCCCCCACGCGAGGCAGGTTAGTCGTCGTCTCCGCCGCGTTCGCCGCCCTCACCCTTGGCCTTGACTCCGTTCCACACGGACTTGGCCCCCGTGTGTCCTGCGTCGTAGACCATGTACGCACCGACAGCGCCCGAAACAATCGACGCCGCAAGCAGCGTGGACGGCACCCACTTCGGCAACTTCAACTTCGACAATTTGCCCTTCCGGCGAAGTGCTTCTTCGGCCGCGGCAACGATGACGATCGCAGCAAACACGCCCGCACCCCCTTGTGCACGACTTCCAGCCTCGGTGTGATCGTGGACGAGTTGACGGACGGCGCCTTCGCGTGCCCGTTGGAGTCCCTCGCCGGATCCCGCGGCGAGAAGTACACCGATTCCACCGATGCCCGCAGCGATCGCGGCCGCGATGAGCAATTGAGTCCGATAGCGCTTCCAGCTTGCGACGATTACGAGAAGAAAGGCGAGTGGTACGAGCACCACGGGTATGTGGACGATTAGCGGGTGCGCAGGTATTCCCGCGATGTTGTCAAGCGCGAACATGGATTCTTTCTTCCCGTTCAGTTTCCGAACCACGCAACGGTGTGCGGGATGTCGGGGTGCGAACCGTGATGAGTCGGGCGGTGCCGAAGGCGGTGGCGAGTGCGATCACCGCGATGGTCAGTGCGCCGTACCAGCGCGACGTCACGTCGGTGCCCGCAGCGATCGCATGCCATGTCACCATGATGAAGGCGAGGTAACTCAGCATGTGGATGGCGCGCCAGGTGCGCTTGGGCATTCGCTTCATCATCCATGACGTCACCTGAACCGCGCCGAGCATCCAGAAGGCGACGACGCCGAGTGCCACCGAGCCCGGTTCCCAGTCGGATGCGAAGGGAATGAGCAGGTGCGACGCGGTGAAGTGCGTGTAGTTGTCGCCGACGAGCGCAAGCATGTGGAGAGCGGTCGATGCAACGAGCAACGAGCCCAGCCAGCGATGCAGGTCGAGCAACCATGCCGGCCGGTCCCAACCGCGGAAGAGGCGAGTCGCCAGGAGAATTCCCCAGGCGCACGTGGCGAGTACGAGAACCCATGCGACCGTGCCCGAAGCCCGCGAGACGTACCACCAAAAGTGACTGTTCATCGTGTGAACCTTTCGAACGACGGAGTTGAGGTCACGTTGCCATCGACGCGTTCGAAGCGACCCGCCAAACCGCGCGATTCGACAATGACGCCGGCCATGTCGGCACCCGCCACCAGGGTTGCGGTTGCGAACACCTCGGCCCACACGGCGGTCGAGGCGATGACGCTCGACATGCGAAGCGCCGATGGCCGCGATTCATCGAGCGGTGCGTTCGTTGCGGGGTCGATGACATGGTGGCCGCTGTGCCAACGCTTTGCGAACGTCGACGACGTGGCAATCGCGCCGGACTGCACGACGACCGTCGTGCCGCCGAGTGCGGGGTGGGAGAGTGCCTCGATGTCGATGGTCCAGCCGTCGGGGTCGGGGCTTTGACCGACACAGCGAATGTCGCCACCGATGTTGACAAGCGCTCCGAGTGCACCGTCGAGAACGAGACGTTCGGCGACGATGTCGGCGGCCAGGCCCTTGCCGAGCCCGCCCGCGTCGAGCGTCGCACCGTCGAGGAGCCGGCACCATGTCGTTCTGCCATGCTTCGGATCGTCGACCGACTCCAGCAGCACGCTCCGCTGGGTTGGTGTGCGGTGCGCCGGCTCGGCACCGCAACTCGGCTGACCGTCACCGGCGAGTGATCGGCCGTATCCGGCGGTGATCAATGCGGGAAGGACGAACGGGTTGAAGAGTCCGTCAGTCGCCTCGTACGCCGCGAGCAAGTGTCGAATCAAGACCTCGGTATCGGGGGTAATCTGCACAGCTCGACCACGTGCGGTGTTCAGGCGGGCGATGTCGGATGTGGGTGCGAACCGACTCCACGCCGCTTCGAGGCTGAACAGCCAGTCCTGTGCCCGCTGGGCGAGGATGTCGGCCTGCCCGGCGCTGGCCGCGTTGATGACGAGGTGTGCGGTGTTGCCCATCGCGGGGAACCGAATCTCGCGAACGGTTGCGCCGCGGTCGATGCACGAAAGGTCAGCGTGAGCCACCGCTCGAACCTCGACTCGGTGCTGGTGGAAGCGTGAATTGAACGGGCGGTTCGGCCGGAGCAATCGGCGCAACGGTGACCACCGGTGCGGCAGTGGCGACCCGTGCGGGCGGAATGGTCTCGGGTGCGACGGTCGGGGCCGGCACCTCGGCAGCCGCAACATTGGCAGGTGCTTCGACAACCGTGTCGACGACCGTGTCGACGACGGGCGTGGTTGCCGTG
Source organism: Acidobacteriota bacterium (assembly GCA_018970175.1). GTDB lineage: Bacteria > Actinomycetota > Acidimicrobiia > Acidimicrobiales > Ilumatobacteraceae > F1-20-MAGs119. The sequence continues at coordinate 55,998 of JAGWWV010000004.1, forward strand.
GCAGCGGGCACCAGAGGTGCAACCGTGGTCTGAGGCGCCAATTCGCGAGCGGTGGATGCGGGTGCACCCGTGGGCAATGTCACGGTCCCTTCGGTCGAGGGGTACTGCGTGACGGAACTCTGCGTCGTGTGGACCGGCGCAGTTCCGATGGTGCCGAGTGGAGACAGCGCCGAGGGCGTGTTCGCGGCGTTGGGCGTTGGTTGCGGCGGGGTCGGATTCTGGGACGCCTGCAGCTTCTCGGCGGCGCCGAATGCGGCGGTCATTCCGAGGATCGCGGTGGCCGAGATGCCGGTGGACAGAATGCGCGCGGAACGCGCGACGTGGCGCGGACGCTTCGGCACCCTCTTGTCGCTTGGCTCAGTCGTCGTCATCGTCGTGGTCCCGTTCGCGTTCGTGGCGCTCGCCGTCTTCGTGGTCGTCGTCTTCGTCCTCGTCGCGTTCACGTGGCGGACGGGGCGGATTCAAGTTGCCGCTCGATGGAGAGCTGACCGCCGCCATGATCTGGCCGTTCACGAGGCGTGCGGAGAACTCGACTGCATTGGTGGGCGAGGCGAGGGTGATGCGAATCTCGCCACCATCGGTCGCACGTTGATTCGTCACTTTGTAGGCCGAGCCCTGGGTGACCAGCACCTCTTTGACGGTGAGCTGTGTTCTGTTAACCGTCAACGTGATGGTGGCAATGTCGGCAATCTTGAATTGCTTGTCGACGGGGCCGGCAACGGTGGTCGAGGGCGACATGGGAGGTGCGACGATCGTTGTTGGTGCCGGCGTCAACGGCGCGGGCGGCGGTCCGGGGCGAAGGCGATCGTCGCGTCGGTGCGCACCGTCGTCATCGTGTCCGTCGGATTCGCCCGAGGGAACAGTGATGGTTGGAACCGTGGTCGACGGTGCCGCGGAGGGTGAAGTGGTCGATGTTGACTGGCTGACCGACTGGCTGGCCTGGCTTTGCTTCACCCTCGACGAGTCCTGCCCGGATGCCGAAGCCGAAGCGCTCGCCGACGCCGTGGTGGCGGTGGAGTTGACGGTCGGCACCGTGGTCGTCGGTGCTGCGTCGAGTACGCCCGATTCGACGATCTTCACGACCGGGTTTGCCAGCGGCGTCTCGGGCGAGCCGTTGATGACATCGGCAACGCCTTCGGCGGAGAATTCGGCGACGGAGCCGGGGGTGGCCCCGTCGCCCAGCGGCATGATGCCGCTTTGCGTCCCGACGCCGACCACCGTGGCAAAGGCGGGGGAACCTTTTGCCGACGACTCGGTGTCGAGGATCGAAGAGTTGAGGGCAAGTGCTGCACCGCCAGTGGCGAGGACACCGACGATCGAGAGGGAAGTGGCAAGGCCCGGTTTCATGGAAGACACGGTAGAAAACCGATTTCAAGGGAACGGCGAGGAGAAATCCAAGAATCGTCCAAGATTTTCGAACCCGCACATACGAGCCGTGCTTCGGCGACAATGAAGGCCGTGAAGGTTCTGCTCGTCGAGGATGATCCGTCGATTGCGGCGGTGGTGCAACGCGGCCTCGGCGACGCGGGTTTCGAGGTGCTGCACGTCGAAACCGGCGCGGCGGCGCTGGCCGCCACCGGCTACGACTTCGTTCTGCTCGACCTCGGTCTGCCCGACACCGACGGGCTCGACGTATGTCGCGACATCCGCGCAAAGAGCCACGTGCCCGTCATCATCGTCACTGCCCGCAGCGACGAACTCGACAGGGTGGTTGGTCTGGAACTCGGTGCAGACGACTACGTCGTCAAACCATTCGGCATGCGCGAACTGATCGCGCGCATTCGTGCGGTGCTCCGCCGTGGTGGCGGTCCCGACCCGGCACAGGCGTCCACCGACATCACCGTCGGCGATCTCGTGATCAACGAGAAGATGCGCGAGGCGACTCTCGCCGGCGAGACGCTCACGCTCACGCCGAAAGAGTTCGACCTGCTTGCGTATCTCGCCGCCGAACCCGAGGTGGTGCACCGCCGTCACGACATTCTCGAACGTGTCTGGGACACCGAGTGGTACGGCCCGACCAAGACGCTCGACGCCCACGTTGCGGCATTGCGCAAGAAGCTCGGCAACCAGGACTGGATCGAGGCCGTGCGGGGCGTCGGCTTCCGGTTGAGGGCTCCGCAGGCGTGAGACGTCGGCTTATCTTCGCCGTCGTCGGTTTGGTGGCACTCATACTGATCGTCCACGACGTGCCCCTGCGCACGCACCTGCGTCGGGTCGAACGTGACCGCGTGATCACCGCCCTCGAGCGTGACGCATCCACACTCGCGGCAAAAGCGCAGAAGTTGCTTGCGCAACCCAACCCTTCCACCGCGTCGACGGCGTCGGGAATCACCCTCGCCGTGTTGGTCGAGGACTACAACGCGACATCCGAGGCCCTCGTCGTGATCGTCGACCGTGACGGAGGAGTCCAGGCCGCCACCGACGCGAACGTTGCGCAGGGTCAGTCGTTCCTCAACCGTCCCGAAATTGCCTCGGCGCTATTGGGCAACTCCGCGGTCGGCACGCGGCGCAGTGAAACGCTCGGCGAGGACCTGGTGTATTCGTCGGTTCCGGTGCTCACCACCGACGGTGTCATCGGCGCCGTTCGCCTCACGTATCCCGAGTCAGTGGTCAACGCCCGCGTGGCCGACCGCCTGCGCGGCCTTCTCGTTCTGGCATTCATCTCACTGTCGCTGGCGTTCTTCGCGGCGTTCGTCGTGGCGACAAGTGTGGTGAGGCCACTGCGTCGGTTGCGCAGACAGAGCGACACCATCGCAGCCGGTGACCTGTCGGCCCGCGCCACCGTCGAGGGGCCCATCGAGGTGCGCGAACTCGCGGCCTCGTTCAACGAGATGGCGGCGCGCGTCGAACAAACCCTCGCCGAACAGAGGCGTTTTGCGGGCGACGCCTCGCACCAACTTCGCACGCCACTCACCGCCTTGCGACTTCGCGTCGAGCAGGCCCTGGCAACCGTCACCGACAACCCCGACCGACCCGCGACCGCGGTGGCCGACGACCTCGAGGCGGCAGTCAACGAACTCGAACGCCTCGCTCGGTTGGTCGAGCAACTCCTCGCGCTCGCACGAACCGAAGCACCCGGCGCCGTCACGAGGGTCGACGTCGCAGAGGTGGTCGATGCACGTGTCGAGATGTGGCGCTCTCTCGCCGAAGAGCGTGGGATCGAGATCACCACGGAAGGGAGCGTCGACTGCGTGGTCGAGGCGATGCCGGGTGCGCTCGAGCAGATCATCGACAACTACGTCGACAATGCCCTCGACTACGCACCAGCGGGCACGTCCATCACGATCGGTGTCTCCGGCTCGTCAGCCGAGGTCACGATCAGTGTCGGTGACCGCGGACCGGGAATGTCGGCAGTGGCGAGGGAGCGAGCGTTCGACAGGTTCTGGCGCGGACCCGAGAGTCAGAACCGGCCCGGAGGCAGTGGTCTCGGGCTCTCGATCGTGGCGCAACTCGCCGCGGCCTCGGGTGGGCGCGTGGCACTGCGCGAAAACCCGGGTGGTGGACTGTTGGCGACGGTGACGCTTCGCCTCGTCAGCCCCGACGGCACTCCGCGATAAGTTCGTTGTAACGGTCGATCACGCGGTCGTCGGTCTGCAGTTGCTCGGTCGTGAATTCGGTGTAGACGCCGGTTGCGATGCACTCCGCATTCGATTCGGGCTCGGAACGCCAGATGTAGGAGATGTCGCCCGCACGCCAGAAGATCTGCTGGGTGTCGGTTTCGCTCGGCAGGTCGATCTTCGCCTTCGGTCCGGGATCACATGATTCCACGCTGAAGTAATGGTCGTATGCCGTGACCTTCGCGCCGCGCAGACCGGGTGACTTGGCCCACTCGACGAAGGCCTGGCGCAGCTCGTCAGTCGCTTCATCGTTGTCGCCACGGACGTTCAGCACCGCACAGAAGTCGTCGTCACCAACGTCGAAGCCGGCGTACGAACCGTTGCCCCACAGGTCGCTGAGGCGCAACGCCTCGGGTGGGTCCCACGCGCGGACCATGAGAAAGAACAAGTCGAGTTGGCTCAATTGGCCCGACACCGCGACTTCCGAGTTCTTCGGTCCCTTTGGCTCGTCGATCTCTTCGGGGTTGTCGCCGTCGAAATACTTCGACGGAAGAATCGTCTGCTCGAGCGACTTCGGTTGCTTCTTCATGAAGGCATCGAGAAGTGTTTTCTCACCCTTGCGTTCCAATGCCTCGACAAATGTCGGCCCGAAGACATAGGGCGAGAATTGCTGTGCCGAGAGAACCTCGGGCACCTTGCTGATGGCTGCGCTGTCCTCCTCGTCGCCCTCCATCGCACTGTCGTACTGCTCGCGCTCGGCGTCGGAGAAGTTGTCGCTGACGTATTTGTTCTCGATCGACAGCGCATGTCCCTCGATCAGGGCCGTCAGCGCTTCGTCGTGGCTCGAATCGTGTGCCCGTTCACGCATGCGTTCCAACCCGAAGCGCTGGTCTTGCAAGGCGTGGGTGAGTTCGTGCACCACGGTGGCCCGCAGTGCCGGTGACAACTCGTTGCCCTTCACGTCGTCGGGGTTCATGCGAATCACCATCTCGCGGTCTGCCGGCGAGTAGTACGCCAAGATCCCGCTCGCATTCAGCGTGTTCTGATCTTTGAACAGGTCGACCTCGCCCGCGGCCAGGCCGAGGGCGCGCAGCAACCGCCCCGTTGCGTCGTAGTACTCGCGGTCCTCTTCGGCGAGATCGGCTTCGTCGTCGGTCACCAGCTTTTCGAATTCCTTGTCGCCAAGAAAGCGGGTGCGCACCGGATGTTCGAACGGAAAGTCGGCGTGCCGCTCGACGTAGTCGGCGAGTTTGGCCACCCGCGGGTCCCAGTTGTCGGGCCAGTCGAACGCGAAGGGCTGCCACGAACCCAGGCCCCACGATGCAGCGCCGAGAACCAGAATCGCCGCCAACACTCCCGTAACGCGACGAGCGACCGTGTTCATCATTCTCCCAACCACGCCGGTGAACGTTCGAGCAGATCGAGGCTGACCTCGCGGCACTTGTCGAGCACCGTGCACAGGTTTTCGTCGCGCACCGCGTACACGTCGGCCAACGACACGGGTACCTTCGCCACCAGGCTGAGGCTTCGTTCGGGTGCGTCGGTGACCGACGGATACGAATCGATGGCCGACACCTCGACCGGCAGGTCGAGGCCGCCGATGCCCGCCAATTCGGTGGCGAGAATCAACAAGTCGGGCGGGTGGGGTAGCGGCGGCAGGGTCCACGTGAAGAGAAGGTGGAACTCGAAACCCGTCGGCGGCTCTTCGTCGGGGTCATCCATCTTCACCACCGCATCCTCAAAGCCCAACAGCACTCGGGGGTCGACCTCGAGGGACAGGTGAAGGTCGATGGGGCCGTTGCAGGCCTCTTCGGGGTGCAGATCAACCTCCCACGACTGGCGCAGCGAGTAGGTCTCGACGAAATGGCGTTCGTCGTGGACGTGGAAGCCGTGGTCGACCGCATGGCTCTTCAGGTCGGACACGAAGCCCGCGACGTCGATGACTGCCACGCCGTGACACTACCTTTCAGGTGTGTCCATCGCCGCCTCGTTCAACCGTGAATCGTCGAATGAGGCCATTCTGTACGCACTGCGCAACGTGGCGAACGTTGCACAGCTCACCATTTCCGCGGCGCGGGACTGGTCGTTCACGGGATTGCAAAAGGGGCAGTACGCAGCCGACGTGTTCGTGAACGATGCCGTCATCTCGGCGCTTCGCGAATTCGGTTGGGGAGTGCTCAGCGAAGAGTCCGGGGCCGAAGGATTCGATGCAAGCCAGCCCGGCGAACTCGGCGATCAACTCGTCGTCATCGTCGACCCCATCGACGGCAGCACCAATGCAAGTCGCGGTATCGCATGGCATGCCGTCTCGCTGTGCTGCGTCGACCGTGACGGTCCACGCGTTGCCGTCGTCGCGCAGCTCGCGCCACCGCACACCGAATACGCCGCAATTCGTGGAGTCGGCGCGTGGCGGAACGGCGAAGTGCTGAAGACACCCGAGTCACGACCTCTCGACAAGTGCGTCGTTGGAGTTTCCGGCCCGCCGCCCCCAAACCCGGGGTGGTGGCAATTCCGCGCCAACGGCGCCGCTGCTCTCGATCTCTGTCTCGTCGCCGACGGCGGTCTCGACGGCTATCTCGACTGCGACCAACACGGCGTCTGGGACTACGCCGGCGCCGCGCTCGTCTGCAGCGAAGTCGGCGTCGCCATCGCCGACGCCCACGGCCGCGATCTCTTTCCCCTCCGCCACGGCGAGCGCCGCACGCCAATCGCCGCAACTTCGACGCAGGTTTTGAACGAACTCATTGCCCTCCGCCAGTAACCCGAACAATCGGTCCCTTGCCGCCGTGGCTCACATGGGTAAAACTGCGTTCAATGTCATCGATTCGGAAACTTCTCTTCGCTTGTGTGGTGCTTGTTCCGGGGTTCATCGCGCCGGTTAATCCAGCAGGTGCCAACGGTTCGGGAGGCGGGTCAGGCACGACGACTTCCGAACTCGGCGGAAGGTTGGCTATTGGTAAAGATCACTCCTGCGCGGTGCTAGAAGGTCGCGTCTACTGCTGGGGTAGCAACGGCAACGGACAGCTGGGTTCGGTGGCCCTGGAGGCTGGGTCAAGCAGTGTTCCTGTCGAAGTTGACGGGATCTCGACTGCTACAGCCGTGACGGTCGGCTCACTTCACTCCTGTGCCTTGCTTGCGAACGGCGACGTCTGGTGTTGGGGCTCGAACAACGGGAAGCAGTTGGGCCGCGCGACAGGAACCCGCGGAGCGCCCGCCAAGGTTGACCAGGTCGCGGGCGCAATTGCAGTTGGGGCAGGAAACGCTCACACCTGTGTTCTGATCGGATCCACGGGTGGCGTCAAGTGCTGGGGCTCGAATTCGGGCAACTGGTTCATACTTGGTCGGCCGACGAGCAACGCAAACATCGACCCGGATCCAACGCCTGCCTACGTCGTCGGTCTCGAGACTGGCGCGACAAAATTGTCTGTCGGTTCTTCCACATCCTGTGTCGTCACCGCAGTCGGTACCGCGCGCTGCTGGGGCTACAACGAGGGAATGTTTGGAGACGGTACGAGAGACAACAATGCCGAGGTGACCGGCCCATCGACGGTGCTCCTCTCCCAGGTGGTCGCTGTCTCCGTTGGGTACTCCCACGTATGCGCCATCGTGTCGGGGGGAAAGTTGTGGTGTTGGGGTTCGTATTTCATCGGACAGCTGGGTAACGATGTTGACCTGAGCGACGGTGATGCTTGGACTGCACTTGAGAACGGGCGACGACCGATCGAGGTCGTCGATGCACGAGGCACCACCTCAAAGTTCTTGAATGCCCAACACATTTCGGCGGGTCTAAACGCCACATGTGCGGTTCGCACAACCGGCGTAGTTTCATGCTGGGGTTCGAACAACAATGGCGAGCTGGGAACGGGCGGAGCAAGCGTCGATCCAATCATTGCGCCAGTAAGCGTGCAGGGCCTAACGGGAGCTTCTGTCGTTGGTATCGGGAATTCCTTCGCATGCGCAATGACAAGTCCTCAACAGGTCAAGTGTTGGGGAATGGCAGGTCTGGCAATCAACACAGGTCAGTTGGGCAATGGAACGACAACCCAGGCCCTACTGCCGAGCGATGTCTCCGGCGTCGTGCCGCAGACCATCACGTTCGGGGCGCTGACTGACAAATCATCCTCAGATCCCGCCTTCGCCATCAGCGCGACGGCGAGCTCTGGTGCTGCCGTGTCATTCGCGTCGACGACGCCGTCGGTGTGCACGGTTTCGGGTTCAACGGTGACGCTCGTGTCCGTCGGTACTTGCACAATTTCTGCATCGCGTGGTGCGTACGGCCTCTACAAGGCCGCCGATGCGGTATCTCGTTCATTTTCGGTGAGCGGCTTGAAGCCGAGTGCCACAACGGGAACCGCCAGCGCCGAGACGACGACCGCGACATTGGGTGGCGAAGTGAATGCCAACGGCGCCGACACAACGGTTCGTTTCGAATACGGATTGAGTGCGACATTGGCAACCTCCGAATCGGTGGCGGTTGCCGCTGCGGTGACGGGTGCGACGGCGAAGGCGGTCAGCGCGTCGGTGTCCAAGTTGTCGCCGGGGAAGACCTACTACTGGCGTGTGGCGGCGACGAACGCGATCGGTGCAGCAACGGGTGACATCAAGTCGTTCACGACGAAGGGTTCGAAGCCGACGGTATCGACAGTGTCGGCGACGCGTGGCACGTCGGGCATGACATTGAACGGCAAGGTGAATGCGAACAACCTCGACACGTCGATTCGTTTCGAATACGGAACCGACGCCAATCTGGTTGGCGCAACACAGACTGTCGCGAAGACACAAACCGGGGGGACGGAAGAAGATGTGAGCGCCGCGGTTTCCGGCTTGACGGAAAACACCACGTATTACTACCGCATCGTCGCCTCGAACGAGCTGGGTACGGCAACGGGCGAGACGAAGAGCTTCACCACGGTCGGCCCCGAGGGAGTGTCGATCAACGACGGTGACGAATTCACTTCGAGTGCGAAGGTCGTCATCTCCGTCGTCGGCCCGCCGAATGCGGCACGCATCTTGGTTTCGAATGACGGCGGCTTCAAGACTTCGACGACGTTCGATCTGGTGAACGGCTCCGCCGATGTTCCCTGGTCCTTGGTGGTGAGCAGGGACGGCACGTTCACCAAGACGGTCTACGTACGGTTCCTCTCCCGGTTCAACGCGAAGGTCACCGACGACAAGCAGGACGACATCATCCTCGACACGACAAAGCCGCGGCTCGACTCAGTGAGCGCGACACCGTCGGCTGCGACGCCGTCGGCCGTCACGGTTTCGGCGATTCGTGCAAAGGCGAAGGCGCCGGCTGCCGCCGGCGTGAAGTTGTCGGTGCGGGCAATCGACACGATTTCGGGTGCGGTGGCGGTCGAAGTTCGCAGTGCGGCGAACAAGCCGGCGATCCGCGTGCCACTTGGTAAGGCACCGTCCAAGGTGAAGACGGTCGGTCTGCCCCGCCAAACGATCGCAACTGTGACCCTGAGGTCGAGTGCCAGGGCCCTGCAGATCCGCGCAGTTGACGGAGCAGGCAATATGTCGGCGTGGGTCAGAGTCACCGTCAAGTAATGATGCGTCGTCGCGGGGTCCTCGCCCTTGTTTCTGTTCTGCTGTTCGCTTCTTGCGGTGGAGGCGGTGGAAGTGGCGCAGCCGACGTCACCGTGCCGGCGGCGACGGGTGAAGACCAGTCGTCGGGGTTGATTCCGAACCCGAACGGCTTTGCCTTCCCGAACTTCGGATCTGCCGCGACGCCCGAGGTGTTCAATGAGGCCGATCTCGTAGAGATGTTCGGCAACACGCCCGACGTGTGCGTCGACGGTGCCGACCCGTGCGTTGCGACGGCCGAAGCCGCGGGCTGGGCGCGAATGGTGAACGAGTCACGTGCAGCGGGTCACTGCGAGGGTTTTGCCGTGCTTGCCGCCGCGCGTTTCCTTGGCGCAGAACAGCCGAACACCGTTGAATTGGTCAATCAGGGCGATGTGACGCACGCTTTGATGCGGAGTTTTGCCACACAGTTCTTCGACGAGACGAAGGATGCAACGAAGGCGATCGTGAAGAAGTCGATGCGTGACAAGGTCGCGATTCTCGAAGCCGCATTCGCGAAGAAGAAGGTCGGCGACGTCGTTGGTGTTTACAGCGACGTCGGTGGGCACGCACTGCTTCCGTACGCCGTCGTCTACGAGTCGCCCGACGTCGCCAAGGTCATGGTCTACGACTCGAACTGGCCCGGCCAAGAGCGTTTCATCACCGTCGACATGGCGGCCGGAACATGGACGTTCCCGTTCGCCGGTGCCGACCCGGCCAACGACCCGACCGCATGGACGGGCGACACCAAAGATTTCGACATCGCGCCCTACGATGCTCGTATCGCCGGCAAGTGCCCCTTCTGCAAGGGGGAGACGGCAGCCCGTCAGACGCTCCTCGTCATTCGGTCGGTTGCGGCTGACTGGTCGATCGAAACCTCCGCCGGCACGTTGACTCCGGGGTCAAACGACGTCGGCGAGGCGACGGTGCGACCCATGCGTTCGTCGGCACCCACGGGTGTTCTGCCAGAGGTCTTCGACTACATGGTGACGATTCCTTCCGGCGAGATCGTGACGGTCACCATGCCGTCTCTGACGCGCATCACGGGAGTCACGAATCGCGTGACGGTCCAGATCGACACCCCCGGCTCGAAGGACGAACCGCTGACACTTTCGGACAACAAGGTGACGACGAATGACCCGGCAACGGTGGTGACGCTCGCCGACAAGAACTTCGTCGCGACATCGAACGGAGCGAACAACACCGTGGTCACCGACGGCAACCAGGTGACAGCCACCGTCAACGGAGCCGATGGCAATCAGGTCTCGGCGACTGCGAACGAGCAAACCAACGCGGTCGAGGTTCGTACGCCCGGTCGCGAAGGTGTCGACGAAAACACGAACTACGAACTCGTCACGCAAACCGCCCCCGATCAGATCGAACGCAAGGTCGTCAGCCGTGACGGTCGCGAGGACGTGACGAACGAGCAGGGGACACTTGCGAACCGTCAGGTGTACCAAGAGTCCCCGAACGAACTCAAGCCACCCGACGTGAAGGCCGGTCTGCCGTCGGCTGCCAGTAGAACCATCGGCAATGCGGTCGCTTCAACGACGACCACCGTTCCGCCAACCACCACAACGATTGCCGCGGCAACGACAACGACCAGCACGACAACAACGATTGCCGGAGCCACCACCACGGTCGTGGCGGGCGTGACCACGACAGCACCGCGTGCAACGCCCACGACCGCAGCGACAACCAGAACGACAACCGCTCAGAACGCGAATGCTCGCAAGAACGTCACCATCTCGTCGAACCTCGACAACTGGACGCTCGATCTCGCGAACCCGACGTCGAGTGGCTTCACCGCCGGACTGTCGGGTGGACTCGGCCAGCTCGACGGCGCCGAGCGCTGCAGCGACGTCGCATGTCTCGAGACGTCGGCCGCCACAATTCTCGGTGGCGGAGTTGATCCCGCCACCGGACAAGAAACCGTCGTGCCCGTCACCTTCTCGATGCGCGGTGCCTCGGGACCATTCAGCATCCGCTGCGGAGCGGGAGGCAACTGGGTTGCCGCAGCCAACAACGGCGGCACCTACAGCGCCACCTGCTCGTTCGGGAACGTCACCTCCGACGAGGCCGTCTACCTGCGGGCGTAGGGGCTACTTGCACTTCCTCATGAACTGAACAAGGATTCAGTCATGTTCCGCATGCGGTCGTTGGCCCTCAGCGTGTTGCTTGTTGTCTCCGGCGTGGTGATGCAAGCCCCAACGGTGAACGCCGACCCGGCAGGTGCGCCGGCCGCCGTTCGCTCCGACGCCCAACGGCTGTCGGTAGGTCGAACGACTGCATGTCTCGTCGCGAGCTCGAAGGTCTACTGCTGGGGCAACGGTGGGGATGGTCGGATCGGCACGCCGAGCGACACCACGGTTGAGTCTCCGCGTCTCGTCGCTGGCGGGCCCACCGACGCCACCGCTGTGGCAGTGGGCAAGGACCACGCGTGTGCCCTTCGTGCGACAGGTCAGGTTTTCTGCTTCGGCCGCAATATCTACGGACAGCTTGGTTCGGCATCGGGAGGCAATGTGGCTTCGCCGACGGACTTCACACAGGTGACTGCCGGCGATGATTTCACCTGTGGGCTGTCGACCTCGCAAGGCGTGATGTGCTGGGGGCGTAACGCAATGTCAGCCGGTCAAGGTGGAATCCTCGGCGTCGATTACGGGGCGCCGTTGGACGGAAGCAACCAACCAACGGGAAAGTTGCTGCAGTCCGACACGCCGATTCAGGTGATTCCTGCGGTCGACGGACCAACGGCAATTTCTGCCGGAGCCGGACACATGTGTGCACTGATGTCATCCACCAAAGTGAAGTGTTGGGGCGCCAATGCTGCCGGCGAGCTCGGCAACGGCTACGGGATGAACGGAAACAATTCTGCGTCACCCCCGATTTACGGCTACGTGCCGTACCCCGTACAGACGTCGGGAAGTTCTGGGACTGACTTGATCGGTGTCGTTGCGTTGTCTTCAGGACTGTCTCACAACTGTGTCGTGCTCTCATCGGGTGAAGGGCGGTGCTGGGGGGGAGGTTCGTTCGGCCAACTCTCCGCGGGCTCCTCGTTCAATGGCGTATACCTCTTGCCGGTTGTGGTGAGGGCCACCTCGGGTGGATCTGCACTCACCGACTTGAAGGGCGTATCTGCGGGGGATGACAACACTTGCTTCGTGCGCCAATCCGGAGGGGTCATCTGTTCGGGTGACAACACATACGGGCAAATCGGCAACAACACTTCGGGTGCGACGCGTGAGTTCGTTCCCGTCGAGGTCTTGTCGACACAACCCGGCATGAGCGACGTGGTTTCGATCGGCGTCGGTACCAGTTTCGCGTGTGCGCTCACTTCGACAGGTCGTGCCTACTGCTGGGGCAGAGGTGACAACGGGCAGGTCGGGAATCTTGGCACGAGCCTCAACAACCCGGTTCCCACCCCGATCGCAGGCGCCGCATCACAAACGATCTCGGTGGCCGCGCCAACTTCCAAGAACATCGGTGATGCACCGTTTTCGGTCAGTGGAACGTCGACCAGTGGTGCAACAGTGACTTTCGCTAGCGCCACGACGAGCGTCTGCACGGTCTCGGGAACCACGGTGACCCTGGTGAACGTAGGGACGTGCACCATTCGGGCGTCGGCGGATGCGACGGGAATCTATGTCGCGGCGACCGATGTCGATTCGCCAATCACGGTGAGTGCCGTCAGGCCGCAAGTGACGACGGGGGCAGTGACCAGCCTGACCACGACGTCGGCAGTCCTCAGTGGCCTCGTCAATCCGCGTGGTGCCTCGACGACCCCCACGTTCATCTACGGAACCTCTGCAAACCTGTCGTCGGGTACCACGTCGATCGTGCTGTCGGTCGCAACGGGTGTTGTCGACAGCACGACAACGACGTCTCTGACGTCGCTTCTGGCGGGTGTGACCTATTACTACCGTCTCGATGCGACCAACTCGGTGGGATCGACCTCGGGTGAGATCAAGTCGTTCACGACAAAGGGTGCTGTGCCGACCGTGACGACCGGAGCAGCCACGCCCGAGACGACGAGCGCGTCCTTGGCGGCCGAGGTGAACGCAAACGAAGTCGATGCAACAGTGTCGTTCGAGTACGGCACGAGTGCCACGTTGGCGGGTGCAGAGACCGCCGCAGTTGCTTCGACGGTGACGGGGGCCACCGCCACGGCGGTGTCGGTGTCGATCTCGAAACTTTCTCCGGGTACCAGCTACTACTTCCGCGTGGTTGCGGTGAATGCGGTGGGTACTTCGCGGGGTGACATCAAGTCGTTCACGACGAAGGGCGCCGTACCTTCGGTGACGACGGGTTCGGCCGTGGCCGAACCGTTCAGTGCCACGCTGGCGGCTGACGTGAACGCGAACGAAGTCGATGCGACGGTGTCGTTCGAGTACGGCACGAGTGCCACGTTGGCGGGTGCCGATACCGCGGCGGTTGCTGCAGCCGTGACGGGGACAACGGCCAAATCGGTGTCGGCTGCGCTGTCGAAGTTGAGCCCGGGTACGACCTACTACTTCCGGGTGGTTGCGGTGAATGCGGTGGGTACTTCGCGGGGTGACATCAAGTCATTCACGACGAAGGGTGCCAAGCCGACCGTGACGACGGGTTCGGCAACGCGCGGCACGTCGGGCATGACGGTGAACGGCAAGGTAAATGCGCGGGACCTCGAAACGTCGGTGCGCTTCGAGTACGGCCTCGATGCGAAGTTGATCGGCGCGCAACAGACCGTCGCCCGTACGCAGACGGGTGGCGACGAGGCCGATGTGAGTGCGGTGATCTCGGGTCTGTCCGAGAACACGACGTACTACTACCGCATCGTCGCGAGCAACGTGGTGGGAACCGTCGAAGGCGAAATCAGGAGTTTCACGACGACCCGCCCCGAGGGCGTGTCGATCAATGACGGTGACGAATTCACCTCCAGTCAGGATGTCGTGGTGTCGGTGGTCGGACCGTCGACCGCTGTGAAGGCCATCTTGTCGAACGACGGTGGTTTCAAGACGTCCGAAACCTTCGACCTGGTGAACAACTCGGCAGAAATCAAGTGGAAGCTGCAGTCCAGCCGCGAGGGACAATTCACGAAGATCGTCTATGTGAAGTACGTGACTCGTTTCGGCTCGCAGTTGCAGGCCGTCACCGACGACATCATCCTCGACACCACGAAGCCCGTGGTTGCGGCAGTGACTGCCGCGTCGGCGACGCCGAGCGGAAGTGCGGTTCAGGTGGCCCGCGCGAGCGGCGCCAAGGTTGCGAAGTCGTCGGGTGGCGTTCGTTTGTCCCTGCGCGGAAGCGACACAATTTCCGGTATCGGTTCGATCGAGGTGCGCAGTGCGGCGAACAAGCCTGCTTCGTCGATCAAAGTGTCGCGTGTGGCCGGCAAGGCCGATGGCAGTCCGCGAGCGGCCTCGCAGACGGTGACCCTTCGTACGAGCGCCAAGCGCCTGCACGTGCGGGTTGTCGATCGCGCGGGGAATGCGTCCGCGTGGCGAACGATCGTGGTGAAGTAGTCAGCTGACGGCGGCGCCGAACAACTTGCCGACGAGCATGGTGAACGCCATGGCGATGATGCCGCCGATCACGATGCGACGCACCGATACACGCTTGCTCGCCTTGCCGTAGTGGGCACCGAATGATCCGAGCGCAACGAGTGCTGCGATCGACACCACAAGGGTGATCCAGATGCGCGCCGCGGTGGACGAACCGACTGCGACGGCGACGACCGGCATTGCGCCACCCAGGCCGAAGGCGAGAGCCGAGCTGACCGCGGCCTGCACGGGCTGGGCGCGGTTGTGTTCGGTGATTCCCAGTTCCTCGGCGAGGTGGATCCTGAGCGCGTCTTTCTTCGTCAGTTCAGTTGCGACCTCGCGGGCGAGGGCGTGGGGAAGTCCCTTGTCCTGGTAGATCGCGGTCAGCTCGGCGAGCTCGCGCTCGGGGGTGTTCTCGAGCTCCCACGTTTCCTTGGCGATGTCGGAAAGCTCCGAGTCGCGCTGCGAGCTGACCGAAACGTATTCACCAAGGGCCATCGAGGCTGCGCCGGCGACGAGACCTGCCATGCCCGCGGTGAGAACTGCATTGCGACCGACGTCGGATGCGGCGACGCCGAGAACGAGACAGGCAATGGAGACGATTCCGTCGTTGGCACCCAGAACCATCGCACGCAAGAGACCGACGCGGTGACTCGCGTGACCTTCATCGTGCAACGCCATGACGACAAACTACCGACGATGCGGGGCAAGAGGTAACTCGATTCGGCATTGTGTCGCTGATCGGGCTTGACTCGTGTCGTGTCCGCTCCACAGATGTCACGTCGGGCCCTCATCGGGTCGGGAATCGCGACGGTGGTCGGCGGGTCTGTTCTGCTCGCGCTGATCAACCGCGGCTCCGGTGGTGTGTCGACGGGCACTGGCGGCGTCGATGATCTTTCCGACGGGGTCATCGATCTGCGTGGTCCGGCGCCGGCGACGGTGGAAAGTTTGGAGTACCTCACACCGCAGTCCGATTTCTTCGTGATCGACACGGTGGGGAAGATGCATCCGCGTCTCACGACCGACGAGTGGTCGTTGCGAATCCACGGGATGGTTGATCGCGAGGTGACGCTGAGCCATGCCGACATCGCTGCGATGCCGTATGTCGAACATGTCGCAACGCTCGGGTGCGTGTCGAACAAGGTCGGTGGTGACCTCATCGGTACCGCGCGCTGGGGCGGTGTGTATCTCGCCGATGTGTTGAAGATGGCCGGGGTCGATTCGGCCGCGGAGCAGTTGGTCAGTCGTAGTGCCGACGGATGGACGTGCGGCACCCCGGTGTCGGCGGTGCTCGACGGACGTCCCGCGTTGCTCGCCACGCACATGAACGGTGAGTTGTTGACACCGCAACACGGCTTCCCCGTGAGAATGATCGTGCCGGGCTTGTTCGGGTTTGTTTCGGCGACGAAATGGGTGACCGACATCTTCGTCACCACCTGGGATGCTTTCGATCCGTATTGGCTGCAGCGCGGTTGGGCCCGCGAATCGCCGATGCTCGCATCGAGCCGCATCGATGTGCCGCGGGCGAAGAGCAAGCACCCGGCCGGCCGGGTTGTCTTCGGTGGGTTCGCCTGGGCGCCTCGCGCGGGTGTTGGAAGTGTCGAAGTTCGAGTCGACGGTGGCGAGTGGGAGAGCGCCACGATCATGGAGCAGGAAAACGGCGACTCGTGGGCACTGTGGAAGGCCGACCTTGACATGGGGGTCGGTGAACACCGGGTGGCCGTGCGGGTGATCGACGGTGCCGGCGTGGCACAGGTCGAGGACGAACGCGACGTCCTGCCGAGCGGGGCCACGGGTCTCCACGAGATCGAAATCACCGTCGCCTGACCCGAGGATTGAGCCTTCAGGTCTGCTGACACATTCCCGTCGAGGGGTACTAGTCTCGCTTCAACTCGCACGACAGGGGATTCCATGACACGTAAGTCGCTCTTCCGCACCGTCTCGGCCGCAACCGCGGTGTTGGCGGTTTCCGCAACGCTTGCCGCCTGTGGTGGCGGTGGCTCATCCGACTCGTCCACCGAGTCGACACGAGTGAAGAACAACGCCTTCACCACGGTGCCGACCGAGGGTGGCGCGACCACGACGCTGTTCGACTGGACCGGTGGTTCGTCGACAACCGTCGCCGGCGGTACCGACACCACAACCGCACCCACCGACTCTGTGGCACCCACCGACTCCACGGCGGCACCCACCGACTCGACATCGCCCGTCGGCGAGACCACGGTTCCCGGCGCCACCACGTTGGCGCCCGCGCCTGCCGGCGAGCAGATCTCTCTCGTGCAGTCGAAGGGCCAGAGCGGTGACGCATTCGGTGGGGCAGTCGTGCTCTCCACCGACGGAAGCACGCTCGCTGTCGGCGCTCTCTACGCCGACGTGAACGGCAACGCCGACCAAGGTTCGGTCACTGTCTTCACCCGTTCGGGTGGCAAGTGGGCCGAGCAGGGCGTTCTCACCGTTCCGGGCGCGGCCAACGATTGGTTCGGTTACTCGATCGCCATGTCGTCCGACGGCAGCACCATCGCCGTCGGCGCGGTGTATGCCACGGTGAACGGCAACAAGGCACAGGGCAGCGCCTCGGTCTTCGCGCGCTCGGGTGGCAAGTGGGCTCTCGAGAAGACGGTCACGGGTAAGGGTGGCGCAGCGGGCGATCTGTTCGGTTACTCAGTGTCACTGTCGGCCGACGGCGGCACGCTCGCCGTTGGTGCAACCGGTGCCGATGCAGGCGGCAACGCCGATCAGGGCAGCGCAAGCGTCTTCACCCGCAGCGGTGGCTGGGCTCTGCAGGCCACGTTGACGACGGCGACGCCGGCGGCCAAGGCCAACTTCGGAACGTCAGTCGCATTGTCGGCCGACGGCAACACTCTTGCGGTCGGCGGACCGAACGCAGGAGCCGGCGCAGCAAACGTCTTCACCCGCGCCAACGGCGCGTGGTCGTAAAGCGAATTGGGTGGTTGGGTCGACGCATGAAGGGTGACCAAATGAGAACGAAACGACGTGTCTTTGCCGCAACCGCATCACTCGCACTCCTCGCCGCCTGTGGCGGTGGAGGTGGTGGCGGGGGTGCCGCAAGTGACAGTGGCGGCGACAGCAAAGCCGCCGACATCACGGTCCCCGAAGCCAAGGGTGTCAACGTCGACATTGGACTTGCGCCGAACCCGAACGGGTTCGCCTTCGCCAACTTCGGTGCGGGCGCCTCTCCCGAAGTGTTCGGTGCCGACGACCTCGTCGCCATGTTCGGCAATGGCCCGAACGTGTGCGTCGACGGAGCCGAGCCCTGCCAGCCAACAGCCGAAGCTGCGGCGTGGGCGGCGATGGTCAACGACAACCGTGCAGCCGGTCACTGCGAAGGTTTCGCTGTTCTGTCGGCAAATCGCTTCACGGCGGGCAAGACGCCCCCGAGTGTGCAGTTGACGATGGATCCCACCGTCACGCACGACATCATGCGCGGATTCGCCACGCAATTCTTCCAATCGACTCAGGAAGAAACCATCGGATGGCAGGGCAAGTCGCTGAAGGACAAGGTGGCGGCCCTCGAGTCGGCATTCGCCACCAAGAAGGCCGTCTACACCCTCGCCATCTACACGGCCGAAGGTGGACACGCGGTGCTTCCGTACGCAATCGAATACACCAGCCCGGACGTGGCAAAGATCAAGATCTACGACTCGAACTGGCCGGGACAGGACCGTTACGTCACTGTCGATCTTGCCAACGAAACCTGGACCTTCGCGTACTCGGGTCAGGATCCGGCAAACGATCCTGCACCGTGGACGGGTGGCCCGAAAGACCTCGACATCACCTCGATGACGGCGCGTGATTCGGCCAAGGTTCCGTTCGGCAGCGGCGATGGAGAAGTGACCAAGTCGCTCCTCCTCGTTCGCTCGGCTGCACTCAACTGGTCGATCAACACTCCGAGCGGCACCGTCAGTCCGCGTGCTGCGGCGCCTGCGGGCATCACGATCCGCCCCGTGCGTTCGTCGACTCCGGCCAAGCCCGGTGCACCGGTCGACTACATGGTGTACCTGCCGGCGAACCAGAAGCTCGAGTTCAATCTTCCCGACCCGTCGCGCGTTTCGGGCTTCACTCCCAAGGCCGCAATTAGGGTCGAGACGAAGGGCTCCGACAAGGGACCCATCGAAGTCACCGACTCGACCGTGAAGGCCGATGATCCGAACGTCGTCTTGACACTCGCCGACGGCAACCTCGTCGCCTCGTCGAATGGTTCGGGCAACTCGCTTGAAACCAACGGCGGCCAAATCGACGTCAATGTGACCGCACCGAACGGTGAGCAGGTCAACGTGGCGGTCACTCCCGACGCTCCCGCTGTCGACGTCCGCACGCCCGGCCGCGATGGTGTCGACCCGAACGCAAACGTCGAGATCCTCACCCAGAAGGGCGCGAATGAAATCGAGCGCAAGACCATCGACGCAACGGGCAATGAAACCGTGACGACCGAACAGGGTCAGCTCGACAACACCCAGGTCAACCGACCGATGCCGGTCGAGCTCGAAGCTCCGGCCGCCAAGCCCGGTCTTCCGTCGCGCGAAGAGCGTGTCGCTGAAGTAACTCCGGCAGCGGGCGCGCCGACAACGGTGGCGGGTGCAACCGCAACCACTGTCGCGGGTGCGACGGCAACGACTGTCGCTGGCGCAGCGCCGACGACGGTCGTCGAGGGAGCACCCACAACGGTTCTGGCCAACCAGCCCACCACGACAGTCGCGGTTCCGCCGGCGACGGCTCCCGCGGGCGCCGGTGGCCTCCCGCCGCTACGACCAGTAGCGACGGTGCCGGGCGGCTAGTCCGGCCAACTCGGAGTGTTCGGGTCCAGTTCAACACCCATCGTGTTGAGAAACCCGGCCACCATTCGGTACACACCAACCAGAAGAACGAGTTCACAGAGCTCCGCGTCGGACCATCCGGCGCGGAGCTCTTGCCATGTGGGCTCACTCACGCAGTCGTTCGCGCAGATTTCATCGGTCATCGCAATCAGGCCACGGTCACGATCCGACCACTCATGGCCGCCCGCCTCGCCCGCAAGTGCACGAATCTCGGTGTCTGTCACGCCGCAATCACGGCCGATCACGGTGTGCTGGCCGAACTCGTAGACCGATCCGGTGTTCCAACCCACCCGCAAGATCACGATCTCTCGCTCGCGCGCAGGCAGCACTCCACGGTTGAGGAAGAAACCGCCGAAGGCGAGGAAGCGCTTCAGCATCTTCGGATGGTGGGCCATCGTGCCGAAGAGATTGAGCGGGTCTCCGTTCACCGATCTGATGCTTCCGGCCAGGATCTCGTCGATCTCGGGGGTCAACGGAGACACGGGGCGCAGGCGGGCGGTGGCGGGGCGTTCGGCGCCGTCGCGGTGTGAAGAGTTCATGCCGTACTCTTGCACTCGATGAAGGGTTGGTGTTTCACCGCAACGAACGAGCCGCTGCAGCTGCTCGACATCGACGAGCCCGTGCCGGGCCCGGGCGAGGTTCTCCTCGACGTGAAGGCGGCGGGACTTTGTCACTCGGACGTCGGTGTGATGACCGACCCGATCTGGATGGATCGCATCGGTTTCACTCCGCTCATTCTCGGCCATGAGATCGCGGGTGTCGTCAGCGCACTCGGACCCGGCGTCGACGGCGTGAAGATCGGCGACCGAGTTGGGGTATGTCCGTCAGTCGGCGTTGGTACGCCCGGCTTTCAGCGCCACGGCGGTTTCACCTCGAAGTTCGCCGCGAAGGTCGTCGAACTTGTGCCGGTTCCCGACCACTTGTCCCTCGACCTCGCAGCACTCGGCACCGACGCGGGCATGACCGCCTACCACGCCATGGTGTCGCGCGGCCGCGTGGAAGCCGGGATGAAGGTGGGTGTCATCGGCTTCGGCGGACTCGGCCAGATCGGGGCACGCGTCGCTGTCGTGCGCGGCGCCGAGGTGCACGTTGCCGAACCGAACGAAGCTGCCTGGCCGGCTGCTCGCGCCGCCGGTGTCGCTGACATCGTGCCCGACGCCTCGGCATGGGCAGGCAAGGGCTTCGATCTCATCGTCGACTACGCGGGCTTCGACACCACCACGCGCGCCGCTGTGAAGGCCGTGCGACGCCACGGGCGTGTCGTGCTCGTTGGCATGGCAAGACTCGAGTTCACGCTCGACACCATGCCCGTCATCCTCTCGGAGATCGAATTCCTCGGCTCTGCCGGCGGGACACCTCAAGACATCGCCGAGGTGTACGAACTTCTCGTGGCGGGGCACATCACGCCCACTGTCACCGTCATCGATTTTCTCGACATCGCCAACGGACTCGACGACCTGCGGCACCACCGCATCACGGGCCGTCTCGTCTCGCGACCCGGCTGATTTCGGTCGACGTCAGGAGGTTCTGGCGAGGGTTCGGTGCTCGCCGTCGGCGGCAGTGGTGGCACCCGCCAACTTGGCGACTTGGCGGTCGCGAAGGTTCAGCCCAACGAACAGTCCGATGATCGTGATGATGGCAAGGCCCGCGCCCGACACCAGCATCACGAGAGCCGGCGCAGGACAGGTGCCCGACACGGCCCACCCGACGCCGAAGAGAGCCCCGCCAGCGACGTGCTGGCGTGTGGGCTTCGACCGCGACAGGGTGAGTGTGCCCGCGAGGGCGGTTTTCGCGTTTCTCTTCTCCAGCCACCACAGCAATGGGAGCGAGGTTCCGATGGCG
The DNA here is from genome assembly GCA_018970175.1 of Acidobacteriota bacterium. GTDB lineage: Bacteria > Actinomycetota > Acidimicrobiia > Acidimicrobiales > Ilumatobacteraceae > F1-20-MAGs119. The sequence goes on from JAGWWV010000004.1 coordinate 77,319, forward strand.
GCACCCATCAGCAGAAAGACGTCGAACTCTTCGAGGCGGAGCATGTTGTGGATGGTGTCGTACTCGTGAAGGTTGGCGGCGGCGAGAACGAAACCGAAGCCGGCACCGAACAACAACCCGAGCAACTTGTAGGCCGTCGAGGTTTTCATATCGCTCCCCCCGAAACGATGCGGATGAAGCGCGTCATGATCACCGCGGCCCCCATGAACGTGCACGTCGCAACCCAGCTGGCGGGTGAACGTTGTGCGGTTCCGCAGATGCCGTGACCTGAGGTGCACCCACCGGCCATGCGGGCCCCGTATCCCATGACGACCGCACCGACCAGAACGATGAGTGCGGTGACTCCGAGGGGTAGCTCGTCGCGTAGCGCGTCGTAACCGGCACGACGAACGAAGCCATCTTCTTTCAACATCACGCCGACGAAGCCGCCGATCGGAATGCCGAGGAAATAGAACATGCGCCATGTCGCGGCACCGGGTTTGCGCGTGACGGTCTTGTAGGTCTCGACGTAGGCGCCCGATGCGCCGAGCGGTTGGTTCGTCACCAGGAAGAAACCGACGACCAATAGGCCGAGGGCTGGACCCGCCAAGTACCAGGGCAATCGGTCGGGGAGGAGTACGGCGAAAGTTGTACTGGACATCGGAAGAACTGTAACAACGGGCTCACCGAGGGGCGGGAGAGCCAAAACCCTGCGAGACTGGGCGCATGACGAAAAAGCAGAAGCAAATCATCGGCGCGGTCGCAGCCGTTGTGGTGATCTTGGTGATGTTCATCACTTCCTACAACGGGCTCGTGAACAAAGAGACCCGGGTCGACCAGGCAACGGCAGACCTCGAGGTGCAACTACAACGCCGCTTCGATCTCATCCCGAACCTGGTCTCCGCCGTTCAAGGGGCCATGACCCAAGAGCGCGACATCTTCACCCAACTCGCCGAGGCCCGCGCCAACTACGCGGGCGCAGGCTCGACGAACGCCCGCATCGAAGCCGCGGGCCAGGTCGAGTCCGCCCTCGGCCGTCTTCTTGTCATCGTCGAGAACTATCCCGAACTCACCAGCCTCCAGAACGTGCGCGATCTGCAGGTGCAACTCGAAGGCACCGAGAACCGTGTCGCTCAGGCCCGCCGCGACTACAACGAGGTGACAACCACCTACAACCGTGCCGTGCGTGCCTTCCCGCGGTCGATCGTGGCCGGACTGTTCGGATTCGACAAGCGCACTCTCTTCTCGGCCGTCGACGGCGCCGAGACCGTTCCGACGGTTGACCTGACACCGCAGGGCTCGTGAGGCGCACAGCCCTCGGCGCGGGACTGCTCGCGCTCGGCTTTGGTCTTGCATCGTGTGGTGCGGGGGGCGGTACGCCCGAATTCACCGCGCCTGTCGTCGATGCAGCGAACGCCATCGACGATGCGGTCGAGCAAGATCTGAACGCGACGCTCGAACAGTTCCGCGTTTCCGTCGGGCCACAGGTTGCGGTGCTCGTCATCGATTCGACGGGTAACCAGTCGATCGAGGACTACGGCATCGACATCGCCCGCAAGTGGGGCATCGGCGATAAGCAACGCGACGACGGTGCGCTTCTTCTGATCGCTCTCGACGACCGCACTCTGCGCATTGAAACGGGCAGCGGCATCGAAGGAGATCTCACCGACGTCGAGGCGGGTCGCATCATCGACGGTGTCGTGGTGCCCGAACTGCGCAACGACGATCCGACCGCCGCCGTCGCTGCGGGTGTTCAGGCACTCATCACCGAACTTTCCGGCGAGACGTTCGCCTATCCCGACGAAGCGCCGAATTCGACCACCGCAACGACAACAACCCAGGAAGTTGGCCTGGCCGGCGCGGTCTTCGGCTTCTTCGTCATTTTGGTGTTCGGTCTCGGCGTCATCGGCATGATGGTGCGGGGACGCCGACGTGGACTCGGCGCACTCGACGTGTTGTCGATTCTCTACATCTTCACCAGTGGGTCGCGTGGTGGTTTCGGCGGTGGCCGTGGCATGGGTGGATTCGGTGGCGGTGGCGGTGGCGGGTTCTCCGGCGGCGGCGCGTCGGGCTCATGGTGAAAGCGGGGATCCAGGCAATGAAACACGCAATGAAGCGCAAAGACGCCGCCAACTGGTGGCTGTCGCAGAAGGCGACGGTCGCAAAGGCCGTCGACGACGCCGAGCGCGCCACCGGACACCAGATCGTCGTCGCGGTCGGCAAGCTCGGTCGTCGGCCGGATCATGCTGCCAACCGCGTTGCCCGCAAGCAGAAGGGGGCGACGCTCGTCTTTTGCGTCGATCCTCTTGATCGCCGCTACGAACTGCGCTGGTCGTCTACGGTCACCTTGTCGAGCGAAACCCTCGCACAGACAAGCGAATTGCTGGCTGCGCAACGGCTGTCCGAGGCGATCGCACTCGTCGCATCCACCCTCCCCGTCCAGGCTGAGGGCGAAGAGCTGCCCGACATCGTCGAAGACTGATCCAATCGGTCGCGGGACCTCTGAGGGAGAACTAAAGTTCGCACAGGGTGAATCGTTCGCCCGTCGAAAAACCCGGGGGGGACCATGAAACTCGACGTGAATCTCGGATTCCAGCAAGTTCAGGCTTTGCGTGACCGCACCGCAAATCCGTTGCACCAGCGCAACCTCGACGTGGTCATCAAGCACATGAAGGCCGAAGCCCGCTGTGACGTGCAGGGCGTTCTCGACACACTCGTCGACAAGCCCGAGTACAAGTGGCACAGCGACCGCGCGAATCCCGATCTCAACCCGAAGGGCACGAAGCAGGCCGTCGCCGACTTCTACGACATGTGGATCGTGCAGACCGGTGCTCACCGCCTCGAGTGGGATCTCACCCGCATCATGGTGACCGATGACGAAGTGCTCACCGAAGGTGTCATGAAGGTTGCGTTCCCGGGCAAGACGCTTCTCAGCATGGGCATCGCCGCCGATGATCCCGAGGCCTACTACCTCGCGATGGGTATCACCACCGTCGTCTGGCCGGTTGATCGCGCAACGGGTCTTCTCGTCGGCGAAGAGGTGTACGACTACGACAAGATGGTCGGCATTCTCGATCGCAAGATCACTCTGGCCGACGTCACCGAGTTGGCGCCCGAAGCCTTCGTCTACTGACGAACGGCTTCAGCCACTGCAACCCGCTTTCTTCGACTGCGCCACGGCCGACCCACGGGTAGGCTGTTTTGTCCCGTTTAGGGCGTTGAGCTCGGTTGGTGAGAGCATCTCACTTCGAAGAACGATTTCATTCTGCGGATTCGACGTCAACTGTCGGGGGTGCAGCCGGTCTTTCCGATGAACTGACTCGACCGGTTCGTCGACCAGATTGCGCACAGGGACTCTTTGCTGATGGCGCCGTCAAGGTCAGCGGGCGACAGGCTGTTGTACTGGTTGAAGTTGCCGACCTCTTCCCATGCGCCATTGCTCCACTTGGCGATGGAGATGCTCTCGCAGTTCTCGCAGGTCGCGGCGTACTCCTCCGTCATGTACGAGGCCCAGTCGCCGTCGCAGACGAAGAACCCGAGCGGCTCACCGATCGTGGTGGCAAGGTCGTCTTCAGTGCCCGAGCAACTGCTCACGGGCTCGGGTGACGTCGTCGTCGTGGTCGTCGTTGCTGGGCCCGTCGTGGTGCTCTGCTCGACGGTGGTCTCGACCGCGACCGTGGTTGTTGCTTCGGCGTCGCCTGATCCACCCGAAGAGCAGCCGGAGAGAATCCACGACGCACCAACGAGAAAAATAAGTGGCGTTACCGACCGCTTCCGATGACCGCCACCTCGATGCTCGACGTCACTCGCAGTCACTTCGGGTGTCGACAGGAAGGGTTTCAAGTTCGTCGGAAACATCCCTCAATCCTAACGTCCAGTCATTTGGTTCGATTGGTCAGGGCATCTCGTTCCAGGCCGCGGGACACATCCGCTAGGGATCGATGACGACGAAATCTCCGACGACCGAACGTGTCCGCTGGAGTGAGACTTCAAGATCGGCTTTGATTGCGGTTGGCACCGAAGGGTCGGCCATGTCGCTGATGACTGGCCGCACCACCACGCCATTCTTCTTGTCAACCCAGATCGGATGCACGCGTGGTTTCTCAACGATCACGGTCCCATCAGGGTTCAGTGTGATGTTCGTGGTGGCGATGATCCCGTCCTGGGTGTTGGCGCTGAACGCCTTTGTGGTCGGCAGGTAACTGATCAGATTGCCCAGTCCAAACACGGTCCATACGCCATTGATCTTCTCGACCTGCTGTACGACGTGTGCATGATGGCCAATCACCAAGTCGATCAACCCGGACTTCGTGATGGCATCGGCGTTCGTCACCTGGAATTCGCTGAGGTCGGTTCGCGTTTCGCGCCCCCAGTGCATGCTGACAATGACGACGTTCGCCCCCTGGTCGCGGGCTCTTTTAGCATCGGCGAGAATCCGCTCCGGGTCGATTCTCGCGGATCTCCACGCTTCGTCGTTGGGGGCGGAGATGCCGTTGAAGCCGTAGGTGTATGAGAGGTGTGTGACGTTGATGCCCTTGACGTCGAACACCTTCGGCTCAATCTCGTCCGGAGTTCGAGCCATGCCCGCATATCCGAGACCAAGCGAGTCAAATTCGTCGAGCGTCGCTTTGATTCCCTTGGCTCCTTTGTCGAAGGTGTGGTTGCTGGCTGTCGAACAGCGATCGAATCCTGCATCCTTGATGGCGAAAGCGATCTCCGTTGGTGCCGAATAGAGAGGGTTGGTCGTGGGCTTCTCGCCGGGCGCAACCAAGGGGACTTCCAAATGGCAGATCGCCAAATCGACACTCTCGATCAACGGTTTGACACGCGCGAACATCGGTGTGAAGTCGAAACCCGATCCTCCAGCATTGACCGTCGCCGCCTTCCACACTTGACTGTGAATGAGGACATCTCCGGCAAACGCGAGGCTGATGGTGACCGGTGCCGCCACGACTGTGGTTGTTGATGCGGGAACGATCGTTGTCGGATCAGTGGCGGCGACTACTGCCTCCGGGGGCGCGGTGTCATACGCGTTGGTCGACGCCGATCCGCCCGACCCACAGCCCGCAGCGCCCAGGGACAGCAGGAGAGTGGCCGCTCGAAAACGGACGAATTCGCGCACGTCCCGAGACTAGCGACGACCCCGGCGATCTATGGTTGGAAGCGGCGCCATCCGAAGTTCTACAGACCTGCGTACATATGGTCAGGTTTCTACCGCGAGCCGTCGCAGAACCCGATGTGCCGTTCTCACCCGTTGCTCACGATCTGGATGGCGAGAGCCTGACTTTCGCAGATGCAACAAGAACGAGGCCGCATCTTTTCGCTTCCTGTAGACTCACGAACGAGATAGTCAGCATTTCTCGGCGCGGCAACGAATCACTGCCGAGTCTCAATGTGAACAAGGATCTGAAGGTCATCGGACTCGACATCCGAACCGATCATCCGGGCGTTTAGCTCAGTTGGTTAGAGCATCTCCCTTACAAGGAGAGGGTCGGGGGTTCGAGTCCCTCAACGCCCACCGATGGCCTCCCCGGGGGGCACGGCGGACTCGCGGACATCCAAAAGTCTTGCTGCGCAGACTTGTCTCGTCTCGCGTGATCAAATCTTGCCACGGGGCCACAAGATCTATCGAGTTCGAGACACGGCCAGAGGTACACGTGAAGTCAGCCTGTCGTGCTCAACCCTCGGCGTGTCCGGGTCCGCGAGTCCATAGTCCCCGGTACTCAGTGCGAAGAGGGCTGGAAGAAGACGTTGCCCTTTGCAATGGTTTCTCATCTCTCGACCGACGGGTTTCATTTCACCTCAAAGCGAAGACTGTCGTGAGCACCTCAGAGTGTCGGCATTGTTGCGTTTCTTCTGCGAGATCTGAAATTCGCGGTGAAGGGAAGCGAGGTGCAGCAGAATCGGTCGCCGGTCGATCACCCGCAGTACCAACCAGGCGTCGTTAGGCGAACTATCGGGACCACGGGGCGACGTGGTCGGTCCTGAATTGAAGTTGTATTCAATTAGACGTACCGTGTCTGCTGTGAGGAGCTGTTTCAAAGTCGCGCGCGTTGCTCTCGTGGCCTTGCTTTTGGTTCCTGCTTGTGGTGGCTCGCATGGCTCATCTCGGGACCGCAACGTTGGTGTCACCCTGGTCGGTGCGGATTGCTCCAACGCCGGCAAGGTCATCAAGAATCGGGGAACCTCCTACGTGTGCGCAACTGTGAAGCGCAAGACCTTGGGTGGTGGGGCGCCATCGAAAGGATCGGGGATGCTGTACGGCGTCGCCGCAATCAAGAACTGGCGATGCGTAAAGCTTGGTTCCACGCGTTATCAGAACGGAATATTGTCGGTGTGCTCGGGTGGGAAGTCATCGAAGTCGCGCAAGTGGGCGCTAACGGCGCCGCTTCCAGGATCGATTGCTGTGACACTGGATGCCGCGGCGTCGACCGCGAGCGGTGCACTTGAGAAAGTCGGCGTGACGGTACCCGTGGCTCTTGCCCTACCACCTGATGCGGGCGGTGGCGGGACGACGCTGGGAGACGGCACGGGTCCAATCGTTGGAACCACGACGACAACAACGCTGCCGTCCGTGTTCGTCGTAAAATTGGCGCCTGATCAGGTTGAGGCTCCGGCAGCGGAAACGACATCGACGACTCTCCCTGCGACGATGACAACCGTGGCCGAGATGACGACCACCCTCGCCGCGTCGCCGACTGCAATCCCATCGCCGACAACTGTGTCGCCGACGACTGTGACGTCGCCGTCGGGTCTGACTGTGTCGCCCACCACGACTGCGACTGTGCCGCCGACAACTGTGCCGCCGACGACCGTGGCGTCGCCGTCGGGTCTGACTGTGCCGCCCACCTCGACTGCGACTGTGGCGCCGACGACTGTGGCGTCGCCGTCGGGTCTGACTGTGCCGCCCACCACGACTGCGACTGTGCCACCGACAACTCTGGCGCCGACGACTGTGGCGTCGCCGTCAGGTCTGACTGTGCCGCCGACGACTTTGCCGCCGACGACTGTGCCGCCCACCATGACTGCGACTTTGCCGCCGACGACTGTGCCGCCCACCACGATTGCGACTGTGCCGCCGACAACTCTGACGCCGACGACTGCGGCGTCGCCGTCGGGTCTGACTGTGCCGCCGACGACTGTGGCGTCACCGGCGGCCTTGACATGCGCGCAGGGTGGTGTTTGTCGTGCAGGTGACAAAGGCCCGGCTGGGGGTTTCGTCGTATTGAGCAATTTCGATCTGAGTAGACCCGGCTCCTTGATCGAGGTAGCGCCCGTCACGTGGTATTCCTCGACAAACGTCGCCAGCCGCGGAGCCGCAATTGCTGACGGGCTCGTCTTTGGTGGGAAGAGTGACTGGCGTTTGCCAACTTTCTTTGATCTCTTGGCAATGCGGAGGGACCGTGCCCAGTTCCGCTGCCCTTCTCAGAAGAGATGTGCTCTTGGTTTTTCGCGCGGGGTCTACCTCGCCGCGAACGAAGGTCAAGGAGTCAAAGGTCTGAACTTCGGGGGTAATGACCTACTTGCGACGCCGATCACCAACGGAGCCTATGTGCGACCGGTGCGTTATATCGGCCCACCGCCGGGCCAAACACTCGTCATTCCTGAGTTGAGGCCCTCATGAGACGGTTGAGGGCGTCCTCTCTCGTGCTAGCGGGTCTCGTCGTGTCGACATTGGTGAGTTGCTCGTCGTCTGACACGGCCTCCCGCGACCGAAACGTCGAGAGAACTTTGGCGTGTGCGGCGGGCGGGCCATGCGCAGTGGGAGACGTCGGTCCCGGTGGGGGCATTGTCTTCGTCGGTGCGTCGACCCCTGGAGTCGACATGTGGGAGGCCGCACCCATCAATGGCTGGGGAAACCGTGCCGACGCTGAAGAACTTTCCAACGAATTGATGTTCGGCGGCAAGGACGACTGGCAGTTGCCGAGCGCTGACCTGCTGGCGACGCTCTATGAACGGGCCGACGCGTTCGCATGCGCGGCTGACTCAGATTGCGCGGAGTCATTTTCGCAAGAGGCTTATTGGAGCTCAACCTTATTTGGCGAAGTACCCGACGGTGTCGCGGTGTCATTCGAGTCGGGCGATGAACTCGTGGACTCCGTGTTGTCCAGCTACCAAATTCGGCCTGTGCGATCTTTTCAGATGCCGACACCCACGCCAACCAGCACATCGTCAACCACTACAACGACGACACCGCTGGAATTGGGGGACTTCCAATATCTCGACGTGTCAGGAGTTTCGGCGATGTGCAGCTCCTGGCCCGAAAACGAAGGGCCTGCGAACGCAATCGACGGCGACGTCGACTCGAAGTACCTCTGTCTTCAGCCTGATGGTGGAATCGGACTTGGTGGCTTGTACTTCAGACTTGCTCGCCCGTCGCTCGTCGTCGGGGTCGAGGTGACGACGGCGAATGACTGCAGGAGGAGGGACCCACGTGGGATGCAATTCTCCGTTGCGGAGAGCAATTTAGGCCCGTGGATCGACGTTGGCTCGACGGACCTTGACTTGCCCGATGATCGAGGAATTAGTTTCGGGGTGCAGTACCTTGACCCAGCGATTGTCGTAATTGAGCCTCGGGAGTGGGTGCGGCTGACGGTCACTTCGCGAAGGGAGACCTCGGACAACTGTTGGTGGGATCAAGGTCAGCCTTTCCAGTTTTCGGAGATCAAGTTGTACGGGCAATCGGTCGTTAGCTCCGCACAGGGCCCTCCGGCACCAACGACGACGACGTCATCGACGACTACGTCCACGACGACGACGGTGCCGCGTACCACGACGACGTCATCGACGACCACGTCCACGACGACGACGGTGCCGCGTACCACGACGACGTCATCGACGACCACGTCCACGACGACGACGGTGCCGCGTACCACGACGACGTCATCGACGACTACGTCCACGACGACGACAACGACGACCGTACCTCCGCCGCCACGCGACGAAACTGAATGTCGTCGCGGTGGACTGTGCAGTCTGGGAGATGTCGGGCCGGGTGGCGGAACGGTCTTCTATGCAGCGTCTTCTGTTCAACCCTGGGGCCAGTACCTCGAAATTGCGCCGCAGAACTGGAACGGAGATTCCGGTCCGTGGCACGGGATATGTTCGAAGAGATCGGGTATCACGGGCGCATTCGTGAACACGATTGGCGGAGGAAAAGCGAACACTGAGATCATCAAGCAGCAGTGCCCGTTGGACGTTTCCACTTACTGTTATTGGTGCGGGTTACGGCCTTCGATGTATCGCGGGAAGGGCAAGACGGACTGGTACACCCCGTCCATCGCCGAGGTTCAGGCGTACAGCGCTTATCTTCAAGCGGGCAATCGCTGGGTAGGCGAGTACGGAATGATCTTGACCTCCAATCTCGGTGCGGACTTCGGACAACTGGTACGCCTCGACAACGGCGGCATCATCAACGTCGGTATTTTCTCGGGCAACTACAGCAACGTCGAACAGAGGCCCATCAGGGCCTTTGCGCCGAATCTTTCACCTTGTCGCGTCGGTGGAGTGTGCCGTGTCGGCGATACGGGGCCTGGGGGAGGAATCGTCTTCTACGTCGGCGAATTCGTCAATTCTCAAACTGGTGAGACGAAATACAACATGGAGTTTGCACCGAATGGTTGGGCGGGTCCGGACCAATTTGATATTTTTTCGGCCTATTGCTCGAGGACATCCGGGTTGATTGGGGCGTTCTCGACGAGTCTCGGAACTGGTCAACGCAATACTGCGCTTCTCCAGAGCCAGTGCCCCGCGTCAGCATTGGCGGGACCCACCGACAAAGAGACGAGATACCGAGGAGGCGGCCTGTCCGACTGGTTCATGCCCTCTCAGGCGGAAGCCCAGAAGATCTCGGAGAATGTCGTGCGGAAAGGTGTTTACGACCTCGGTTGGAGGTCGGGAGCCATTGCAACTTCGTCGGCAACCTCGGACGGCTACATGTCGGTCGACATGTCGACGGGGACGGCGTCCCAGAGGACAATCTTTTCCGGAGCCAACTACGTCATGTCACCTCGGCGGCCGATCAGGTATTTTTGAGAGTACGTCGCGGTCGCGCGCCTAACATCGGCGCATGGCAACCCTCACGAGTGACTTTGCGCAGGCCAAACCAACCGAACACGCCTTGATCGATGAGAACAGATCGGTCACGTGGGCAGCGCTCGATGAGCGGGTGAATCGTTTGGTGAATGGACTGCGCGCGCGCGGCCTTGCGACCGGTGACACCGTTGCGATCGTCGCCGGCAACCAGTGCGAGTGGTTCGAGCTCGCCCAGGCATGCGCCCACGGTGGCTGGACGTACGTGCCGGTGAACTGGCACTGGGTGGCCGACGAGTTGGCCTACGTGTTCGCCGACGCGAACGCCAAGGCGGTGTTCGTCGACCAGCGTTACGAGGCGGCCGTTGCCGAGGCATTGGGTGACCCGCGCGGCGCCGACGTGCAGATCGTGGTGGGGTTGCGCTGCGATGCGACGACGAAGGTGTCGGCCGACAAGCGGTACGTGCCGTACGAAGACGTGGTTGCGGCAGGTGACCCGTCCGAGCCGGCCGACCAGATGTTGGGCGGGCCGATGTTCTACACCTCGGGTACGACCGGGCGCCCCAAGGGTGTTCGAGGCGCGCTGTCCGGTGGCATGGCGTTGACACCCGACATCATGAAACTCATCGCGGCGGGCTTCGCCAATTGGCTGCCGGTTCCCGGCCGCACCCTGCTCTGCGGGCCCTTCTACCACTCGGCCCAGTGGGCGTTTTCCTTCCTGCCGATGGTTGGTGGCTCGTCGGTGGTGATGCAGCACAAGTACGACTCGGCCGGTGCCCTTCGTCTGATCGATGAACACGGCTGCACCAACGTGCACCTGGTTCCCACGCAGATGAAGCGTCTTCTCGACCTTCCCGATTCCGTGAAGTCGACGTACGACGGCTCGTCGTTGACGGCTGTGTGGCACGGTGCGGCACCGTGTCCGCCCGCCGTGAAGCGCGGTCTCATCGAATGGTGGGGTCCGAAGATCACCGAGTACTACGGAAGCACCGAAGGGTCGATCATCTCGGTCGTGTCGTCCGACGACTGGATGCGCAAGGGTGGAAGTGTGGGTAAACCACTCGAGACCGTCGACGTGCTCGTGGTTGACGACGCGGGGAATTCGGTGCCGCGGGGTGGCGAGGGAACCCTGTACTTCCGCAACAAGATGGGAATGTCGTTCACGTACCACAACGACGAAGAAAAGACGAAGGCCGCGCATCTCGAGCCGGGTGTGTTCACAACAGGCGACGTCGGCTATCTCGACGACGAGGGTTTCCTGTGGTTGTCCGACCGCAAGATCGACATGATCATCTCGGGTGGCGTGAACATCTATCCGGCAGAGATCGAGGGTGTGCTCGCCGTTCATCCGTCGGTCGACGACGTGGCTGTCATTGGCGTTCCCGACGAGGAATTCGGCGAGAGCGTGAAGGCGCTGGTGCAGGTGGCCGAGGGCGTCGCACCGTCCGACGCGCTGGCCCAGGAACTGATCGCACACTGCCGCAAGCTTCTCGCCGGGTACAAGGCGCCGCGGTCCGTCGACTTCATCGATGAAATCCCGCGTACGGGGACCGGAAAGATACAAAAAGCGCCACTGCGTGCGAAGTATTGGGAAGGAAAGTCGCGCAGAATCTAGGTGTGAAGAAATTCCTCGCTCTGGGCCTCACCATCTCGGCATCGCTGGGTGTCTCGTTGATGGGCTCGCGAGGTGGGCCCGCCGAGTCGATGAGTCTGCCGGTATGCGCGAGTAGCACCTCTCCATGGATTCCGGGGCCGCTAGCGGACAACAGTCCGATCAGCAACGGAACCTCTGTTTGTGGAGTCGGATCGCGCGGACCGGGCGGCGGGATCATCGTCTACGACGCCGGTGAGTTGAAGTGGTGGGGGCGCTACATCGAGTTCCGTCGGGTTCTTGCTGTAGCGGGGGTTCCCTGGGCGCCGCGAGGTTCGACGGAACTGCCAATCTATGAAGGTGACGCTGCCAGTGTTCAGCGTTTGCGCGTCGATGCGAAGGCAGTTGGTATGGGTGCAACCAACACACGCGCGATCGTTGCCAAATACGGACCAGGGAGATATGCGGCTTCGATCGTCGACGAATTCCGGGCCGGAGGGCACGACGACTGGTTCCTTCCGTCCAAGGACGAATTGAACCTCGTCTACAACTACCTTGCCATGACCCAACACCCCGATCAGGTACCCGACGGTCCCGTGTGGTCGTCGACCGAGGCGTGGAAGAACATCGCCTGGTACCAACTCTTCGAAGACGGCACGCAATTCAGCGACAGTTACATCCTGGCCTCGAAGGGCGGAAACAAGGGGCGCCCGATCAACATCAAATACCCGGGGACAAGCTTTCCGAGTCGTTCGTACCAGATGTACGCCGTGCGTGCATTCCCGAAGGGCACTGGCGAAGTTCCACCGGTTTCGCTTCCCGCGCTGACGGGGAACACGTGCACCAACCAAGGGCCATGCTTGGTGGGTGACGTCGGCCCCGCGGGTGGAGTCGTCTTCTACGACGCCGGTACGACCAAGTCATGGGGTCGCTATCTGGAAGTTTCGCCGAAGTCGGCCGAGGTGATCGGTTGGCCGTGGCGCAAACCGGGTTACGACTACCAGACCGATCTCGTCTACCCGCTCGACGGCGACCTTGCTCGTCTGGCTCGGGTGAAGTCGAAGGCGATCGGGATGGGAGCTGCGAACACCAGCGCGGTCGTCAAGGCGTACGGCCCCGGTAGGTACGCGGCAAAATACGCCGCGGACTACGCAGTGAACGGCTACGACGACTGGTTCTTGCCGTCGGCCGACGAACTCGATGTCATGTACAACGTGCTGTACGCGGTCGAAGAACCTCTCAGTCCGTTTGCGCCCACGTACTACTGGTCGTCGAGCGAATACGACCTGAAGAACGCATGGACGGTTCTCTTCCGCAGCGGCCAGCGCTTCGACCGAGAGGGTTGGTTCACGGCGAAGGACACCGGGAAGCCGAACGCGATGCGGGTGCGCCCGATCCGTGCATTCGGTTGACCGAGTCAGTTGCCGCGCAGCGCTTGCTGCATACGCCATTTCCAGTAGCGCACGTAGTGGCGCGGCCGGGCCAGGCCCTTCACGGGCTTGCGCGGCGGTCGTGCGCTGCGGTTCAGGCGATACGTGCGCCAGTCGGGAAGTGAATCGAGAGGGGCATCGGTGAAGGCGGCAACGAGAGCCGGGATGATTGATCCATCGGCCACCAGCGCTGTGTCGTAGTCGATGATTGTGAAGCGACCGCGGAAAACGGATCTGTACGCGGCCTCGAGGGCGGCGTAGTCGACCAGCCACGAGTCATCCTCGACGTAGGAGAACGATGTCGGGTCGCTGCTGCGACGGAAGAAGTCATGCTCGAGGTGCTGTTTCCAACTGGAAAGGAAGCCCTGCGGCGAGCGAAGCGTCAACACGATCTCGGTCGTCGTCGGGTGGAACAACTCGGCGAGCCGTGCCATCTCCGAGGGCGTGCGAAGAAGACAGAGGGCCTCGCACGACACGACGATCGGCGTGTCGGATGCTTCGATCTGGCCGCGAATGGATGCGCGGATCGATTCAGCCCACGTTGTCCACTCGCCGGTGCCTCGTTCGGGGAAGAAACCAAGCGCCATCGCGGGCGTTTGGCGGCCGTCGTCGATGCACGCGGCGGCGATCTCGCGGGCATCAGGGAAGGCACCGTGGAACCATCGACAGCCGGTGCTCGCCGTGATGACGGCCTCGTTGTCGGAGAACCAACGTTGGAACGATGTCGTGCCGGTTTTCAGCGTTCCGATGTGGAGGATGACCCGACCCATGAAAACCTCAGGGCTTCAGACGGCGATATGAGGTGATGCCCGCAACCGTCTGCGGGTCGCCGTATTCGCCCGATGCCAAGAGCTCTTGCAGCACGGTGGCAGCGGCACCACCCAGGCTGTTGTCGGGAATGACCAGCCACTTGATTTTCGACGGGCTTTCGAGCAGTGACGGGTCACCGAGGAAGTTGGTACGAACCCACGGGTTGGGGAACGTGTAGATGATTTTGCGCTGACTGGCGTGCGGCACGAACGCGTAGTGCGCCGACACCGGGTCGTTCGGCCCGACGCGGTCGAGGGCGGCCTTCCAGCCGTCGACCACCTGTTCGCCGTGCGGCCAATAGCCCTTCCGGTACGCGTTGCCGAAGGGGAGGAGGCTCCATGCGTTGGCTGCAACGCACGACGCGACGAGTGCGATGGACACCGCAAGAACGCCGAGAAGTTTGCTGCGGCGGGCGACGAATGCCGCACCCTCGATGGCACCCAGCATCATCGCCGCGACGGGCACCGCTTGGTAGTGGTACATCATCGCCCACGTGAAGTCGGCCGTTGTGAGAATGTTGATGAAGATCTGCGGCACGCCCATCAGGATCGTGAGCGGGGCAAGGAAGGGAATGAACCCGAGGGGAGACGACAGTTGGCCCATGTACCCGGTGAAGTTGTTGTTCGAGAGTCGGTCGAAGAACAGCGCCGGCTCGGAGAGGGAGGTCTTCACCACGTCGAACGGGGTCTGGCCGAGCTCGCCGTAGAGCATGCCGTATGCACTTGTTTCCCCTGCGAGCGTGGGGACCATCCACACGCCGAAGACGAGGAAATACAGCGCGGCGACTCCGAGAAGGGCCCCGCCGAACTTCCAGCGTTTCTTTGCGATGAGGAGAATGCCGATTCCCATCACTGCAAGGGAGATGTCCTCCTTCCACAGCATGGCCGCGAGCAGCCACACGAAGGCGATGATGTTGCGCCGTCGCACGTCGGCCCCGAATCCCGTCGGTCGGGACGTTGCGTAGTGGTAACCCATCATGAGGAACGGAACCGCGAGTGTTTCGGGGTGCCAGGTTTCCCACGCGAGGAACGACACGGTGGGCAACAACAGCCAACTGATTCCCAACATGCAGGCCAGGACGTCGTTGCGCAGTCGCTGCTTTGCGATCAGATAAACGGGCACCGCACCGAGTGCGAGGGCAACCACCTGGATGACGTTCCACAGATTCGGGCCGCCGCCAAGCCACACCAGCGGCACGAGGAACCAATACATGAACATCGCGTGGTGGCCGAACACCGGCAGGCCGCACACGGTGTTGAACCACTGGCCCTTCGACAACAGCCACAGCGACTGGTCGTGGATTCCGAGGTCGAAGTCGAACGTGGCGAAAGAGTTGTGGCGGTCGACCACCAGGCGACCGACGATCCAGATCCACGCGAGGACGGCACCGGTCAGGATCGCCGGTGGGAGGACTTTCGCAGTCTTCATTTTCCGTTCAGGGCGGCAACAACCGGTGCGAACGAGTCGACATCCTCTGCGCCCACGATGACGTAGCTGAAGCCCCACCGCTCGCGGCGGGCAAGGAGGTCGTCGACGATCTTGCTGACGGGTCCGATGAGGGCGAAGGGAGTGTCGGCCACCATCGTCGGTTCGACTCCGATCATCTGGGCCATGCCGGAGATGGTGCCCGCTGCATCGTCGGTGACTTTCACGAAGAAGGCGCGGATGTTCATCTCGATGTCGGCGAGTCGGGGGCCGGCGGCCGTCCGCACGATGTTCACCTTTTCCTCGACTGCGTCGGCGGTCATCGAGGAGATGGCGTCGGGTCCGACGACGCCCGCGGTCATGGTGCCGTTGATGCCGATGATGTCGGCCTCGCGCGCCGCGAATGAGAGGACGCGCTTGCCGCCGCCACCGATGAGAATCGGTGGACACGGCCGCTGAACCGGCTTCGGGAGCCCGTCGTAGTTGCTGATGGTGTAGTGCTTCCCCGAGAACGAAAACGCACCGTCGTTCATCGAGCGTTTGATGATCTCGAGTCCCTCGATGAAGCGGTCGATGCGAACGCCGGCCGCGTCGTAGGGAATGCCCGCCTGTTCATAGTCACTGATCATCCAGCCGGCGCCGATACCGATTTCCAGCCTTCCCTCGGAGAGGAGGTCGATCGTCGCCAGTTCCTTGGCGAGAACAACCGGGTGCTTGTAGTCGTTGTCCCAGACAAGTGCGCCGACGCGCAGCGTGGTTGTTGCGTCGGCGACGGCCTGCAAGGCGGGCACCGGCGCAAGTTGGTCGGTGAAGTGGTCGGGCATGGTGAGGCAATCGAAACCGTTTGCCTCGGTTCGTCGTGCGAGATCGATCCATTCCGACCGGGAAGATGCCCGTGAGCACTGGACGCCGAAGCGAAACGGCCGAATGTGGGGGAAAGACATGCCTTCACGGTAGTCGCTGTTGGTGCGCGGATACCGTGGAAGACGATGAGTCGAGCGATGAGCTGGGTGGTGAGAATCTTCAGGCTCGTCGTCGTCGTGCTGGCCGGAAGTCTCTTCGTCTCGGCGATCGGCGTCGCCATCGCCCCACGGGTGTGGGGCCTCGTCAATGCTCACGACGAAACACCCGTCGAACTGCCCACGTTCACCGGAATCGCCCAACGCTCGATCCTCTTCGACCAGAAGGGCCGCCAGATCGGTGCTTTCCAAGTGGAGAACAGTCAACCCATCACGATCGACCAGGTTCCCGACGACGTTGTGGCGGCCGTGCTCGCCGTCGAAGACGCGAACTTCTTCGGCCACAAGGGCGTGAACCTGCGTGCCCTGGTCCGGGCGATGCTGTCGAACTTCGAGTCGGGTTCGTCGCGGCAGGGTGCATCGACCATCACGCAACAGGTGGTGAAGAACGAGTATCTCGCCGGACTCGAACGTGACGGTCGCTACAAGATTCTCCAGGCTCGCTACGCGGTTCTTCTCGAACGCGAAGTGGGGAAGCGCCAGATCCTCGAGCGGTACCTCAACACGGTGTTCCTCGGGAACAACGCCTACGGCCTGCAGGCTGCCGCCGAGATCTACTTCGGTACCGATGTCGAGAACCTGACGATCGAGCAGGGCGCGTTTCTTGCGGGCATGATCCAGGCGCCGTCGAGCTACGACCCCATTCGCCACCCCGAGCGATCCCGTCAACGTTTCGCAGTTGCGCTGCGTCGCGTTGCTGCCGAAGGTCTCATCGCGCCCGAGCGCGCCGAGGAACTGGCGACGTCGTGGCCATTGCCCGAAGTCGTGCAGTCGGTGCCGCAGCGGGCGATTTCACGGACTTATTTCTCCGAGGCGGTCAAGGATTACCTCCTGAACAAAACCGACATCCTTGGCCCCACATACCAGGAAAGGTTCAATGCGCTCTTCCGTGGAGGGTTGCGCGTGTACACGACTCTCGACACCGAGGTGCAGGCTGCGGCAGAAGCGGCAGTGCGGGCGCAGTTGCCGACGAACAAGACGGGAATCCAGGGTGCGGTGCTGTCGCTCGATACCGGGACGGGTGGTGTGCGGGCGATGGTTGGCGGGCCCGGATTCCAGCCCGGACGCGAGGAAGTCAACATGACCCTGCGGCGCCGTCAGACCGGATCGAGCATCAAGATCTTCGTGCTCGCCGCGGCGTTGCAGGCCGGAGTCGAGGCCACGGATCTCATCGACGGCACGCTGCCCTGCACGTTGCCGAACCCGGGCAACGAAGACGAGCCGTTCGAAATCGAACAAGGCGTCAGTCGTCCGCTCGGTTCGGTCGAGGAGATGACGTGGTACTCGATCAACTGTGCCTACAGCCGTCTGGCGCAGATCGTCGGATTGAATCGTGTGGTCGACACCACCTACCGCATGTCGCAGTCGATGTTCCTCACGCGTGACTCGTTCAAGATCCAGCCTTACGCCAGTTTTGCCACCGGTGCCAACGAGATGAGCCCACTCGACATGGCGAGTGGCGCGCAGACCCTTGCGAACGGTGGTGTCCACATGCAGCCCTATTTCGTCGAGCGCATCGAGGGCCCGACCGGTGTGGTCTACGAACACAACGATCCCGGCCAGACGGTGTTCGCAAAGGAAGTGGCCGACAAAGCCGTCGGCATTCTGAAGGGTGTGCTCGTCAGCGGCACGGCACGGCGCAGCGCACTCGACGGCGAGCGCCCCGCGGCGGGCAAGACGGGAACGCAGGACGACAACACGAATGCATGGTTCGTGGGCATGACGCCACAGCTCACGACTGCCGTGTGGGTGGGCGACCCGAAGGCGTACACGCCGATGGTCAACATCCCGGAGTTCGTGGCGAAGAAGGTGCCGCGTGTGCAGGGAGGCACCTTCCCCGCGGCGATCTGGAAGGCGTTCACCGACCGTGCGCTCGCGGGGCAACCGGCACTCGACTGGGAGGAGCCACCGCTCATCTCGCGATCGTCGGTACGCCTGTATCTGCCCGGCGTCGACTGCATTGCCACCGTCGTCGCCGGATCGCTGCCCCGTCGCACGGTGGGCAGTGTCGCCTTGCCCCAGACCACCACCACGACTCTGTTGCCGGGCGAAACCACCACGATTGCTCCGACAACGGTGCCCGACACCACGGTTGTCAATGCGCCGCCGGCTGGCGGTCGTCCGGTCGTCAGTGTGGTCGACGCGGGAACCACCATCCTGCCCTCGAACACGAACCCGTTCTCGCCCGTGCCGTCGGTCGATCCCAATCGAACGCTCGTTTTCGACTGCGCGAAGCCGTTGCCCGCCTGGGCGCAAACCACGATCGCGGGCGGCTGACGAAACGTCATTGAGTCGAGCATCGGTAGTCTCGGACAATGGAGATCCTCGAGGAACTGATCGGCCTGCAGGCGATCGATACCGAGGTCACCCAACTGCTTCACCGCGCGACGCATCTGCCCGAGGCCGAGAGTGTGCGCACCATCGAAGCCGAACTGGCCGCGCTCGAAGCCGACCGCAATCGTGCCGCGACTGAAGCAGGGCAGCTGGCGAACACCGTCGAGGCAAACGAGCGGAGTGTCGACGAACTGCGCAAGCAGATCGTCCGGCTGAACGCGCAGTTGCGCACTGTCATTGCCCCACGCGAAGCCGAGGCACTGCAGCACGAGATCGCCGTGCTCGAAGGAAAGATCTCCGCCCTCGACGACGAGGCATTGGTCGCAATCGAACGCAGCGAAGAACTCGATGCCGCACTCGCGACGATCGGCCGGTCCTGCGATGCGACTTCGCAACGCCTCAACGTGGCGCGTGCCGAACTCGCTGTGGCGCAAGAGGCGGTGCGCAGTGCGCTGGCCGATGCGCGTGCCCGGCGCGACGATGCCGCGGGCCGCATCGACGGCGGTTGGCTGCAGCAGTACGACGCCAGGCGCGCAGCGCATGCGGGCACTGCGGTGGCCCGGCTGGTTCGGGCCACGTGTGGGGGCTGCCATCTCGACCTGTCGCCGTCGGAGGTCGACGCGGTGCGGCGTTTGTCACCCACGGAGAGGGAATGTCCCAACTGCGCACGATGGCTCGTCGTTTGAGCGAATCGGTAGTTTGATCGACGTGCTCCTTTGGTTCGTCGCCACGGCAATCCTCGCCGTGAGATACGTGTTCCGAGACCCGAGGTTCGACTATCGACTGCTCGTGGTCGGCGTGCTTGTTCCCGATGTCGTCGACGTGTGGTTCGGCGGAGCTCGGGTGATGCACACGCTCGTCTTTAGCGTCGGCTTGATGACGTTGATCATGCTCGCGACGCGTCGCGGGAGCATGCGTCGACGTCGGGTGCTGCCCCTCGCCATCGGCACGTTTCTGCACCTCGTTTTCGACGGGGCGTTCGCGAACACCGATGTTTTCTGGTGGCCATTCACCGGCGTATCGTTCGGTGACGCGCGCTTGCCGGTGGCCGAGCGCGGCGCATTCAACATCGCCCTCGAGATCGTCGGCGCGGTCGGCCTCGTGTGGATCTTTCGTCGACACGGCCTTGCGGATCGCA